>JAIYAA010000329.1 GCA_027489295.1 Sphingomonadales bacterium | reverse complement strand
GCCAGATAATGTCCCAGCTCGTGCAGGAACACGAGCGGCCCGATCACCAGCGCGAACGCCAGAATGGTGAGCAGGATGCCGGGGGATTGGATCAAGCGACGCAGTCCTTCACTCGCTCAGCCGCGTAGCGCCGCGCCTCTTCGTCGATTGCCAGTACGGCGTCGAGCGTGTCCGGTGCGGCCGGGTCATAGCGGCTAAGCGTATCGGCAGAGATTGCGGCAATTTCAAGAAATCCGATCCGCCCGGCAAGAAAGGCCGCGACGGCGACTTCGTTGGCCGCGTTGAGGATCGCCGGACGCGCCCCGCCGGCCTTGAGCACCTCGATCGCCAGCGCGAGCGCCGGGAAGCGCTCGAGATCCGGATTTTCGAAGTCCAGCCGGCCTACCGCGGCAAGGTCCAGCGGCGCGCACGGCGTTTCCATCCGCTCGGGCCAGGCCAGCGCATAGGCGATCGGGGTGCGCATGTCGGGCGTACCGAGCTGCGCCAGCACCGATCCATCGACATATTCCACCATCGAGTGGACGACCGACTGGGCATGCACCAGCACCGCCAGCTGCTCGGCCGCGACCGGGAACAGGTGGAACGCCTCGATCAGTTCGAGGCCCTTGTTCATCATCGTCGCCGAATCGACCGAGATCTTGGCGCCCATCGACCAGTTGGGATGCGCCACCGCCTGCGCCGGCGTGATGGCGCGCATCGCCTCCTTGGGCGTCGAGCGGAACGGGCCGCCGCTGGCGGTGAGGATGATCCGGCGCACGCCCTTGGGTGCGGTGCGATCGAGGCACTGGAACACCGCGTTGTGCTCCGAATCGACCGGCAGCAGCGTCGCGCCGTGCGCGCGGGCGGCCGCCATCATCACCTCGCCCGCCGAGACCAGCGACTCCTTGTTGGCGAGCGCAACCGTGCCGCCGCCTTCCAGCGCGGCCATCACCGGCTTGAGCCCGGCGGCGCCGACGATCGCGGCCATCGTCCAGTCCGCGCCCATCCGCGCGACATCGCACACCGCATGGGCGCCGCCGAGCGCCTCGACCCCCGTCCCCGCCAGCCGCTCGCGCAGCGTCGGCAGGCAGGCTTGGTCGGCCACCACGGCATAGCGTGCGTTGGTGCGAATGGCAGCGGCGGCCAGCTTCTCGACATCGCAATTGGCGGTCAGCGCCACCACTTCGAAGGCGTTCGAATTGCGTTCGATCAGGTCGAGCGTGGAGGTTCCGACCGAACCGGTCGCCCCCAGCACCGTAACGCGCTTCACCACCAGAAACCTCCCAAGACCACCTGATGATGGATCGCAAAAAACAAGGCGGCAACGGGTGCCGCGAAGACCAGCCCGTCCAGCCGGTCGAGAATGCCGCCATGCCCCGGCAGCAGCGTGCCCGAATCCTTGACGCCCGCCACCCGCTTCAGATGGCTCTCGTAGAGATCGCCGATCTGCGACGCGATCGCGACGACCGGCGAGACCGGCACCAGCCACCAGCCGATCGCTTCCCCGGGAGCGAGGGCCGCGAAGACCGCCGAGAACAGGACGGCAGCAAAAAGTCCGCCGACAAAGCCCGCCCAGGTCTTGTTCGGGCTGATCGCCGGCGCAAGCTTCGGCCCGCCGATGGCGCGCCCGGCAAAATAGGCACCGCTGTCGCAGACCCAGACGATCGCCATCGCCCAGAGCGTCGCGGCGAAGCCCTGGGGGTGTTCGCGCAGCAGGAGCAGCGCCAGGATCGGCAAGCCGACATAGATCTGCCCCGCGCCGAGCTTGCCGTTGCGGGTGACGATGGCGACGAAGAAGAATGCACCGAACACCAGGCCCAGCGCCAGAAATCCGGGCCCGGCGGCTGCCGGGCTGAGGATCGCCAGCGGCACGACCAGCACATATTGAGAAAGCCGCTTCCGGCCGGCGTCTCCGGCGAGCAACGCCCATTCGCCGATCATCAGCACTGCCATCACCGCGATGACCAGCCAGAAGCCCCAGCCACCGGCCCACAACGCGGCCAGCGCAAGTCCGACCAGCGCGACGCCGACGACGGCACGCTTGGGAAGGTCCGAATTCTTGCTCACAGACCGCCGAACCGTCGCTGGCGCTGCCCGAACTGGGCCAGCGCGTCGGCAAGCGTCCGCTCGTCGAAGTCGGGCCAGAGCGTATCGACGAACAACAGCTCGGCATAGGCCGCCTGCCACAGCAGGAAATTCGACAGCCGTTGTTCGCCCGAGGTACGGATCAGCAGGTCGAGCGGCGGCATGCCCGCCGTCTCCAGCTCGCCGTCGAAGCGCGCCTCGTCGATCATGCCGGGGTCCAGCGTGCCGTCGCGCGCCTGCTCCGCAAGCCGCCGCGCGGCCGCCAGGATTTCCGCCTGCGCGCCATAGTTCAGCGCGATCGCCAGCGTCGGGCCGGGATTTCCGGCGGTTCGCGCAACCGCACCCTCGATCATCGCGACAAGGTCCGGCGACAGGCTGCGCCAGTCGCCGATCACCTTGAGCTTCACGCCCTCGGCGATCAGCTCGTCCAGCTCGCTGGCGAGGAAATGCCGCAGCAACCCCATCAGCGCGCCGACCTCTTCTTCGGGACGGCGCCAGTTCTCGGACGAGAAGGCGTAGAGCGTCAGAACCTCGATGCCGAGGGTACGCGCCGCGCGCGCGACTCGACGCACCGCCTCCACACCCTGCCGGTGGCCGGCGATACGCGGCAGCAGCCGCTTCTTCGCCCAGCGGCCATTTCCGTCCATGATGATCGCGACATGGCGGGGCGGCGGTGTTTCGCCGCCCGAAGCGGAAGCCAGCTTAACAGCCACCGCACCCTGCCCCTTTGGCTGCCCCAGACCCCCCGGCGCGGATCACTTGCCCAGGATTTCCTTTTCCTTGGATGCCGCCGCCGCGTCGATGTCGGCGATGGTCGCGTCGGTCAGCTTCTGCACCTCGGTTTCGTGGCGCTTGCGCTCGTCCTCGCCGAACACGCCCTTCTTCTCGTCGGTCTTCAGGCTGTCCATGCCGTCGCGGCGCACGTTGCGCGCGGCGATGCGGGCCTTCTCCGCATATTGGTTGGCGAGCTTGGCGAGTTCCTTGCGGCGCTCCTCGGTCAGGTCGGGGATCGGCAGGCGCAGCGTCTGGCCGTCGACGATCGGATTGAGGCCCAGGCCCGCCGAGCGGATCGCCTTGTCGACGGGGCCGACGTTCGACTTGTCCCACACCTGCACCGACAGCATCCGCGGCTCCGGCGCCGAGACGGTCGCCACCTGGGTAATCGGCATGTGCGAGCCATAGACCTCGACCGTCACCGGATCGAGCAGCGTGGTGGACGCGCGGCCGGTGCGAAGACCGCCGAGATCGTGCTTGAGCGATTCCACGGCACCGGCCATGCGGCGCTCGAGATCTGCCTTGTCGTAAGCGGCCATTTTCGGCTTTCCTTGAAGCTTGGGTTCGTTGGATTACGCGGCGTTCGCGTCCTGGACGATGGTGGAAGTCCCCTCGCCCCGGAGCACCGAGGCGAGATTGCCCTCGCCGCGGATGTTGAACACCACGATCGGGATATGGTTGTCGCGGCAGAGCGCCACGGCCGAGGCATCCATCACCTTCAGATTGTCGGCGAGGACGCGATCGTAGCTGAGCGTCTCGTAGCGCGTCGCGG
Source organism: Sphingomonadales bacterium (assembly GCA_027489295.1). The sequence continues at coordinate 10,761 of JAIYAA010000329.1, read as the reverse complement.
TCGGCACCTTCTTGGGATCGGCGTCGTACACGCCATCGACCGAGGTGCCCTTGAACAGCGCGTCGCACTTCATCTCGGCCGCCCGCAGCGCCGCCGTGGTGTCGGTGGTGAAGAACGGCAGGCCGGTGCCGGCCGCGAACAGCACGACGCGGCCCTTCTCCATGTGCCGCTCGGCGCGGCGACGGATATAGGGCTCGCACACGCTGGCCATCGGGATCGCCGACTGGACGCGGGTTTCGACGCCCACCTTCTCCAGCGCGTTCTGCATCGCCAGCGCGTTCATCACGGTGGCGAGCATGCCCATGTAATCGGCGCTCGCCCGATCGAAGCCCTGCGCCGCGCCCGCAATGCCGCGGAAGATGTTGCCGCCGCCCACGGTCATGCAGATTTCGAGACCGCTTTCCTTGGCCTCCTTCACCTCGAGCGCGACGCGCTCGCAGGTCTCCGGATCGATGCCGAACTGGCCCTGGCCCATCAGGACCTCCCCCGACAGCTTGAGAAGAATGCGGCGGAAGGTCGATACGGTCATGGGGTTCCTGAAATCTTGAGAAGCGGACAGCGAAGCGGCGCGGACCCTAGAGGAGCCGCGCCGCGCGAACAAGCGGGGATGCCGGAGAAAGGCCGCCGAAACGGCCCCTCCCGGCGCGCCTGATTACTTGGTGAGACCGGCCGTCGCCGCCACTTCGGCAGCGAAATCGCTCTCTTCCTTCTCGATGCCTTCGCCGAGCTGGAAGCGGACATAGTCCTTCAGCACGATCGCCGAGCCGGAGTCCTTCGCCGCCTTGGCGATGACGTCCGCAACCGGGGTCTTGCCGTCCATCACGAACAGCTGGCTGAGCAGGGCGTTTTCCTTGGCGAACTTCTTCACCGCGCCGTCGACCATCTTCTCGATGATCTCGGCCGGCTTGCCGCTCTCGGACGCCTTCTCGGCCGCGATCGCACGCTCACGGGCGAGCACGTCCTGGTCCAGGCCGCTCTCGTCCAGCGCCAGCGGGAAGGCTGCCGCGATGTGCATCGCCAGCTGCTTGCCGAGCGGCTCGAGCACGTCGACGCCTGCTTCGGATTCGAGCGCAACGAGCACGCCGATCTTGCCCAGGCCCGGGGCCGCCGCGTTGTGCACGTACGGGATCACCGCGCCGTTGGCGACTTCGACCTTCTTGGCGCGACGCAGCACCTGGTTCTCGCCGATGGTGGCGATGTTGGCGGTCAGCGCCTCGTCGACGGTCTGGCCCGACTCCATCTTGGTAGCCTTGAGGGCGGCAATGTCGTCACCGGCATCGAGCGCCAGCGCGGTAGTCTCGCGCACGAAGCCCTGGAAGATCTCGTTCTTGGCGACGAAGTCGGTCTGCGAGTTCACCTCGACGGCGACGCCCTTGGTGCCGGCAACGGCGAGGCCGACGAGGCCCTCGGCAGCGGTGCGGCTCGACTTCTTGGCGGCGGCGGCGAGGCCCTTGGCGCGCAGCCAGTCGGCAGCGGCTTCCATGTCACCGTTGGTTTCGGAGAGCGCCTTCTTGCAATCCATCATACCGGCGCCGCTCTTTTCGCGGAGTTCCTTGACGGCGGCTGCAGTGATCTCGGCCATGTCTCTATTCCTCAGTTAAAAGTCGGGCGGAGCAGTGCGCGTTGCCCTGCCCCGCCCCGATTACGGTTCGATGACGCGGGCAATCAGCCTTCGACGGCTTCCTCGACCGGCGGCTGCTCGGCAGCACCGAAGTCATAGCCCTGCTGCATCAGCGCTTCGCGGCCGCCACGGGTCGCGGCGATGGCGATGGCTTCGCAGTACAGGCGGATGGCGCGGCTGGCGTCGTCGTTGCCCGGAACCGGGAACGCGATGCCGTCCGGCGAAACGTTCGAATCGAGCACGGCGACGACGGGGATGCCCAGCGTGTTGGCTTCCTTGATCGCCAGCTCTTCCTTGTTCGCGTCGATCACGAACATGATGTCGGGGATGCCGCCCATGTCGCGGATGCCGCCGAGCGAGAGCTCGAGCTTGTCGCGCTCACGGGTGAGCTGCAACACTTCCTTCTTGGTGAGGCCGTGCGTGTCGCCCGACAGCTGCTCTTCGAGCGTCTTGAGGCGCTTGATCGAGTTGCTGATGGTCTTCCAGTTGGTGAGCATGCCGCCCAGCCAGCGGTGGTTGACGAAATGCTGGCCCGCACGACGCGCGGCGTCGGCGATCGGCTCCTGCGCCTGGCGCTTTGTGCCGACGAACAGCACCTTGCCGCCGGCGGCGACGGTCGAGCTGACGAACTCGAGGGCACGCGCGAAGAGCGGAACGGTCTGCGACAGGTCGATGATGTGAACGCCGTTGCGATCACCGAAGATGTAAGGCTTCATCTTCGGGTTCCAGCGATGGGTCTGGTGACCGAAGTGCGCGCCCGACTCGAGCAGCTGCTGCATGGTGACGACAGGTGCCGCCATAGGGATAACTCCTTCCGGTTGGTCCTCTGGGAAGCGGGAATTCGGAAGCGTTCCGAACACCGGGTTATGATGCTTCCCATGCGGGGTTGAGGCGGGCCGCTTACTCGATGGAGTCCTGCCGCGCAAGGTGGAACATTGCTGGAACATCGCTTGACGGCGGAACAGGAATGGAACATACAGCGATCAGAACGCGATTGATGGAACAGGCAAAACTCTCGACGGTTCGAGGGTCTTGGGTTCCGCGGGGATCGGCGTTGAAGATCAGGAGCCGGGTTATGACTGGATTCGCTGTCTTTTTTCTGTTCAGTGCCGCGTTCGTGGCGGCATGCTGGACGCTGTACGCAAGCATTCATCCGCAATTGCACCGCTTCGCCGAATTGTTCGGCATGGCGCGGCCGGTAGCGCTTCCCGCCCCGTCGCCGCGCCTGTCGCGCGTCAGCGTGCGATCGGTTCCTGCACGGATGCCGCGCCCCCGTCCGCATCTCGCAGTCGCCTGATACGGCGATACGAGCGCATGCTGAACGGGATGCTGACGAGATAGGCGATCGCCACGATCGCCAGCGTCGTCCAGGGGGCCGATACCAGGGCCGCCGCAAGTGCCACGAGCACGGCGATCGCCTCGAAGCGGACATTCTGGCGGAGCCGGATCTTCGGTCCGAAGGTGGCGACGCTGGAGACCATCAGGATCGCGATCAATGCGGTCCAGATGGCAATCCCGATCGGCGCCCGCGTGAGCGGTTCTCCCGTCCACAGCCACAGATACACCGGCGTCAGCGCGAGTGCTGCCCCGGCAGGTGCCGGGACACCGGTGAGGAAGCCTGCCGACTTGTGCGGTTGCTCTGCCAGGTCGATCTGCGCGTTGAAGCGCGCGAGCCGCAGCGCGCAGAACAGCGCGTGGAGCAGCGCGACCAGCCAGCCGAAGCGGCCAAGCGCCTGGAGCGACCAGAGATAGAGGATCAGCGCGGGCGCGACGCCGAACGAGATGGCATCGGACAGGCTGTCCAGCTCCGCGCCGAAGCGGCTCTCGGCACGCACCAGCCGCGCGATGCGGCCGTCGATGCCGTCGAGCACCGCTGCTGCGAGCACCATCAGCACGGCGGCTTCCCAATTGCCGAGAATCGCGAAACGGATGCCGGTGAGACCGGAACAGAGCGCAAGCGCGGTGACTGCGTTCGGCAACACGGCGCGCAGCGGAATGCCGCGCGGCATGGCCGGCCTGCGCCCCAACCCGCGCGGGATGCGCGGGCGACGATCGCTCATTGCGCCACCCCGGTGGCGTTCGGGATGTTGCGGCGGGCGATGATCGTCTCGCCGGCGGTGGTGCGCTGGCCCAGGATCACCTGCGCGCCATATTCCTCGGGGAGGAATACGTCGACGCGGCTGCCGAAGCGGATGAGGCCGATGCGCTGGCCGGCGACGACCATGTCGCCGGGCTTGACGAAGGCGACGATGCGGCGCGCGACCAGGCCGGCAATCTGCGTGAAGCCGATGCGCAGGCCGTCGCGATCCTCGACCACCATGTGCTGGCGTTCATTCTCGTCGCTCGCCTTGTCGAGATCGGCGTTGAGGAACTTGCCCGAGATATAGATGACGTGGCGGATCGTCCCGGTGATCGGCGTACGGTTCACGTGCACGTCGAACACGCTCATGAAGATCGACACGCGGACCATCGGCTCGGTGCCGAGCGCGTGCGGGCCGGCCAGTTCGGGCGGCAGCGGCACACGCTGGATCATGGTGACCAGGCCATCGGCGGGGGCGACGAGCACCCCGTCCTCCACCGGCGTCACGCGGACCGGATCGCGGAAAAAGGCGGCGACGCCGAGCGTCAGGAACAGAAGCGGCCAGGTGAGGACGTCCCACACCCAGAGGCTGGCAAGCGCGATCGCGGCGGCGATCAGCACATATTTGCGGCCTTCGGGGTGGATATCGGGGAAACGCCACTTCACCGTCGAGGTGCCGACCGGGGGCTTATCGAGCGATGTCATGCACACAGGTGTAGCCGCCCGACCGCAGTTTTCCTAGAGTATCGTGCGATCCGTTAAAATGCGGGGCCACAATGCCCGCTTCCAGCGTTGTCGCCTGGCCAGGTTCGGGACTGATTTCCGCCACCATCGCTTGCATGTTTGGCGGAATTTGCGCAGGCGATGTCCCTGAAGCGTAATATTTTCGTAAGGAAGCCCATGCCCCCTTCGACCGCCACCGCCAAGCGCCGCAGCACCCGCCGCAGCCGCCCCGCCGGTGTGCCCTCGCCGACGATGTTCTTCCTGCAGCAGTTCGTGAAGCGCCCGGTGATGGTGGGTGCGGTCGCGCAGTCGTCAGGCCGGCTGATTCGCCGGATGCTGAGCAAGGTCGACTGGGCGAATACGAAGCTGTTCGTCGAATACGGACCGGGCGTGGGCACCTTCAGCCGACCGATTCTCGATCGCCTGAGCCCGGACGGCAAGCTGATCGTGATCGATACCAATCCCGATTTCATCCGCTATCTGCGCCAGACCATCGATGATCCGCGCTTCGTCGCCGTGCTCGGCTCGGCGGCCGACGTGCAGAAGATCGTGCACGACAACGGCTTTTCGCATGCCGACTATATCGCCTCGGGCCTGCCCTTCTCGACGCTGCCGGATGGCATCGGCGACGCGATCGCGAAGGCGACGCGCGAGATCCTGCGGCCGGGCGGCGCGTTCCTGGTCTACCAGTACAATCCCAACGTCCGGAACTTCCTGACGCCGCACTGGGACAATATCGAGCACGAGATGGAATGGTGGAACATCCCGCCGGCCCAGCTCTGGTGGGCCTGGAAGGACTGACCCTTCCCACCGCGCATGAGAAAAGGCGGCCATGGCATTCCATGGCCGCCTTTTTCTTGTGCCGGTCAGCAGGGCGGCGGCGGGGCCGCCCCGGCTCCGATCACCAGTTCCACATCGTCCCGTCCTCAAGGCGAGCGACCGGCAGATAGGCCGGCTTGTACGGATATTTCGCCGCCAGCGCCTCGTCGATATCGACGCCGTGGCCCGGCGCCTCGCCGCAGAACAGATAGCCCTTGTCGAAGTGATAGTCGTGCGGGAACACCGCATCGGTCTCTTCGGAGTGGCGCATATATTCCTGGATGCCGAAGTTCGGGACCCAGGTGTCGAAGTGCAGCGCGCAGCCCATCGTCACCGGCGACAGGTCGGTCGCACCATGGCAGCCGGTGCGGATCTGGTAGAGGCTGGCGAGATCGGCCAGGCGGCGCAGATGCGTCAGGCCGCCGGCGCCGACCACGGTCGCGCGCAGATAGTCGATCAGCTGGTTCTGGATCAGGTCCTTGGCGTCCCAGATCGTGTTGAAGATCTCACCCACCGCCAGCGGGGTGACGGTGTGCTGGCGGATCAGCTTGAACGCTTCCTGGTTCTCGGCCGGGGTCACGTCCTCCAGCCAGAACAGCTGGTAGGGCTCGAGCATCTTGCCCAGGTTCGCGGCTTCCTGCGGCGTGTAGCGGTGATGGCCGTCATGCAGCAGGTGGTGATCGAAGCCATAGGTGGTGCGCAGCTTGTCGAACAGCTTCGGGACATAGTTCAGCGCCTTGCGCGTGTCCCAGCCGGTGACCGAGGGCAGCGCCGCATCGGCGGGCTCGTAATACATCGTGCCGCGGCCGACGCCGTAGGCATCCTTGATGCCAGGCACGCCGGTCTGGGCGCGGATCGCCTTGTAGCCCAGGTCGATATACTGGCCGACCGCATCCACGGTCTGCTCGATGTCGGCACCATTGGCATGACCGTAGACCATCACGCCGTCGCGGCTGCGACCGCCGAGCAGCTGGTAGACCGGCATGCCGGCCATCTTGCCCTTGATGTCCCACAGCGCCATGTCGACCGCGGCGATCGCGCGCATCGTCACCGGGCCACGGCGCCAATAGGCCCCGCGATAGAGATACTGCCAGATGTCCTCGATCCGGCGCGGGTCCATGCCGATCAGGCAGGGAATGACATGGTCTTCGAGATACGACACGACGGAGAGTTCGCGGCCATTCAGCGTGCCGTCGCCGATTCCATACACACCCTGATCGGTGTGGATTTTCAGTGTCACGAAATTGCGGCCGGGGCAGGTTACGATAACCTTGGCCGAAACGATCTTCATGGAGCTACCCCTGCTAGGCTGAGCGTTGCAACCGGCCTGACCAATCCCGCTTTCCCTGTCAAGTGGAGCGATATTGGCCAGACAAATATTGTGCGCACCCTAACGCGCCCGGCCTAAGCTTTCCTCAACGCGCCGGCGAAATCGTCACCAGCGCGATGTCGTTGGTGTCGAGCGGCAGGCGATAGGTCAGGCGACCGATGCGACCGACCGTTACGGTTTCGTCCTGCGGGACATCGCGGGTCGCATTCTGCAGCTGGGCGAGCTGTGCGGGGGTGAGCGCCTTGGGCATCCCCATCTCGATATAGGCCGAATAGGCGTCATTGTGCCGGTAGCCGGTGCGCTGCACGCGCAGCCGGTACCGGCCGGGCTTGAGGCCCGATACCGCCAGCTCGGCAGGCGCCTCGGCCTTGGCGGGAACGATCCGGGTGTAGAAGGGGCGGTTGCTGACCTTCTGCTCGGGCTGGTGCCAGTCCCACACCAGCACGGCGATCTGGCCACCGTCCTTCGCGGCAAGACTGTAGCCGTCGCCGGTGGCGAGCGCCTGCCCGCGCATCGCGTTCAGATATTTGTAGGCAAACCAGGCAGGCTTGCGGATACCTTCGCGGTTCATCAGGCCGAAGCCGCCGTGAAACGGCGTGGGCGGCGGGCCCGGTTCCTCGAACAGATCGGTGTAGGTCCAGTAGCTCATGCCCTGCACCGCGCCGGCCACGCCCTTGAGCTTGGTGAGGATATAGGGTGCGCTGACATAGCTGTCGTGCACCGCATCGCGCGGGGTGTAGCTTGTGCTCCACTCGGTGAAGTAGAGCGGCAGCGTCGGGAAGGCCGAGGCGGCGATTTCCTTGCGGACCTTCAGCACGTCGCCGATGATCGCATCCTTGCTCGGCGACAACTTGGTGTCCTGCTCGCCCTTCTCGTCGAGGAAGCCGCCGTCGACACCGTAGGTGTGCGTGGTGACGAAATCGACCGGCGCCTTGCTCGCGGCAACATGCGCGAGGAATTCCGGCACCCAGGCCGCCCCCGCCGTCGACGGTCCGCCGACGCGCAGGGCCGGATCTACCGCCTTCAGCGTCCGCGCGGTGACATCGTACAGCTCGAAATAGGCATTCTGGTCGGCCTTTTCCCAGAAGCCGTCGAGATTGGGTTCGTTCCAGACCTCGAAATACCAGCTGTGCACTTCCTTCGCGCCATAGCGCTGGATCAGATGACGGCTGAACGCGTCGATCAGGTCGCGCCAGCCGTCCAGCTTCGGATGCGAGGTGTTGCCCTTCCAGTAGAAGATGCTGTTGTCCGAGGTCTTCAGCGCCTCGGGCGTGAAGCCGAGTTCGACGAACGGCTTGATCTTCTTCGCAAGCAGATCGTCGTACAGCGCGTCGATACCGGACCAGTCGTAGACGATGGCGTCGCCCTTCCGCTGCACTGTCTTCAGCACGTCGTGGAAGACGGCGTGGAAGCGAATGTAGCGGAAGCCGAGCTCCGGCACGGCGGTGGCGAGCTGCGCCTGGCTGTCGGGTCGCGCGAGCGTGCCGGGGAAATCCGAGCCGATCGACAGATCGAAGAAGCGATCGACCGGGCCTTGCGGCTTGCCGGCGTCGATCCGGATCGTGCGCTGCTGCGCCTGCGCCGACATCGCGCCGAGCAGTGCGCCTGCCATGGCGAACGCCGCGATTGTCCTACGCATAACCTCTCCCGATCCCATTTCCGTTAGCGCTACCACCCTGCCCGTCCGCAATCGACAAGACAAGTCCGAAGCGCCGCGCGAAGCGGATTGGTCAGAAGGCCGCGCGCCCGAATTCCTGGCGCGTCACCGGGTGGCTGGAGGAAAGCCCGCCATCCACCGCGATCGCCTGGCCATTGACGTAGCTTGCGGCATCCGAGGCAAGGAACAGCGCGACCGCCGCGATCTCTTCCGGGCGCCCGGCGCGACGGAGCGGGTTGAGCTGGCCGAGCTTGTCCTCCTTGCCGCGCTCGCGGGCATGGTCGAAGGCGCGCTGGGTCATGCCGGTCTCGATCAAGCCCGGGCAGATCGCGTTGACCCGCACGCCCGACGTGGCGAGCTGCTGCGCCGCGGTCTGCACCAGATTGATCACGCCTGCCTTGGAGGCGGAATAGGGCGTCCCCCCTGCCCCCGAGCGTAGCCCTGCGACGCTGGCAGTACACAGGATCGCCCCGCCGCCGCGCGCCACGATCCGCGGTGCAGCATGTTTGATCGCGAGCGCGGGGCCGATGAGATTCACACGCAACACCTCGGCCCAAAGCGCTATGTCCGCATCGAAAATTCCTGCGGTTCCGCCAGAGATCCCGGCATTGGCGTAAAAGATGTCGATGCCGCCGAAGCGCGTACAGGCGGCCTCCACCAGCCGCCCGACATCGCCTTCGTCCCCTGCGTCCATCTCCACCGCGAGGGCGTGCGGCAGGCCGGCGACGGTTTCCTGCACCCCCGCCGATCGGTCCGCCGCGACGACCTGCGCGCCGGCCTCCGCGAACGCGCGCACCGTCGCCCGGCCGATACCGGAAGCAGCTCCGGTCACCACGGCTACCTTGCCCGTAAAGTTCATGCCCCTGACCTTTGCGCGAAATGCCAAGCGTCGGCTGCAAGGCCCGGCAGCCGCTCGACCGTCTTGGCCGCCTGCGCGCTCGAGGCATTGCCGTCGATCATCCGCTTCTTGATGCCCTGCACGATGCCGGTGAGCCGGAACAGGTTGTAGGCGAAGTACCAGTCGAGATCGGGCACCCCGTCACCGCCGGTGGCGGCACAATAGCGCGCGACCATCGCCTCGATCGTCGGTATGCCCGTCTCGGGGCCCGCCAACCCCTTCACGCCGGAGCGCCCCTCGGGCTCGGTCACCCAGTTCATCAGGAAATAGGAGAAGTCCGCCAGCGGATCGCCGAGCGTCGACAATTCCCAATCGAGCACCGCCAGCACCTCGGGCCGGTCGGCGGCGAAGATCATGTTGTCGATGCGATAGTCGCCATGCACGATGCTGGTACGCGTCTGCGGCGGCACGGTGCGCGGCAGGAAGTCGATCAGCGCGTCGACCTCGGGCAGCTCGTCGGTCTGGCTCGCGCGATACTGGCGGGTCCAGCGCTCGACCTGGCGGGCGAAGTAATTGCCGGGCTTACCGTAATCGGCCAGCCCCACCGTGACCGGATCGATCTGGTGCAGTGCCGCGAGCGTGTCGACGATCGCATCGTAGGTCGCCGTCCGCTCCGCCGGCGTCATGCCGGGCAGCGATCCATCCCAGAGCGTGCGCCCCTCGACCATCTCCATCAGGTAGAAAGGCGCGCCGATCACCTGCCGGTCCTCGCACAAGGCATAGGGTCGCGCGACCGGAAAGCCCGCCGGATGGAGCGCCGCGATCAGCCTATACTCGCGCTCCACGGCGTGCGCGGACGGGAGGATCGTGCCGAAGGGCTTGCGGCGAAGTACATAGGCACCGGACGTACTTTCAATACGATAAGTCGGGTTGCTCTGTCCGCCTGGAAACTTGGTGACGGTGACGGGCCCGGCGAAACCGGGAACATGCGCGCCGGCCCAGGCCGCCAGCCGGGTTTCATCGAGGTCGCTCATGCGAACTCGATCACCGAGCGGACGCTCGTGCCCTGACGGAGCTTCTCCAGCGCGTCGTTCACCTGCGGCAGGCGGATCCGTTCGGCGACCATGGTATCGAGATCGAGCACGCCGTCGAGATACAGCTGGACCAGCCGCGGCATGTCGATGGGAAAGCGGGTGCTGCCGAGTAGCGACCCCTGGATCTTCTTGCCGGTCAGGAAGCTGGGACCGGGCAAGCTGACGCTCTGGCCCGGCGCGATCATGCCAAGGATCGTCGCGGTACCGCCCCGACGCAGGATCTGCCAGGAGAGTTCGGCGGTGGCGGGTCGCCCGACCGCTTCGATGGCATAGTGCACGCCGCCGCCTGTGAGGCCGAGCAGCTGCTTGACGATGCCGTCCGCACCCGGATCGAACGCGTGGGTGGCCCCCATTTTCTGCGCGAGGGCACGCTTCTCGGCCACCGGATCCAGCGCGATGATCTGACCGGCGCCGGCGATCTTCGCCGCGTTGATCGCGGCAAGCCCGATCCCGCCTGCGCCGATCACCGCGACGCTCTCTCCCGGGCGCACGCGGCTGTCGTTGAAGATCGCGCCGGCCCCGGTGATCACCGCGCAGCCGAGCAGTGCCGCGCGATCGAGCGGCATGTCCTTGCTGACCGCGACGCAGGCATTTTCGTG
>JAIYAA010000112.1 GCA_027489295.1 Sphingomonadales bacterium | reverse complement strand
CTGGCCGACACCGGCGCCGGCTACTGCGTGTTCAACGATCTCGCCATCGCCGCGGTGCGGCTGACCGAGGAGGGGCATGCCGCGCGGGTGCTGATCGTCGATTGCGACGTGCACCAGGGCGACGGCACCGCGGCGCTGACCGCCGGCCGGCCGGACATCGCGACCTATTCGATCCATGCCGAGAAGAACTTCCCCGTGCGGAAGGCGCGGTCGACGCTCGATGTCGGCCTGCCCGACGGCACCGGCGATGCCGACTATCTCGATACGCTGGCACGCACGCTGCTGCCGCTGCTGACGAGCTTCGATCCCGACCTGGTGCTCTACCAGGCGGGCGTCGACCCGTTCGCCGAGGATCGGCTCGGTCGCCTGGGGCTGAGCGGGGAGGGGCTCGTCGCGCGCGATCGCTGGGTCGCCGAGACGATGCGACGGCGCGGCATCCCCTTCGCCAGCACGCTCGGCGGCGGCTATGGCCACGATGCACTCGAGGTCGCCCGGCGGCATGCCACCTCGATCCTCACCCTCGGCGCGGCGGCGCGCGGGGATGCTTGCAACGCCGCGCAGCAAGGCGCATCTGGCGCGGCATGAGCCACTATCCCGCGCTTCGCCTCCGCCGTTCCCGCGCTTCGGCCTGGAGCCGCCGCCTCCATGCCGAGACCGTGCTCACCCCCGCAGACCTGATCTGGCCGGTGTTCGTAACCGAAGGGACGGAAGAAGAGCCGATCGCCGCATTGCCGGGCGTGTCGCGCTGGAGCCTGGCGGGCATCGTCGATCGGGCGCGGGAAGCGCGCGACCTCGGCATTCCGTGCCTCGCGCTGTTTCCCAACACGCCGCATGCGCTGCGCACCGAGGACGGCCGCGAGGCGGTGAACCCCGACAATCTGATGTGCCGCGCGATCCGTGCGATCAAGGACGCGGTGCCCGAGGTCGGCGTGCTGACCGACGTGGCACTGGACCCCTATACCAGCCATGGCCATGACGGCATCGTCGATGCCGCGGGCTATGTGCTCAACGACGACACCTCGGCCGTGCTGACCGAACAGGCGCTGGTGCAGGCCGCCGCCGGTGCGGACATCGTCGCGCCCAGCGACATGATGGACGGCCGTGTCGGCCAGATCCGCACCGCGCTGGAGGCGAACGGTCATGTCAACGTGCAGATCATGGCCTATGCCGCCAAATATGCGAGCGCCTTTTACGGCCCGTTCCGTGACGCCGTGGGCAGCCGCGGGCTGCTGAAGGGCGACAAGAAGACCTACCAGATGGATCCCGCCAATGCCGAGGAGGCGCTGCGCGAGGTGGCGCTCGATCTGGCCGAGGGCGCGGACAGCGTGATGGTGAAGCCGGGTCTGCCCTATCTGGACATCGTCACGCGCGTGAAGAGCGCCTTTGAAGTGCCTGTTTTCGCCTACCAGGTCTCCGGCGAATATGCGATGATCGAGGCTGCCGCGGCGGTGGGCGCGGGCGACCGGGAGGCATTGGTGCTGGAAACCCTGATGGCGTTCAAGCGGGCGGGATGTTCCGGCGTGCTGACCTATCACGCACCGCTGGCGGCGCGGCTGCTCGGCGCGTGATCGAAACCGCCCGGCTGGTATTGCGGCCGCCCGAGCCGCGCGACTTCGATGCGCTCCACGCCATGTGGAGCGATCCCGAGGTGATGCGCGATCTGGGGCCGGTGAAGTCGACCGCGAACAGCCGCGCGACGATTACGCGCCATCTCGGCTATGGCCCCAGCCACGGCCTTGGCTTTCATGCCGTCGTGCGGCGCGAAGACGGCGCGGTGATCGGCTTTTGCGGGCTCAAGCCCGGCGCCCCCGACACACCGATCGCGGGGGAGGTCGAGATCGGCTGGATGTTCGCGCGCGCGCACTGGGGCCAGGGCTATGCCCGCGAGGCGGCGGCGGCGAGCCTCGCCTGGGCGTGGGCGAACCGCGATTGCGGTCGCGTCGTTGCGATCACGGCCGCCTGCAACGGCGCCAGTCGCGCGCTGATGGCGCGGCTGGGCATGGCGTGGTTCGCCGATTTCGACCACGGCATCCATCCGCCGGACAGCCGGCTGCGCGCGTCCGTCGCCTATGCGGTCGATCGTCCGTGATCCTGTTCGCCGACCGCATCGTCCGTAGATGAACAACGCCATCGGTGCGGGACGGCGGCGCTGGTTCGTCGCCGCGATCCTCGGCGGGTCGTTCCTGCTGTTCCTGATCCAGCCGATGGTCGCGCGGATGGCGCTGCCCCGGCTGGGCGGCGCGCCGGCGGTGTGGAACTCGGCGATGCTCGTCTACCAGGCGCTGCTGCTGGTGGGCTATGGCTATGCCCATTGGCTGGGGCGGTTTCGCGTGCGGACCCAGGCGGCGGTGCATCTGGGTCTGCTGGCGATCGCGGCGCTGTGGCTCCCCATTGGCCTGGGCACGATGCAGGTCCCGCCGGGGGCGCAGCCGGCGCTGTGGGTGCCCTGGCTGCTGGTCGCGGCGATCGGCCCGCTGTTCCTCGCCATTTCCGCGCAGGCGCCGCTCCTGCAGCGCTGGTATGCAGCGGCGAGCAAGGGGCAGGACCCCTATGCGCTCTACGCCGCCTCGAACATTGGCAGCTTTGCCGGGCTGATCGCCTATCCGCTGCTGGTCGAGCCGCTACTGCGGCTGCGGAGCCAGAGCTGGCTCTGGACGGCGGGCTATGCCGCGGTGGTCGTCCTGGTGCTCGCCTGCGCCAGCCGGTTGCCACGTGACGCGGCACCGCCTGTCCACGCCGCGCAACCCCGCGCGCCGATCCTGCGCGATTGGGTGGGCTGGATCGTCCTGGCGCTGGTCCCCTCGGGACTGATGCTGGCGACGACCACCTTCCTCACCACCGACATCGTCGCGGTACCGTTGCTCTGGGTGCTGCCGCTCGGGCTGTACCTGCTGAGCTTCCCGGTCGCGTTCCGCAGCTCGGCGTTGCTCGACGACCTGCTCGAGCGCTGCGTGCCGCTGGTGCTGCTGCTGTTCGGCGCCACCCTGGTCGCGGGCGACCAGCGCCTGGCCTTTTTCAATGCGTTGATCGGCCTTGCCCTGCTGTTTTCGGTATCCGTCGCCTGCCACGCACGGCTCTATGCGCTGCGACCGGCGCCCGAGCGGCTGACCGGTTTCTACCTCGCCATGGCCGTGGGCGGCGCGCTCGGGGGCGTCTTCGCAGGACTGGTCGCGCCGGTATTGTTCGACTGGACCTATGAATATCCGCTGCTGATCCTGGCCGCCGGCCTGCTGATCCCGCAGCGCGCGCTGGCCGAGCCGTTCGCGCGGCTCTGGTCGAGCCGCTGGCGGGTGCCCGCCGGGGTGGTGCTCATGGCCGGCGTCGTGCTCTTTGTTCTGCTCGGCCTGAACGAGCGGCTGCTCGGCCCGATGCATGTCCAGCTGGCGTTCGTGGCGGTGGCCGCGATCGGACTGCTGACGATCGGCGCGCGCTGGCCGTTCGCGGTGGCGTTGGCCGGCGGGCTGTTCCTGTTCGGCGGCTACAACGCGATCCAGGCGTCGCTCAGCGGCACCCGCACGCGCAGCTATTTCGGGGTCTACACGGTCAGCGACCAGCCGAACGAGCGCCGCCTTGCGCATGGCACGACCCTGCACGGCGTGCAGCTGAAGGGCGCGCGCGCCACGCATCCGACGACCTATTATCAGGCCGGCTCGGGCGTCGGTCAGGCGATGCAGGCGGCGCCCTCGCTCTACGGCGCGCGCGCGCGCATCGGCGTTGTCGGCCTCGGCACGGGCACGCTCGCCTGCTACGCGCAGCCGGGCCAGCAATGGCGCTTCTTCGAGATCGACCCCGCGGTGGTGCATCTCGCCCGCGATTCGGGCGCGTTCAGCTTCCTGCGCGCGTGCGCGCCCACGGCACGGATCGTCGTCGGCGACGCCCGGCTGCGGCTGAGCGAACTGGCGCCCGCCAGCCTCGACCTGCTCGCGCTCGATGCCTTCTCCTCGGATGCGGTGCCGATGCACCTGATGACCGCCGAGGCCTTTGCCGGCTATGGCCGGGTGCTCGCCCCCGACGGGTTGTTGCTGGTGCACATCTCCAACCGATTCCTGGCGCTGGGGCCGGTGGTGGCGGGGGCAGCACGGGCGGGCGGCTGGCAGGGGCTGCGGCTGATCCACACGCCGAGCGCTGCGGAGCGGCGCGACGAGGGCACGGTGTCGGACTGGATCGCGCTCAGCCGCTCGCCGCGGGTGCTGGCGACGCTGAAGGCCCGCAGCCGCGAATGGCGGCCGCTCGTCGCGGAGCCCGGTTTCGCAGGCTGGACCGACGACCACGCATCGCTTGTGCCGGTGCTGCGCCTGTTTCGATCGGACGGCGAGTAGGGGTCAGGCGCGGCCGAGTTCGCGTGCGATCGCGACGAACTCGGCGACGCTCACCGTTTCCGCACGCCGGCTGGCGTCGATGCCCAGCGTTTCCAGCGCCGCCAAGGCACCGGCGACCGGCTTGAGGCTCTGGCGCAGCATCTTGCGGCGCTGCCCGAACGCAGCGGCGGTCACCGCTTCGAGCTGGCGCAGCTGCACGCCCTCGGGCGCCTCGCCGGGGACGATGTGCACCACCGCCGACATCACCTTGGGCGGCGGGGTGAAGGCCGAGCGATGGACGTTCATCGCGATGCGCGGGGTGCTCCGCCACTGGGCAAGCACCGCGAGGCGGCCATAATGTTCGGTGCCGGCCTGGGCGACGATACGCTCGGCGACTTCCTTCTGGAACATCAGCGTCAGGCTCGCCCACCAGGGCTGCCACTCTGCCGACAGCCAGCCGATCAGCAGCGCCGTGCCGACATTATAGGGCAGGTTGGCGACGACGTGCGGCTTGCCCGCGAACAGGGCGGGTCCGTCGACCTCCAGCGCATCGCCTTCGATTACCCGCAGCTTTTCGGGGAAGAAGCCGCCAAGCTCTTCCAGAGCCGGGATGCACCGCCGGTCGCGCTCGACGGCGGTCACGCGGGCGCCGGCCTGGAGCAGCGCGCGGGTGAGGCCGCCCGGGCCGGGGCCGACCTCGAACACTTCGGCGTCGGCGAGGTCGCCCGGCACCTTGGCGATGCGGCCGAGCAGCTGGCCGTCGAACAGGAAATTCTGGCCGAGCGCCTTGCTGGCGCTCAGTCCGTAGGTCGCAATGACGTCCCGCAGCGGGGGGAGGGGCGTCATGCCGCGGCTTCCGCCCGGCGCTGTGCGGCGTCCGCCGCCATGCGGATCGCGGCGATCATTGCGCCGGGATGCGCCAGCCCCTTGCCGGCGATGCCGAAGGCGGTGCCGTGATCGGGCGAGGTCCGTACGATCGGCAGGCCAAGGGTGATGTTCACCCCGTCGTCGAAATGCAGTGTCTTGATCGGGATCAGCGCCTGATCGTGGTAGAGGCAGAGCGCGGCATCATAGCCGGCGCGGGCGCGCGCGTGGAACATGGTGTCGGCCGCGAAGGGGCCGCTGGCATCGATGCCCTCGGCGCGCAGCCGCTCGATCGCGGGCGCCAGCACGTCGATCTCCTCACGGCCGATCGCACCGCCTTCACCGGCATGCGGGTTCAGGCCGGCAAAGGCGAGACGCGGGTTGGCGATACCGAAATTGCGCTGAAGCCCACGTGCGGTCACGCGGGCCTTGGCGACGATCAGCTCGGGGCTGATCAGCGAGGGCACCTGCGCCAGCGGCACATGGACGGTGATCGGCACGACGCGCAGCGTGGGACCGGCGAGCATCATCACCGCATTCTCGGCCGTGATCCCGCAACGTTCGGCGACGAATTCGGTCTGGCCGGGATGGGTATAGCCGATCGCGTAGAGCTGCGCTTTCGACACGGGGCCGGTGACCAGCGCACCCGCCGCGCCGACGCTGGCGAGGCCGGTCGCCACTTCCAGCGCCTGCAGCGCAATGTGCGCGGTGTTCAGCGTCGGCGTCCCGGGGATCACCGCATGGGTATCGCCGACCGGCAGGACGGGCAGCGCCGTGCCGAACACGGCGAACGCTTCGTGCGGGTCGCTGATCGGGGCGATCGGTCCGTCCCATACGGCACGCACGGCATTGGGATCCCCCACGGCGAAGAACGGCGCGAGCCTCTCAGCCTCGCGTGCAGCCCATGCCTTGGCGGTGATTTCAGGCCCGATCCCCGCCGAATCGCCCAAGGCGACGGCGAGGGGAGGCAGGGTGGCGCCTCCCACCGGTCCCTCAGCGATATTCGATAAGCGCGTCGCGGCGCAGGTCGCGCAGCATGCGCTCGGCGCGCAGATTGACGCGCTGGTCCTCGAGCTGCTCCTGCACCTGCTCCACCGAGGGCGCGTTGGCCGCAGGCGGATCGTCGCGACCGCAGATCACCAGCACGCGCACGCCGTCGTCGATCGAGCCGAACGGCTGGGTCGACTGGCCGACCTGCAGCGGCAAAATCAGGTTCTGCAGCGCGGGCGGCAGGTCCTTGATCACGATGTTGTCGCGATCGACCACCTCGGCGCCCTCGGCAGCGGCCACCTTGTTCACGTCACCGCAGCCGCGGATTGCCTGGGTCGCCTTGGCGAAGGCGGCGGCCCGGGTGCTGGCCTGTGCTTCGGTGGTGCCCTTGGCGAAGCTCAGCGACAGCTGGCGCAGGCTCAGCTTCGCATCCCGCGGATCGGAGATGCCGACCTTGTGCTTGTCCGCCAGATACACGATCGAGAAGCCTGCCGAGAGCGGGATCGGCCCGGCAACCTGGCCGGGCTGCATTTCCTGCACCGCCTGCGACAGCGCATCGGGCAGCATCGCCGTCTGGATCCAGCCGAGATCGCCGCCCTTTGCACGCGTCGAGCTCTGCGAATAGGTGCGCGCCAGATAGTCGAACGGCGTGCCCTCACGCATCTGGTCGATCATCTTCTTCATGCCGGCGGAGACTTCCTGGGCACGATCTGGCGTGGCGTTCTGGTAGATCTCGTAGACGTGATACTCGTCGGTGCCCTTCTGCGCGGTGAGGCGTTCGATCATCGCCTTCACCTCGGCCTCGCCGACGTTCACGTTGACGCGCTTGCGCAGCAGCCGGCTCCAGGCGAGTTCGGCCTCCACCTGGCGCTTGATCGAGCGTTCGGACGAGCCGATCTCCCGCAGCCAGCCGCGCATCTGCTCCGGCGTCTTCTGGAAGCGCGCGGCGACGCGGCTGAAGCTGCTCTCCACCTCGCGCGGTTCGATCTTGATCTCGTTCGCCTTGGCTTCCTGGATCTCCAGGGTCTCGTCGATCAGCTGGCGGAGCATCGCGAGCTTGAGCTGTTCGCGCTCCTCCGGCTTCAGGGTCAGCTTCTGCATGCCGGTGACCAGCGCCACGCGCTGATCGACCTCGGTGCCGGTGATCACATAGTCGTTGACGATCGCGGTCGGCTTGCGGATGTTCGGATCGGCCTTGCCGAAGATCTCGAGGGTGCTCGGCAGGTCCAGCCCGTTGCTCGGGCCGTCCTGGCCCGGCATCGTCTGCGCCACCGCCATCGTCGCGATCGCGGCAATGCCTGCGCCTGCCAGCCACTTGGCACCCGTTCCCGCAATTCTGCCAAAACCCATCATCACTTCAGAACGACCCTTATCCTCAAACGGGAAGCAGCGCTTAATGCGCAATTGTGCCTGAACCAAGGCTGAGCGCCGAATCCCCCAGACCGGGTCTTCTAGCGGCCGAGGTTCTTGAAGGCGAGGGTAAGCAGATACGAGTTGCCCCGCTGCGCGTCACCGGTGGTGGCATAGTCACGGCGCCAGGTGGTGCCGATGCGGAGGCAGTCATCCTCGTAGAACAGGCCGATGCGGTGGCGGATCGGCTGGAACCCGTTGGCGAGCGAGGTGGGGTCCTCGCGCTTGTCGGTCAGGTCGATCAGCGTCGAGCCCGACAGCGACCAGAAGCGGGCGAACTGCACGCGTGCACCCAGGCGAAGTTCCTCGCGATCCTGCAGATCCTCCAGCGCCGGATCGACGTTGCGGTTGAGCCGCAGATAGCCGACCTGGACATAGCTGGCGCGCGAGCCGAGCGTCATGTCGATCTCGTTGCGCCGCACCGCCAGCCCGTCCTTGTCGAGCCGGTAGCGGTGGGTGAAGCTGAGGAAATCGTGGAAGCGGACCACCGTGCGCCCGACGATGTCGGACATGCGATCGGTAAGGCCGGTGCCGTCCGGCAGCAGCGTCGGGCGGTTGGTCAGGCGGTAGCTCTGGCCGACATTGGTCTCGATGCTGAACCCCGGGAGGTACAGCGCATAGTCGACGCCGTAGGTGAAACGCGTCGAATCCTCGAACCGGTCATAGCCCGGGAAGCGATTGAGCGCGAACAGGTTCGAATCCTCGAGGTCGACCGCACGGGCGTCCTCGTTCGGCACGTCCATGTTCGCGAGGTGCGGCGCGGCCACCACCTGGACGCGCGGGGTGATCCGCTGCGTGCCGCCGAGGAAATCGCCGACGAACGCCCATTTCACGTCGACCGCGGCGGCCGCGATGCCGCGGAAGCGGAAGCCTTCCAGCCCGCGATAGTTGGCCACGGTCGTCGCGGCGGTGTCCGCGGTGTTGTACACGTCGCCGCGGGTGAAGGCGGTGAAGCTCACCTCCTGGCCCCAGTTGGTCAGGCGGCGGAGGCTCCACTGCGCGCTGGTGAAGGCGCGCTGGGTATCCTGTCCGCCGGTGCGGGTGAGCGCAAGCGTATTCACCTCCAGATCGAACTTGCCGCCGAGCAGCCCGTCGTCGAGACGGCGGCGATAGTCGAGCTCGGGAAGCGCGATCGGCTGGAGCCCCTGGCGATCGCCGACGCGCAGCGTCTGCACCGCCCAGGCATTGATGACGAAATAGCTGTCGGCATCGATCCGCTCGATCGCCAGGTTGTTGCGCAGGCGGTCGTCGCGAGAGATGTCGTAGCGGCGCAGGAAGGTGCGGTCGCTGGCGACGCGGAACGAGGCACGCACGCTCCAGTTCGGGTCGAGCTGATAGCGGCCGACCAGATCGATATAGCCGCGGAAATCGTTCTGCAGCGTGGCCGCGGTCGGCGTGACCGTCAGGTCGTCGGCGCGGCGGCTGTACGTGCCATAGGCTTGCAGGCGGAACGACCCGAGGCTGTTGAGCTCGCGATAATCGGCCTGCAGCATCGGCAGCGTGTTGGTGAACACGCGCGGTGTTACGGTCAGGTCGCGGTTGGGCGCGAAGCTGAAGAAATAGGGCAGCGCCAGCTGGAAGCCGTTGGTGCGGCTGTAATGGGCATCCGGCGCCAGGAAGCCGGAAGCGCTCTGCCCCCCGGCGGGATGCGAAAGACCGGGCAGCGGGATGGTCGCAAGGCCGAACACCGAAATGCGCGCGCCGGTATAGCGCAGGCGGTGCCGCGCCGGATCATAGACCACCCGGTCGGCGGTGATCTTCCACGACGGCTCCTTGGGGCAGCCCGAGCTGTCGGTGACGCTGCACGGCGTGTAGGCGGCATTCTCCGCGGTGATCACGCCGCCGTCGTTGCGCGAACCGCGCTGCGCCGCGATCCGTCCGCCGGCTTCCAGCACGACCAGCATGTTGTCGACCACGCCGTCCTTCAGCGTGTCGGTCAGTTCGATGCTGTCGCCATAGGCGGCATCGCCCTGCGGGTTGGCGACGACGATGTTGCCGGTCGCCATCACCTTGCCGGTGCGGCGGTCCCAAGTGATCTTGTCGGCGCGCAGGCGGTTGCTTTCCCGGTACATCCGCACGTCGCCGGTAGCCGTGACGACGTCGCCGTCCTGGTCATAATCGAGCTGATCGGCGCTGAACTGCACCTGGTTCGGATCGTCGGGCAGGCCGGTGGGCGAGGGCGGTGCCGGCTCGACCGGGCGGTCCTGCAGATTCGCCGCCGGTACCGCGTCGCCGGAAACCGGGCGCGATTCGGGGGTTTCCTGGGCACGCGCCTGTGCCGCTAGACACAGACCGAGCGCGGCCGGGAAGAACATGGCCTTGCGCTTCACGAAAACTCCCACCTTTATCGTCACTCCCCGGCAGACGGGCCTCCGCCCTATCGCAGCGATTGCGCATCCGCAACGGCGGGCGCGTTGGCCGAAACGCACATCCGGGCTAAGGGACCCCGCATGCAGGTCGATTTCTATCACCTTACCGCCGCGCCGCTGGACCGCGTGCTGCCCTCGATCGCCGAAAAGGTGTTGGGGAGCGGCGGGCGCCTGCTGATCGTGGCCGGCGATGCCGGCCTGCGCACCCGCGTCGATCAGCTGCTGTGGAGCTACAATGCTGCCAGCTTCCTGCCGCATGCGCAGGCCGGCGGCGATTGGGACGCCGAGCAGCCGGCGCTGATCGCGGAGGGCGTGACGCCCCGCAACGGCGCCCGCAACGTCGCGCTGATCGACGGTCTGTGGCGCGACGAGGCGCTCGATTTCGACCGAGCCTTCCACCTGTTCGACGAAGACAGCATCGGCGCCGCGCGCGTCGCGTGGCGTGTGCTGGGCGAGCGCGACGGGGTCGAGCGCCGCTATTGGCGGCAGGACGACAATGGCCGCTGGGCGCAAGTCGCCTGAGCTTGCATTGAAGACGGCAGGAGACTAGGAAGCCGCGACTTCCTTCCATCACCAACTACAGGAGCCGCACGGCCATGGCCGCGACCCGGACCTTTTCGATCATCAAGCCCGATGCCACTCGCCGCAACCTGACCGGCGCCGTCACCAAGATGCTGGAAGAGGCTGGCCTGCGCGTCGTCGCTTCCAAGCGCATCCACATGACCCGCGAGCAGGCCGAAGGCTTCTACTCGGTGCACAAGGAGCGCCCCTTCTTCAACGACCTCGTCGAGTTCATGATCTCGGGCCCGGTCGTGGTGCAGGTGCTCGAGGGCGAGAACGCCGTGCAGCGCAACCGTGACATCATGGGCGCAACCAACCCGGCGAACGCCGACGCCGGCACGATCCGCAAGGAACTGGCCGAGTCGATCGAAGCCAATTCGGTCCATGGTTCGGACTCGGAAGAGAATGCCGCGATCGAGATCGCCTTCTTCTTCCAGCCGGAAGAAATCGTCGGCTGAACGGCCGGGGGTTTTGGTAGTAAAAAGGCCGCGCTTCCGTTGGGGAGCGCGGCCTTTTTGCATTTGCTCTAAGCCCCTCCTCCTTGGAGGAGGGGTTGGGGTGGAGGGATGCCAGAACCTCTCTTGGTCTATGCGAGCCACTGCCCCATCCCAACTCCTCCCCTGAAGGGGAGGGGCTTACGTCTGCCTCACCGCGGCAGCATGATCGTCGCGGTCAGTCCGCCGCCGTCGCGATTGGCGAGCGCGATCGTGCCGCCCGCATCGTTGACGATCGCACGGGCGAGCGCCAGCCCCAGACCGATCCCGCCGGTGTCGCGGTTGCGCGATTCCTCCAGCCTAGTGAACGGGTTGAACACCGACTCGAGCTTCCCGCCCGGGATGCCGGGCCCGCGATCGCAGACCTCGATCGTGATGCGCTGCGCCTCCGGGATCAGCCGGACCTCGGCGCCGCCGCCATATTTCACGGCATTCTCGATCAGGTTACGCACCGCGCGCCGCATCAGCGTCGGCCGCAGCCGCATCTTCAGGCGGGCGGGCTCCTCGAACTTCACGTCATGGTCGAGATCGCGGAAATCCTCGACCACCGCGTCCACCAGGGCGCCCAGGTCGACATCGGTGTTCGGTTCGCTCGGTCGACCGAGCCGGGCCAGCGAGAGGATGTCGTCCAGCGTGCGGCTCATCTCGTCGATCGTATCGGCCATCCGCACGCGGTCGTCGTCGTCCTCGACCGATTCGATCCGCACCCGCAACGCCTGGAGCGGGGTGCGCAGGTCGTGCCCGATCGCGCCCAGCATCCGGTCCTTCTCGTCGAGCATCGTCGTCACCCGCCGGCCGAGCGCGTTGTAAGCGGCGATCAGCGCACGGACGTCGCTGGGGCCGCGCTCGCGGATCGGGGCGGCATCGTCGCCGGGTCGGAAGGTGCGGGCCGCCTCGGTCAACGTCCGCAGCGGGCGGGCGATGCGGCCGCCCACCAGCAGCACGGGCACCAGCACGACGACATAGAGGATCAGCGTCTGCGCGATCAGCTGCCAGATCAGATCATAATCGGTCCGCGGCCACGGCGTCGACAGCGTCAGCCAGCCCTTGCCCGGCAGCTCGACCGCGACGAGCATCTCCGCACCCATCCGTCGCAGCCGTTCGGCGCGGATCGGATCCATCTTGGGATCGAGCAGACGCCGCGGGTCCACCGGGCGCAGGGCGGCCATGATCCCGCCGGCGCGCAGGCCCGCGTCCGCCAGGCCGCGCCGCAGATCGCGCTCGACATCGGCGCGCCGGAAGCGGTCGGCGCCGGCAAAGGGGTTGTCGGCATGCAGCCGGACATGGGTTCGGGGATCCGAAAGAAAGCGGTTCTTCGCAGCGCCGGGCTGCAGCGGCGTCTCGCGCTGGAGCGCCAGCAGGCGCTCGGCCGCGTCGGCGAGCCGGGTGGTCGCGGGCACGATCACCATGGCGAAGCGGGCCTTCTGGCGCTCGTGCAGCAGCAGCCCGAAATTGATCGCCTGCGCGACGAACAGCGCCGCTGCGACGAGCAGGGCAATGCGGGCGACGAGACTGGTGGGAAGGAACCGCTTCAAAGCCGGGTAACCTCGGCCGCGAGGGTGTAGCCGCCGCCCCAGACCGTCTTGATGATCGTGGGGTTCTTCGCATCCGGCTCGATCTTCTTGCGCAGCCGGCTCACCTGGTTGTCGATCGCGCGATCGAACGCCGCCGCCTCGCGGCCCTGGGTCAGGTCGAGCAGCTGGTCGCGGGTCAGCACCTGGCGCGGGCGGGTGACCAGCGCATGGAGCAGATTGTACTCGCCGGTCGACAGCGGCACCGAAACGCCCTCGCGATCGACCAGGGTGCGCTCCCCGGTGCGCAGCACCCAGCCCGCAAAGGCGAAGGAGCCGGTTTCGGGCGCATGCTGCTTGGCGCCGCCCGCCGACCAGCGGCGCAGCACCACCTTGATCCGGGCGGAAAGCTCGCGCGGGCTGAACGGCTTCACCACATAATCGTCCGCACCCATTTCGAGGCCGACGATCCGGTCGGTCTCCTCGCTGCGCGCGGTAAGCAGGATGACCGGCGTCTCGCTCGTCTCGCGGATGTGGCGGCACAGGCTCAGCCCGTCCTCGCCCGGCATCATGATGTCGAGCACGACCAGGTCGATCGCATAGGCATTGAGGCGCGCGCGGGCGCTTTCGGCATCGCCGGCCTGGGTAATGCGGAAGCCCTGCTTCGTGAGATATTGCGCGAGCGGCTCGCGGATCGACCGTTCGTCGTCGACCAGCAGCAGATGAGGAACCTCGGACATGGTCAACAGCGTAGCGCCTTTATGGGCGAGGAAAAGAGCCGGGCGGGAGGGAGGAGATACGCGGCCCTCGCGATGAAGCGACAGGGGTGCACTTCTGCTTCCGACGGGGACGGACGCGACGAAGGACGCGACGCTCCCGCCCGGCTGCTCCGGCTGGCGTCAGTTGCCGCCGGCCGGAGGAGGGGGAGGCGCCGGCATGTCGCCCGGCGGGGGCGGGGGCGGACCGTCCTGGCCGCGCCAGCCGCCGGGGCCGCGGCGCATGCCCATCATCCGCTTGGCGGCGGCGGCGCGCTCGGCGGCGTCGATCTTGCCGTCATGGTTGGTGTCGACCATGTCGAACATGCGGGTCGCACGCGTCTGCTCGTCGGCGAGGGTGAGGTCCCTGGGCGCGCGCATGCCGCCGCCCATGCGGGCCCGCATCGCGGCGTCGAACGCCTCGCGTTCTTCCGGCGTCACCTTGCCATCGTGGTTCGCATCCATTTGCTGGAAGCGGGTCTGAACACCGGCGAGCATTTCCTCGCGCGTCACGACACCGTCCTTGTTGGTGTCTGCCATGGCGAGCGGATCGGGGCGCGGGCCGCGCGGGCCGTCCTGCGGCGCCTGCTGGCCGGCATAGGCCACCCCGGCGAGCAACGATGCCCCGAGTGCGGCAAGGGTGAGACGTTTCAACATCCTGAACTCCTGCATTTGGAATGGGATGCCGGGGGCGGGGGCGGACCCCCGGCACAAGGCTGGTTTCCCACCGCCATGTCGCAGGCGTTTGTCATACCCGCGGACAAAGTGTCGCAATTTGTCGTCGGCGTGCGCCGTCCATACGATCCTAGGTCGCTGCGGCAGGCGCCACCCGCGGCACGACCTTCCATTCGATCAGCAGCAGCGCCCCGAAGGCGAGCACGCTTGCAACCGCGAAATTGCCGCCGCGAAAGCCGTGCTCGGTACCCAAGGCGAGCGCCTGGCTGAGCAACAGCGGCCCCAGGATCAGCGCGACGCTGCTCAGTGCCGCCATGCCACCCTGCAACGCGCCCTGCCGCGACGGGTCGGTCATCCGGGAGAGCAGGGCGTTGACCGAGGGAAAGGCCAGTCCCTGAAACGCGGCGAACGGGATGATGGCGAAGACCATCCAGGTTTCGCGGACGAAGCAATAGGCGAGAAAGGCAAGCCCACCGGCGAGCATCCCCAGCACCACGGTCCGCTCCTCGCCCCAGGCGGCGATCGCCCGGCCGGTGACGAAGGTCTGCACCAGCGCCATGCAGATGCCCGACGCGGCAAGCGACCAGCCGATCATCCGCTCGTCCCAGCCCAGCGCGATCTCGCCGAAAAAGGCCCAGGTGGCGGGATAGACCATGTGCGCGAGCTGCCACAGGAATGCCGCCGCGAGCAGGGGCTTGGCATTGCCGGCCTGAAACAGCGGGCGGAAGGCGGCGAACACATGCGCGTCGCGCAACCGGAAGGTCCGGCGGCGCTCCGGTGCAATCGTCTCGGGCAGCAGGACGAGGATCCAGACGGCGTTAATGCCGGCGAGCGCGGCGGCAGCGATGAACGGGGCGCGCGGGCCGAAACTCGCGAGCAGCCCGCCGATCGCCGGGCCGAGGATGAAGCCGATGCCGAACGCCGCCCCCATCATGCCGAAGGTCGCACCGCGCTTCTCAGGCGGCGTGACGTCGGCGAGCACGGCGTTGGCGGGACCGTAGACCGCGCCGGCGATCCCCGCGACGACGCGGCCGACGAACAGCCAGCCGATCGTCGGCGCGGCGGCCATCAGCAGATAGTCGATCGCGAAGGCGGCCATCGAAAACAGCAGCACCGGCCGCCGCCCGATGCTGTCCCCCAGCGCGCCGAGAACGGGTCCGGCAAAGAACTGGGCGATGGCGAAGGCCGCGAGCATCCATCCACCGATCCGCGCGGCATCGTCGATGCTAGTATGCGACAGCGTAAGTATCAGCCGCGGCAGGACGGGCAGGATGATGCCGAAGCCGATCGAATCGATCAGGACGGCCGCCAGCACGATCGGCACCGCACGATGGTGAAATTGCATGACGGCTTCCCCTCCCCCAAGACGGGCGGAGCTTAGAACGCGTCCGGGATAGATGCCAGTATTCTCGGCATGCGCAGCCGTTGGACGACGGGGCGTGCCGCATGGGGGAGCGATGTCGCCGGGGCGACGAACGCTGCCACGCCGATCCGGTTCGGCAACACTGTGCTTTCCGCGCAACGTTTCCATTCAAGTCGCATTTTGCAACTTTAGTTTTGCTTGACGCCGCTGACGTGAAGGCGTGTATTCGAGCCTAGGGTATGGAGCACCAACAAAGCTCCAACCTCGGTGGAGAGGATAACTATGCGGCTACGCCTTCTGTCGGCCTGTGCAGTGCCGGCACTCGTCATGGCGCTCGCAGCGCCTGCTTATGCTCAGGAAACGGCATCGCCTTCGCAGGATACGGCCGGGCGTTCGGCCCAGTCGGACAACGAAATCATCGTGACCGCGCAGGGTCGTGCCCAGGCGCTGGCCGACGTGCCGCTGGCGGTCTCGGCAGTCAGTTCGGAAACGCTGCAGCAGACCGGCGCCAACGATATCCGCGCGCTGAACCAGGTGGCGCCCTCGCTCCTGGTTTCGTCGACGGGCAGCGAAGCGAATGGCTCCGCCCGCATTCGTGGCATCGGTACGGTGGGCGACAATCCCGGCCTCGAAAGCTCGGTCGCGGTGTTCATCGACGGCGTCTACCGCTCGCGCTCGGGCATCGGCCTCAGCGAGCTGGGCGATCTGGAGCGGATCGAGGTGCTGCGCGGGCCGCAGGGCACGTTGTTCGGCCGCAATGCCTCGGCCGGCCTCATCAACATCGTCTCGAAGGCGCCGGAGGCCAATTTCTCCGCCGGGGCGGAGGCGACCTATGGCAACTACAATGCGATCCGCGTGCAGGGTTATGTCAACGTACCGCTCAGCGCGCAGCTGTCGGGTCGGCTTGACGGCGTCTACATGAAGCGCGACGGCTTCTACACCGACGTGACCAACAATCGCGACGTCAACAATCGCGACCGCTATTTCCTGCGCGGGCAGCTGCTCTTCGAACCGTCGAGCGACCTGCGCATCCGCGTGATCGGCGACTATACGCACCGCAACGAGGAATGCTGCGGCGCGGTCTACGTCACCTCCGCGATCAACCCCAATATCGGCAATCTCAACGATCCCGCCTCGAACAACATCGTCCGGGTGTTGCGCGATCTGGGGCAGCCGATGGCGGCGTTCAGCGATCCCTATAGCCGCAACCTCTATGTCTCGAAGGGCCGCAGCTATGGCGGCATCACCGAGGACTGGGGCGGTTCGGTCCAGGTCGATTGGAACCTGGGCGACGTGAAGCTCACCTCGATCACCGGCTATCGCAACTATTTCGCCAGCCAGGGCGCCGATACCGACTATAGCGCGATCGACATCCTGTACCGCGCGCCGAACGCCAATTCCTCACGTGCGTTCGAGACCTTCAGCCAGGAACTGCGGCTGAACGGCACCGCGCTGGGCGAGAAGCTCGACTGGCTGGTCGGCGGCTATTACGCCAATGAAGACCTGACGCTGGTCGACAACCTCCGCTTCGGCAGCCAATATGGCCGCTTCGCCACCTGCCGGATCGTCTCGGGCGGCGGCCTCGCGGCGCTGTATAATCCGGCGGCAGCCGGGTGCCTTGCAGCGCGGCCGGCGCTGTTCGGGGCCGCATCGCCGCTGATCTATGCCGGGTTCGACCGGCTCGACAGCATCAACGATCGCGGCACCACGCGCGACCTGTTCAAGCAGAACAGCCGCAACTGGGCGCTGTTCACGCACAATATCTTCCACGTCACCAAGGGCTTGGACCTCACTGTCGGCCTGCGCTACACCAATGAGCGCAAGCGGCTGAACGCCACGTTCGGCAACGACAACACCGCCTGCGTGGCCAACCAGTCCTCGCTGTTGCCGCTGCGGTCGGTGGCGGCGCTCACCAGCGTCGTCGACGCTATCATCGGCCTGTCGTGCCAGGGCAATTCGACGTCCGAGCTCGACGGTGCATCGATCCGCGACACGCGCAAGGAGGATCAGTTCACCGGCACCGCGATCCTCTCGTACAAGCCGACCAACGATCTGCTGCTCTACGGCAGCTATTCGCGCGGCTACAAGGCGGGCGGGTTCAACCTCGACAAGTCCGCGCTGAAGGCGCCGATCGCGACCTTCGCCTCGGTCGGCGGCGCCCAGGCGCTGGCCAGCAACCTCCAGTTCGCGCCGGAAACCAACGACGCCTTCGAAATCGGCCTGAAATACTCGACCCGCAAGTTCAGCCTGAACGTCTCGGCATTCCGCCAGCAGTTTAAGAACTTCCAGCTGAACACGTTCAACGGCACGGTCTTTCTCGTGCAGAACATCAACGGCTGCACGGCGGGTCTGAACGGCGGCGACCGCGACCAGAGCAAGTTCACCACCGCCGGCAATTACAATGCGGCGGCGGCGACTACCGGCGCCTGCACCGCCTCCAACGTCAGCTACGGCGTGGTATCGCAGGGCGTCGAACTGGAAGCGTCGCTGGTGCCGGCGCGCGATTTCCGCGTCGGGCTCGGCTTCACTTATGCCGACACGCATTACCGCAACCAGCTGGTGGGCAGCGATGCCGGCGCGCCGCTCGACCAGGCGCTGCGCCTGCTGCCGGGCAAGCAGCTTTCCAACGCGCCCAAGATCGTGACCACCGCTTCGGTCGCCTGGACGCCGCAGCTCGGCAATTCGGGGCTGAGCGGACTGATCTATTTCGACACCCGCATGACCGGCGACTATAACACCGGATCGGACCTGTTCCCGCAGAAGATGCAGGATGGCTATGCGCTGGTGAACGGCCGCATCGGCATCCGCGGCAAGGAAGAACGCTGGGCCATCGAGCTGTGGGCACAGAACCTGCTCAACCAGAATTACACGCAGGTGGTGTTCAACTCGCCGTTCCAGGAAGGCGCGACCGGCGCCCCTTTTACCGATCCGCAATATCCCGGCGGTCGCCAGCTCTTCTCGGCCTATCTCGCCGAGCCGCGCACCTATGGCGTGACGCTGCGCACCCGCTTCTGAAGCCTTTCCTGGGGAGGAAAACACTGGGCCGGGGGAGCGATCCTCCGGCCCTTTTTTATGGGCGCTGCGGCAACACCTGCAGAAAATATCTGCACGATTGCATCGTTAACCGGTCGTTCGTCTAAATTAAGAACGGATTATTCGCGCAGCATCTTCCAGGGGATAGGGGATGATACCGAGCAACGTGACGGCGCCGGCCGTTGATCTTTCCACTGTAGGGCCAGGGGCTATGGCGACGGTTGCGGCCTTGGCGGACGCGCCCGAGGTGCTGGAAGCGATCATCGCCGCATCGACGACGCGCAGCGCGCGGCTCTCCGCCGGCATGACGCAGTTGCTGCTCGAAGTGCAGTCGAACAGGCCGGCCCGGGATGGTGCCGCGCTGCACGCGCTGTTCCGCCCGAAGCGATGACGGCTTACGCAGCCAGCACCCGATCGTCGAACAGTCCGAAGGCGAGGGTGGAGGCGTAGAAGGTCACCGCCCGCTCGCGGGGCATGGTGCTCGCCCATTTGCGCATGTCGAACGCGGCATTCTGCAGCGCCATCACCGCCTGGCTCGCCACCAGCGGGTCGATCGGGCGAATGCTGCCCTCGGCGATGCCGTCGGAGAGCATGCCGGCGAAGCGCCGCGCAATCCGGTTCGAGCGATCGAGCATGGTGTTGCGCACCGCCACCGGCAGCCCCGACAGCGCCGTGGTGCGCAGCAGTGGCCCCCGTTCGGAAAACTGATAGTCGAGCAGCGTCGCCACGGTGCTCTCCAGCCGTTGCCACTGGCTGCCGGCATGGCTTTCGGCCAGCCGCTGCGCATCGGCCAGAATGTCGAAGCTGCGCTTGTAGCAGGCGATCACCAGATCGTCCTTGGCATCGAGATGATGGTAGAAGCTGCCCTTGGTGACGTTCAGCTCCGACGCGATCCGCTGGACCGAGGCGCCGCGATAGCCAAGCTCGTTGATCAGCCGGGTCGCGGCGAGCAGGAACGCCTCGCGGCCGGGCTCGGGCTCCTCATGGACCAGCTCGAACAGTTCCGGCTCCCAGCGCTGGCCAGGAGCGGCGATGCCGTGGCGGAAGACGTCCATCAGTCGCGCCTCGACGCGCGGATATTCGTCGAGCTCGTAGCGGGACATCCAGGCGTTCAGCCAGAAGCTGTTCTCGAGCAGCACGTGCGCCCGGGCGCCGCGCAGATCGGTCTCCGCCCGGCTGCCTTCGGTGCCCCACAGGCTGCGGGTCTTGCGGAACACGTTGCGCCAGCCGGTGAGCAGCTTGCCCTTGAGCGGCTCCTCCATCGCGCGCAGGTCGGAGAGGATCGCGACCGCCTGTTCCTCGCCCTGCGCGATGCGCGCCAGCCGCTCCATGTTGATGCCGAGAAACCGTGACACACGCGCCTCGGGCGTGGCCTCGGCGAGCGACTGATCGAGAATCCGGTCCAGCCATTCCAGCGTCTGTTCGAACGCCGCGGCGGCGAGGTCCTCCTTGCGCTTGAAATAATAGGTGACCGAGGTCGTGTTCAGCCCTACGCGGCGGGCGACGTCGGCGAAGGTCATGCCTTTCGCGCTCTGCTCGTTGATCGCGGCGGCCGCGGCGGCAAGGATGGCGTCGCGCTTGGCCTGGAACCGCTTCGTGTTGGTGGTTTCGATCTTGGGCGGCGATTGCATCGTGCGAGCTTAGCCGTTTCCGCCCCGCGCCAAAACGATTTTTTGAAGGTTGCGTGTGCTCATTTTGATGCGGCACGGCCCTTTACCGAATATTGGGTACGGTATAGGCTCGCCTCCAAAGAACGTCAGGAGAGCGATGCCATGGACTTCACGCTGACTGCGCGCGAGACCCATTCCCGCGACCGGGTGAAGGCCTTTATCGACGCCGAAATTCGTCCGCGCGAGGCGGAATACCGTGCCGTAGCCGCCGCCGGCGATCGCTGGGCGGTCAATCCCGTGCTGGAGGCGGTGAAGGCGCGCGCCCAGGCCGCGGGGCTGTGGAATTTCTTCATGCCGCCGCATTCGGGCCAGGCCCATGTCGACGATAGCTTCGTGTTCGAGGGCGAACAGCTCACCAATCTGGAATATGCGCTGTGCGCCGAGGAGATGGGTCGGGTTGGCTGGGCATCGGAGGCGTTCAATTGCTCTGCGCCCGACACCGGCAACATGGAGGTGCTCCACCGCTACGGCACCCGTGCCCAGAAGGATGCGTGGCTGGCCCCGTTGATGCGCGGCGAGATCCGATCGGCGTTCCTGATGACCGAACCGGCGGTCGCGTCGTCGGATGCGACCAACATCGAAACGCGGATCGAGCGCGACGGCGATCATTATGTGATCAACGGCCGGAAATGGTGGTCGTCGGGCGCGGGCGATCCACGCTGCAAGATCGCCATCCTGATGGGCAAGACCGATTTCGATGCGGCCAAGCACGCCCAGCAGAGCATGATCCTGGTGCCGCTCGATGCCCCCGGCGTGACCATCGAGCGGATGCTTTCGGTTTTCGGGTATGATCACGCACCGCACGGCCATGCGGAGATCGTGCTGCGCGACGTGCGGGTGCCGGCGGAGAACCTCCTGCTCGGCGAGGGACGGGGTTTCGAGATCGCGCAAGGGCGGCTGGGGCCGGGGCGGATCCATCACTGCATGCGCACGATCGGCGTGGCGGAAGAGGCGATCGCGGCGATGGCGAAGCGGCTGGTGTCCCGCGTCGCGTTCGGCAAGCGCATTGCCGATCATTCGATCTGGGAACAGCGCATCGCCCGCGCGCGCATCGACATCGAGATGACCCGCCTGCTGTGCCTCAAGGCGGCGGACATGATGGACAAGGCCGGCAACAAGGCCGCCCAGCTCGAGATCGCGATGATCAAGGTGCAGGCGCCCGCCATGGCCCTGCAGATCCTCGACGATGCGATCCAGGCGCATGGCGGGGCAGGAGTGAGCGACGATTTCGACCTCGCGCACAATTGGGGCAGCATCCGCACGCTGCGGCTGGCCGACGGGCCGGACGAGGTCCATGCCCGCGCCATCGCCCGCGCCGAATTCGGCAAATACGCCGCGCACAAGAGCGACCACGCCAGTTCCGGCGATCTTGGCGTCAGCCGGTAAGGGGCGCCGACCATGAAGGCTGCCGTTCTCTTCGAGGCCAAGACGCCCCTCCAGATCGAGGAGGTCGAGGTTTCCAAGCCCGGCCCCCGCGAAGTCCTGATCCGCACCGCGGCGGTGGGCGTGTGCCGGTCGGATCTCCACTTCGTCGACGGCGCCTTCCCGCATCCGGTGCCGACCGTGCCGGGCCATGAGGCGGCGGGCGTGGTCGAGGCGGTGGGGTCGGACGTCGCGCGGTTGCGCCCCGGTGACCATGTCATCACGTTCCTGACCGCCTTTTGCGGTTCGTGCGAGCTGTGCGTCACCGGCCGCCCGTCGCTGTGCGTCGAT
Source organism: Sphingomonadales bacterium (assembly GCA_027489295.1). The sequence continues at coordinate 227 of JAIYAA010000112.1, read as the reverse complement.
CCCTCGACCCGCCGCGCCCCGGATGCCGAGCCGCGGCTCAGGCTGGCCGGCGGCACGCCGCTCGCGCCCTTCCTCAATCTCTCCGCCTTCGCCGAGATGATGCTGGTCCACGAAAATGCCTGCGTCGCGGTCAGCAAGGACATGCCGCTCGATCGCGCGGCACTGCTCGGCTGCGCGGTGATCACCGGGGCCGGCGCGATCTTCAACGACAGCCGCGTGCGCCCGGG
>JAIYAA010000120.1 GCA_027489295.1 Sphingomonadales bacterium | reverse complement strand
CCGCATTTTGCCGCATATTGAGGCCTTCGGCCCGCGATGCAATCCGGGGGTCGCATGTGTTTGCCTGGAGATCCTGATGTCGCTTCCCGTTCGCACGCTCGGCACCGCCGCGTTGTTGGTCGTGCTCGGCACCACCGCCTGTACGCCGGTGCGGACGCATCAGGGCTATGTGGTCGATCATGACCTGGTCGCTTCGGTGCAGCCTGGGATCGATACCCGCGATTCGGTGCTGCAGACGCTTGGCCACCCCAGCTTCACCAGCCAGTTCAACGAGGGCGAGTGGTTCTATGTCGCGCGCGACAGCAGCAACTTCGCCTTCCGCAATCCCAAGGTGAAGACCCAGACCACGCTGCGCGTCCGGTTCGATCCGAGCGGGAACGTCGCCTCGGTCGACGAAACCGGGGTGGATCTCGTCGCGTCGATCAGCCCCTATGGCAAGACCACGCCGACCCTGGGCCGGCGCCGTAGCTTCTTCTCCGATCTGTTCGGCAATATCGGTACGGTCGGCGCGCCCGGGGCTGGTGGCGCCCCCGGCAGCGGTGGCGGCGGCCAGTAAGCCGTTCCTGTCGTTTCGCTGACGATTGCGTTCGCGGATCGTTCAGCGGGGCTTCTGCATTTCCGGTCTCAAGCCGGTCCCAGGATCGGCGGGCTTGACCAGTATGGAGAAGACCGATGAAGAAGCTCGTACCCATCGCCTTGCTGACCGCGATCGCGGCGCCTGCGCTGCTGGTGCCGGCAACTGCGATTGCGCAGTCCCAGGCGGAACTGCGTGGCGACCGACGCGACATCCGTGATGCGGAACGTGACCTGCGACGTGCGGAGCGCACCGGCGACCCGCGCCGCATTCACCAGGAGCGCCGCGACCTGCGCGATGCGCACCGCGAATATCGCGAGGACCTGCGCGACCGCGACCGTCGCTGGGCAGACAATGACTGGCGTAGCTGGCGCGATCACAATCGCGCGCTCTATGCGCGCGGCGAGTGGCGCGCCCCGTTCCGCTACAACCGGTTTCAGCCCGGCGCGCGGATCGGCACCGCCTATTACGGGCCGCGCTACCTGATCGGAGATCCGTGGCGCTACCATCTGCCCCAGCCGGGTCTCGGCCGCGCCTGGGTGCGGCACTATAACGATGTGTTGCTGGTCGACACGCGACGTGGCGCGGTGATTCGCGTCCTGCCCGGTTTCTATAGGTAACCGCCAAAAAGAACCGGCCGCGCCCGAAGGGCCGGCCGGTTCGAAAGTTCGGGTGTCCAAAAGCATCGGATTCGGAGGAAACGCCTGATCGGTAATCCGAGTTCCGCAGCAGCTCCCGTGACTTGGCAACGGGCAACACGCTCGCAAACCTTTGCTGCGAATATGCATATATAGGTTGATATAGGATAGTCGATTCTAGATAGTAACCGCGTCCGACTCGGATACTTCGCTTGGGGCTGGAGCGATGATCATCGACGCGATCGACGCGGTGAACCGCGAACTATTTGCCGTATCCGTTGTATTCATGCTGATCGGCGGGGTTGATGACCTACTGATCGATTGCCTCTACATTTTATTGCGTCTGCGAGGATCTGTCCGTCCGGTGACAGAGTTGCCGGAAGATTGCGCCGAGTGCTCGCATCGCTTTGCCGTCTTCGTGCCGGCATGGGATGAGTCCGCCGTCATCGAGCCGATGCTGCGAGCGATGCTCGCGCGTTGGCCATCGCAGCACTATCGCATCTATGTCGGCACCTATCCCAACGATTCGCCCACCATCGCGGCGGTGGCGCGCGTGGCACAAGGGGATGCTCGGGTACGGCTGGTCATCGGAGCGCATGCGGGGCCGACGACCAAGGCGGACTGCCTCAACGGTCTGTGGAGGGCGCTGGAACGCGACGAGGCGGCGGAGGATGCGGCCTTCACCGCGATCGTGCTGCACGATGCCGAAGACGTGGTCCATCCGCAGGAGCTTGCCGTCTATGCCGCCTCGATCGAGCGCAACGGTGCCGTGCAGCTGCCGGTCACGCCGCTGCGCCAGCCTGGATCGCTGCTCGTCTCCGGCCATTATCTTGACGAGTTTGCCCAGTCTCACGGACTCACCCTGCTCGTGCGGCAGATGCTGGGCGCCAGCCTGCCGCTGGCCGGTGTCGGCTGCGCGATCCGTTGTGACGTATTGCGCCGGATCGCCGCGACGCGCGGCCAGCCCTTCGACGCGACCAGTCTGACCGAGGACTACGAACTGGGCCTCGCCTTGCGCGCGATGGGCGAGCGCTGTGCGTTTGTGCGGGTGGCAGAGTCCGCCGGCGGACCGCCGGTGGCCGTGCGGGCCTATTTCCCGGCGACGGTCCCCGCATCGGTGCGGCAAAAGGCACGCTGGATGGCGGGAATAGCGCTTGCCGGCTGGGATCGCACCGGCTGGGGGCGGCCCTGGGACTGGTGCGATCACTGGATGCGAATGCGCGACCGCCGCGTCACGCTGGCGATGCCGGTGCTCGCCATCGCCTATGCGAGCCTGCTGCTGTGGGGCCTCTCCAGCGGCGTGCATGGCTGGACGGGAACCGCCCCGCCGCCCCTGGACGCGTGGCTCGCTACCGGCATTGCGCTCAACATGGCGCTGCTCGGCTGGCGATTGCTGGTGCGGATGCTGCTCGTGACGCGACTCCATGGCATCGGCGAGGGCCTGCTCTCGGCCCCGCGCATGATCGTCGCGAACTACATCGGCTTGCTCGCGGCGCGGCGGGCGCTGAGCATCTATGTTCGGCTGCTGCTGGGCGGCCCGGTGCGGTGGGACAAGACTGCGCACCATTTCCCCGACGCGGGGGCGGCTTCCATGGCATCTGCCGCAACGGCTGCGGCATGAGCGACCGGGGCCATGGGCGACCCTTGCGGTTCGTCGGCGCGGTCGTGCTCGGCTGGATCGGGGTGCGGGTGGCGATGCTGTCGCCGCAGGACGCGCCCGCCACGCCGCCGCCAGCATCGTTGCCGATCCCCCCTTCGATGTTCCGACATCGGTCGTTGATCGTGGAACGGGCTCCGCTGCCGGTGCGCGCGTCCTCCGGATCGACCGCGCATTCCGTGCCGTTCGCGAAGCCGCAGCCGGCACCGTTCAGCGCGGCACTTGTACCTGCGGCATTCTCCCTGCCGCCCGACGAACAAGCGTCAGCCTCGCAGATCGGGTCGACGCTCCCGCGACCGCAGCCGCCGGCTGCGGCAAACTCTGCGTTTCCGCCCGTGCCGCTGCCCTATCACGATCGCTGGCAGCTCAGCAGCTGGCTGGTCGTGCGGCCTGGCCGCGGCGTTGGCGCGGCGCCCGGCGCTGGCCAGCTCGGGGGAAGTCAGGCCGGCTTCCGCCTCGCCTTTCGCCCGGTCGCGCGCCATCGACTGGCCGGCTATGCGCGCGTTGCCGGGCCGCTGCGGGGCCGCGGCACCGAGGCGGCGATCGGGATCGACTGGCAGCCGCTGCGGGCACCGGTCCGGCTGGTCGTGGAGCATCGGGTGGGGCTGGACGGGGTGCGTGGCGGCCCGGCCTTGGGGGTGGTCACGGGGCTCACCGAGTCGATCGCGCCGGGCTTCCGGCTGGAAGCCTATGGCCAGGCGGGCGCCATCCGGCGGGCGCGGACCGAGCGTTATGCCGACGGCGCGGTGCGCCTGATCGGCGAGGTTGTCCAGCGCCGCACGATTCGCCTTGCGCTCGGCCTAGGGGCATGGGGGGCTGCGCAGCGCGAGGCCCAGCGGCTCGACCTTGGGCCGACGCTGGTTGCGACGCTGCCGATCGGCGCGGCGCAGGCGCGGCTCGCACTGGACTGGCGCCAGCGTGTGGCGGGCAACGCTCGGCCGGGCTCCGGCGTGGCGATCACCCTTGGCAGCGACTTCTGAAGGCGGGATCGCAAAAGCGCCGGTTCGCCCTTTCGCACGCCGTCCGAAACGGGCTAGGTCTAGGCCCGCATGGATCTGTACCTTCCCATCGCCAACCTATCGGTCAACGCGCTCGTGATCGTGGCGCTGGGGCTAGGCGTGGGTCTCCTCTCCGGCATGTTCGGGGTGGGCGGGGGGTTCCTCACCACGCCGCTGCTGATCTTCTACGGCATCCCGCCGACCGTGGCAGCGGCCTCCGCGGCAAGTCAGGTGACCGGGGCCAGCGTCTCGGGCGTCTTCGCGCATTTCCGCCGCAAGGGGGTGGACGTGCAGATGGGGGCGGTGCTCGTCACCGGCGGCATCCTCGGCAGCCTGCTGGGGGCATGGCTGTTCAAGCTGCTGCAGGCCAGTGGCCAGATCGACGTCGTGATCGGCATCCTCTACGTGGTGCTGCTCGGCTCGATCGGTGGATTGATGGCCAAGGAATCGGTCGGTGCGATCCGGGTTTCTCGCGGTGCCAAGCCGCCCAAGGCGCGCAAACGGCGCCATCATCCGCTGGTCGCCGCGCTGCCCTTCCGCTGGCGCTTCTATGCCTCGGGCTTGTACATCTCGCCGCTCGCACCGCTGCTGCTCGGCGTGTTCACGGGCGTGCTGACCATGCTGCTGGGCGTGGGCGGCGGATTCATCCTGGTGCCGGCGATGCTCTACATCCTCGGCATGGGCACGCAGACGGTGGTCGGCACCTCGCTGTTCCAGACGCTGTTCACCACGGCCGTGGCGACGATGGTGCACGCGACGACCACCAAGGCGGTCGACATCGTCCTGGCGATCCTGCTGCTGGTCGGCTCGGTGATCGGCGCACAGCTCGGCGCGCGCTTCGCGGCGAAGGCCAAGCCCGAATATCTGCGGCTGATCCTCGCGCTGATCGTGCTAACGGTCGCCGCGCGCATGCTGCTCGGCCTCGCCTGGCGGCCGGACGAGCTCTATTCGGTGGGCGCGGCGTGAGAAAGGCCTGGGCGCTGGTGCTGTTCGCGCCGCTGCTGATGGCGCAGGCAAAGCCCGAGCTGGTACCCGATGTGTCGCAGCGCGACATCGAGATCGCCTACAGCTTCACCGGCGCCGAGTTGCTGCTGTTCGGCGCGATCCTTTATCCGGGCGGCAGCGCCCCGCAGCAGGGCGAGCGCCCGGCGGATATCGTGGTGGTGATCAAGGGCCCCACGGAGTCGGTGGTGGTTCGGGAGAAGTCCAAGGTCGCCGGCATCTGGGTCAACGCCGCGCAGATGCGCTATCGATCGGCGCCCAGCTTCTATGCGATGGCCTCGTCGCGACCGATCGGCCAGCTGGTGGATGAGCGGACCCGGGCCATCTATGAACTCGGCCTTGACAGCCTGCAGCTTTCGCCAGCCTCGGGCGCGGCACCCGAAGTGCAGCAGCGCTTCGATCAGGGCCTGGTCGATCTCAAGCGGCGCACCGGGCTGTTCTACGAGGCGCCGGGCGCGGTCGAGATCACCGGCGGCGTGCTCTACCGCGCGCGGCTCACCATCCCGGCACGGGTGCCGGTGGGCCGGTTCACCGCCGAGACCTTCCTGATCCGCGACGGGCGGGTGCTGGCGGCGGCGGTGCGGCCGATCGCGATTCGCAAATCGGGGTTCGAGCGCTTCGTGGCCACCAGCGCCGATCAGCACAGCATCGTCTACGGCCTGGTGGCAGTGGGCGTCTCCTTCCTGTTCGGCTGGGGGGCGGGCGCGCTGTGGCGCCGATTCTGATCGGTACGCACACCCCGTCTTAACTCCCTCCGTTGCATCCCCTGTCCGCCTTTTTGGGGGATGCACGATGGAAGGCCAGTTTCGCGTCGGCGGGTTCGAAAGCGAGGAGCGCAGCAGCAGTGCGCCGGGCCCGCGCCTGTCCGGCGGCCCCCGCGCGATCGGCGCGGTCTTCGAGATAGCGGGTGCATCCAGCCAGGTGCTGCTCGATCTCGCCGAAGTCGATGCGCTTGCCGGGAGCGGCGACACCGCTCTTGCCAATGCCGGGCAAGTGGGCGCGCAGGTCAAGATCCGGGTGGGCAACGCGTGCCTGGTCGCGAGCATCCGGACGGCGCGGCTCGATCCCTCGGGCAAGCGGATCGCGGCGGCGATCGATTTTCTTGGCGAGGGCGACGAGGAGCGGCTGACCGGCAAGCTCTACCGCTTCCGCCGTGGCGTCACCCGCTATCCCACGCCGGGTGCGGAGGTGTTCCCGGTCAACACTGCCGATCTGCGCCAGATCTACGCGGCCGAGGATCGCGCGCATATCGAGGCCGGCACCGTCTATCCTACCCGCGATATCCGTGCCGCGCTCTATGTCGATGCGATGCTGGGCAAGCATTTCGCTCTGCTGGGTTCCACCGGTACCGGCAAGTCGACCGCAGCGGCGCTGATCCTGCACCGCATCTGCCAGCTGGCGCCCCAGGGCCATGTCGTGATGATCGATCCGCACGGCGAATATGGCCGGGCCTTCCAGCACAACGGCGCGCTGTTCGACGTATCCAACCTGCAATTGCCCTATTGGCTGATGAACTTCGAGGAACATTGCGAGGTGTTCCTCACCAGCGCCGGGCCCGAGCGGCAGGTGGACGCCGACATCCTCGCCAAATGCCTGCTCGCCGCGCGCGCCAAGAACCGGATCGGGCAGGAGATCGTCAGGCTTACCGTCGATGCGCCGGTGCCCTATCTCCTGTCGGACCTCACCAACGCCCTCACGCTCGACATGGGCAAGATGGACAAGGCGACCGACACGGCGCCCTATCTTCGACTGAAGAGCAAGATCGACGAGGTGAAGGGCGATCCCCGGTATGCCTTCATGTTCTCAGGCATGCTCGTCGCGGACACCATGGCGGCGTTCCTCGCGCGGATCTTCCGCCTGCCCGGCGGCGGCAAGCCCATTTCGATCATCGACGTGTCGGGGGTGCCGAACGAGATCACCAGCGTCGTCGTCGCGGTGCTCAGCCGGATGGTGTTCGACTATGCGATCTGGTCGCGGGGCGAGGCGAAGCGGCCGGTGCTGCTCGTCTGCGAAGAGGCGCACCGCTATGTGCCGAACGAGCGCAATGCCGATGGCTCCTCGGTCGGGCGGATCCTCAGCCGGATTGCCAAGGAAGGCCGCAAATACGGGGTGTCGCTGGGGCTGATCACCCAGCGACCCTCGGACCTCGCCGAAGGCGTGCTCTCCCAGTGCGGCACCATCCTGTCGATGCGGCTCAACAACGAGCGCGACCAGGCCTTCGTCCGCGCGGCGATGCCGGAGGGTGCGCGCGGCTTCCTTGATGCGATCCCGGCGCTCCGCAACCGGGAATGTATCGCGGTGGGGGAAGGCGTGGCGACGCCGGTGCGACTGTTGTTCGACGATCTCGAGCCGGAGAAGCGCCCGGCCTCGGACGACCCGCTCTTCTCCGAGCTGTGGCGTGAGGCAGGCGGCGAGGAGGCGAGCATTGAGCGGACCATCCGCCGCTGGCGGGCGCAGGGGCGATAAATCAGCAGTACGCCGTTGTCCCAGCGCAAGCTGGGAGGACGACCGTCTACTCCGCCGCGTCCTTCTGCACGCCGTGGCCAACGGGGACCGCCATCAGTCCGTGCAGCTTCGCCCGGAACGCGCCCAGCGCCCCGCCAGTGAGGCGGCGCACCGACACGAACGACACCGCGCGCGGATTGACCGCCTGGCCGTTGCGGGTCGTTTCGAAATGCAGATGCGGGCCGGTCGACAGGCCGGAATTGCCGCTGCGGCCGATCTGCTGGCCCTTGCGCACCGACTGGCCGGGGCGGACCATCACCTTGCTGAGATGCGCATAGCCGGTGGCGAAGCCGCCGCCATGATCGATCCGCACGAGATTGCCATAGCCCGAGGCACCCCCTGCCACGCGCACGACGCCGTCGACCGCGGCATAGACCGGTGAGCCGTAGGGCGCGGCGATGTCGATGCCCTTGTGCATGCGGTTGAAGCCGAGAATTGGGTGCATCCGCATGCCGAAGGCAGAGGAGAAGCGGCCGTTGACCGGCATGTTCATCATGCCATTCCGGCCGCCGGTGCCGCTGGCATCGAACCACTCGGTCTTGCCGTCGCTTTCCCAGGGCGCGAGCTGGATGCCGTTCGCGCAGCCGGTGACCCCTGCGTCCATCAGCTGGCCGTACTGAACCTCGCCGGTGGCGGCGCGGGCCTGGCCGAGGATCATGTCGAACCTGCACGAGGATCCCAGCTTCGAGACCGAGACACGGCTGGCCAGCGTGCGCAGGAAGCCTTCCACTGCCTTGGCGGGCGCGCCGGCGGCACGGGCGGAGCGATAGAGGCTGGATCCGATCAGGCCCTGCACGCGCAGCGGCGTGCGATCGATCGCTATCGGGATCGACCGGATCGCCAGCGCAGCGCCCGTGCGGACAATCTCGATGCGCCGGTCAAATGCGGCACGGAAGGCAAGCTTCTCGAGGGGACGCGGCTGCGACGTGTCGACGCGGCGGCCCAGGGTCATTTCCAGCACGGTGTTGCGCTGGATCTGGCCGAGCGGCATCGCGCCCGACACGAGGGTGGCGACGATCCCGGCATCCGCTTCGCCGACGCCCGAGCGCTGCAGCACGCTGCGCAGCATCGTGCCGCTTCCCAGCCGCGCTTCATGCTCGATGATCGGCCGCTCCGGCGTGTCGGTCAGCGGCTTGACCAGGACGGTCGCGGCGACGTGGGTGCCGGTGCGCGCGCCTTTCGCGAGCGGCGCGATCGCCTGCGCCTGCTGCGCCTCGTTCGCCTCACCGCGCAGCGGCGCGGGCGCGATCCCGATGATCGGCCGATCGAAACCGGGGGACAGCATCCAGGTAGCAGCGCACAACGCCGCGCAGGTTGCCGCGCCACGGAACCATGTGCGCGAGCCGATATCGGCACCCAGATCGGGGACGAGGTCCAGCGTCGCCAGCCGCTTGCCGATCCGCGCCGGGACCACGACCGCCGGTATCGCGCGCGCCAGGCCCCCGCCGCCACCGGCCAGGCCCGAGCCATGATCGTCGCGAAAGAACAAGCGGTGCTGCCCCTAAGACCCGTTTGCGCGCGGCAAAAGCGGCGCGTCCATCGAATCACTCTGGAATCATGCCCTTAAAGTCAAATTAAGTTTGGAACCCGTGGACTCCCTGCGCGGTGACCCGTGCGGAACGTGCGGTGAAGGGACCGAACCGGCCGCAACCGTCGCGGATCTGTAGAAAAGCGGTGCGAGGGAGTTGCCTAACGCCGCCCGGACGACGATCTTGAAAGCAACATGAGCCAGTTCGCCCGTTCGCCCGTCACGGCAGTGCTGGGGCCCACCAATACCGGCAAGACCCACCTCGCCGTCGAGCGGATGTGTGGCCATGCCAGCGGCATGATCGGCTTCCCGCTGCGGTTGCTGGCGCGCGAGGTGTATGACCGCGTCGTCCGGATGAAGGGCCCGACCGAGGTCGCGCTGATCACCGGCGAGGAAAAGATCCTGCCGCCCAAGGCGCGCTGGTTCTGCTGCACGGCCGAGAGCATGCCGCTGGAGCGCGAAACCGCGTTCGTCGCTCTCGACGAGGCGCAATTGGGTGCCGATCCGGAACGCGGCCATGTCTTCACCGATCGCCTGTTGCGCGCGCGGGGTCGCGAGGAGACGATGATCCTCGGCTCGGACAGCCTGCGGCCGATGCTCAAGGCGCTGGTGCCCGAGGCCGAGATCGTCGGCCGACCGCGCTTTTCGACGCTGAGCTATGCGGGCGCCAAGAAACTGTCCCGCCTGCCGCGTCGCTCGGCGATCGTCGCCTTCTCGGCGGAGGAAGTCTATGCGGTGGCGGAGGCGCTGCGGCGGCTGCGCGGTGGCGCGGCGGTGGTGATGGGGGCGTTGTCGCCCCGCACGCGCAACGCCCAGGTGGCGATGTTCCAGGCGGGCGAGGTCGACTATCTCGTCGCTACCGACGCGATCGGCATGGGGCTCAACATGGACGTGCACCATGTCGCCTTCGCCTCGCTCCACAAGTTCGACGGGCGCCGCCAGCGTCGGCTGACCATCGCCGAGATGGCGCAGATCGCCGGTCGCGCCGGGCGGCACCAGAAGGACGGCACCTTCGGCGCGCTCCACGAGGAGGGGCCGAGTGCCTTCACCCCCGAGGAAGTGCTGGCGATCGAAGGGCACCAGGTGCCCAGGCTCGAACATCTCTATTGGCGCGAGGGCGAGCCCGATTTCGCCAGCATCGACGCGCTGGTCGCGAGCCTGGAGCGCAAGCCGCAGGCCGAGGTGCTGCGCGCCGCACCACAGGCGACCGACCTCGCGGTGCTCAAGCGGCTGGCCGAGGAGGATTGGGTGCGCGCGCGGGTGCGCTCGCCCCGCGCCGTTGCCCGGTTGTGGGCGGCCTGCGGGTTGCCCGACTTCCGCAAGCTCGGCGTGGATCCGCATGCACGCTTCGTGGGAAGACTGTTCGGGCATCTCTCCGAAGGGCGGGGCCATGTGCCGCACCAATGGTTTGCCGACGAGATTCAGCGGCTCGACAATATGGGCGGCGATGTCGAGACGCTCGCGGGGCGCATCGCCGCGGCACGCAGCTGGGCCTATATCGCCCACCGCGCCGACTGGCTGGAAGAGCCCGCGCACTGGGCCGAGCGGACGCGGGCGATCGAGGAGAAGCTGTCCGACGCGCTCCATGCCAGCCTCACCCAGCGCTTCGTCGACAAGCGCACGACCGTGCTGCTGCGCCAGATCGGCGCGGACGCCTCCACCCTGCCGGTGACGATCGGCCCCGAGGGCGAGGTGAGCGTCGAGGAGCATCCGCTCGGCACGCTCGAAGGTTTCCGGTTCAAGGTCGCGGCCGAGGCACGTGCGGGGGACAAGCGGATGCTTCTCGCGGCGGCCGAGAAGCGACTGGCGGGGGAGTATCGCAGGCGTGGCGCCGCGTTGGCAGATGCGCCGGATGCGGAGCTGGTACAGATCGGCGCCGCGATCCACTGGCGCGGGCATGATGTTGCGCTACTCAAGCCCGGTGCGAATCTGGTGCGTCCGCGCGTGCAGCTGGATCGCGCGCTCGACGTTCTGGACCCGCAGGCCAAGGCCGCGGTGCAGGCGCGGCTGGAGCGCTGGTTTGCCGAACGCGTGGCCGCCGACCTGCCGGTGCTCGCCAAGCTGGACGCGATCACCCGCGAGTCGGCCGCCGGCGCGCCGCTGCGCGCGCTGGCCAATGCGCTCCTCGAACAGGGCGGGCTGCTGCCGCGCCGCGCCGCCGGTGGGATGATCGAGGCACTGGATGGTGCCGCCCGGCACCGGCTGCGCAAGATCGGGATGACGATCGGCACGCTGGATGTGTTCGCGCCGGCGCTGCTCAAGCCGCGCGCCGCCACGCGTCGCCGTGCGCTGATGGGATTGGAATGCGGCCCGCCGGACGCTGCGGTCGTGCTGCCGCGCGATGCGAAGGGTGCCGATCTCCTCCACGGCTTCCGACCCTTCGGCGCGCAGGCCGTGCGGGTCGACTTGGTCGAGCGCATCGCTCAATCGGCCCATGATGCGCGGCAGGGGCGAAAGCCGTTCGCACCCGATCCGGCACTCGCCACCTCGATCGGCCTCAAGCCCGATACGATCGCGCGGCTGATGGCGCAACTCGGCTTCCGCACCGCGCGCGGGGATGCCGACGCACCGCAGCGCTGGATCTGGCAGGGCCTGACGCCGCTTGCCAAGCCCAAGCCGGTCGCGGTGCCCGGAAACGCGTTTGCAGCGCTGGCGGTGCTCCGCAATGGCTGAGGCGCCCGGCCATGGCCCCGCCATGCGGCTCGATCGCTTCTTATGGTACGCGCGGATCGTGAAGACGCGAAGCGCCGCGCAGGCGCTGTGCGAGAAGGGCCTGCTGCGGATCGATGGCCGGCGCGTGGAGCGCTCGTCTGCCTCCGTGCGCATCGGCGCGATCCTGGCCTTCCCGATCCAGGGCAAGGTGCGGGTCCTCCGCGTCGAGGCATTGCCCATCCGCCGTGGCCCACCGGGGGAGGCGCGTGCCTGCTACGAGGATCTCGTCACCGATCGCGGCGTTCAGGAGATGTCCGGCGATTGACGTGAGCCCCGGCCGCGCATAGCAGGACCCCCGCATTGATCGTTCGCAACCAAGGACCGTTTTCCCAATGACCTATGTCGTCACCGACGCATGCATCCGGTGCAAGTACATGGACTGTGTCGAGGTCTGTCCGGTCGACTGTTTCTACGAAGGCGAGAACATGCTCGTCATCAATCCGAGCGAATGCATCGATTGCGGCGTGTGCGAACCGGAATGCCCGGCCGAGGCGATCCTGCCGGATACCGAGAACGGCCTGGAAAAGTGGCTCGAGCTCAACCGGACCTATTCGGAGCAGTGGCCGAACATCACGGTCAAGGGCGAAGCGCCGGCCGACGCCGATGCGATGAAGGCCGAGACCGACAAGTTCGACAAATATTTCTCGCCGAACCCCGGCTCGGGCGACTGAGCGTCGGCAGCCCTGCTGCGCGGCGTGAGCGGCCCGAAATGGAGCATGCGCATGGATTTCTGCGCGGTGCGGGTGACCTTTCACTGGTAATTTTATTACGAGCGTGTTAAATAGTGCGCGACGAAGGTAGAAAGACTCGCCTTCGCCCGGAGACGCTAGCGTATGCCCCGTGTTTTCCCGTCCGCCGCGTACCGCGCGCCTGGGCGGGGTCCGCAATCCAACCGGGGCCGGTAATTCACGAAAGGTTCCTCGCACATGGCTGCAAAGGCGCTGTCCTTCGATGTCGGCGATTATGTCGTTTACCCCAAGCACGGCGTTGGCCGTGTGATCGAGCTGCAGAAGCAGGAAATTGCTGGAATGCAGCTCGAACTTTACGTCCTGCGTTTCGAAAAAGAGAAAATGACGCTCCGCGTGCCGACCAACAAGGCCGAGAGCGTGGGCATGCGCAAGCTTTCCAGCGACAAGACGCT
>JAIYAA010000346.1 GCA_027489295.1 Sphingomonadales bacterium | reverse complement strand
GATCTGTTCGCCTCGCCGCTGGCCGCCAGCAAGATCGCGTTCGCGGTGGGCGGCGAATATCGCAAGATCACCGCCGTCAGCCAGCCCGACGGCCCTTCGCAGGTGCAGGGCGAAGTGCTCGGCACCGGCGCGCGCACGCCGCCGGACACCGGCCGCTACAGCGTGAAGGAAGTGTTCGGCGAATTGATCGCCCCGCTGATTGAGGACAAGCCCTTCATCCACAAGCTGACGGCGGAAGCGGGCATCCGCTATTCGGACTACACCACCACCGGCGGCAGCACGACCTGGAAGGCCGGCGGCACCTGGGAGCCGACGCCCGGCTTCAAGTTCCGCGGCACCTATCAGGTCGCGGTTCGCTCGCCGAACATCCAGGAGCTGTTCCAGTCGCCGGTACAGGGTCTGGGCAACCTGACGGTCGATCCCTGCGCGGGTTCGGCGGTCGCCAGCAACGCGCGCCTCGCCGCGCTGTGCGTCGCGACCGGTGCGCCGGCGGGCACGATCGGCTCGATCCCGCAGCCGAGCTCGGGCCAGATCAACAATACCACCGCGGGCAATCGCAACCTGGACGTCGAAAACGCCAAGACCCTGACCCTCGGTGGCGTGTTCACGCCCACCTTCCTCAAGGGCTTCTCGGCGACGATCGACTATTTCCGCATCAAGGTGTCGAACGCGATCACGCAGCCCGCGCAGGCGGACATCCTGAACGGCTGCTATTCCGCCACGCTGAACCCGAACTTCACCAACAACGCCTTCTGCGCACTGATCGGCCGTAACCCGCTGACCGGCACGCTGAACGGCGCCGGTGAAACGCCGGGCGTGATCCTGGGCTATTCGAACCTGGGCCTGATCCGCACCGCGGGTATCGATCTGGGCGTCAACCAGCGCGTGCTGCTCGAGGATATCGGCATCAAGGCCGGCGGCGCGGTCACGATCGGCTTCAACGGCACCTGGCTCGATTATTATCGCTTCCAGGCCAATCCGAACTCGATCGATCGCAACTGCACCGGCCGCTACAGCGCCGGCGGCTGCACCAATCCGCGTGCCAAGCTGCGCTGGAACGGTCGCCTGACCTATGATCGCGAGAACTTCGATGTCTCGCTGCTGTGGACCCACATCAGCCATGTCAGCCTGGAGGATCCGATCGGCAGGATCCTGCCGCAGTTCGCGCGCATTCCCGCCTACGACTATTTCGATATGTCGTTCGGCGTGCGCCCGACCAAGAATCTGAGCTTCAACCTCACGGTGAACAACCTGCTCGACAAGGATCCGCCGCTGCTGGGGACCGGCGTGGGTGGCACGTCGTACAACAGCGGCAACACCTTCCCGACGATCTACGATCCGATCGGCCGTTCCTACACGGTGGGTGCGCGCCTCACTTTCTAAAACAAGAATGTCTCCCAACACCTGGGGCGGCGGACCGAAAGGTCCGCCGCCTTTTCTATGCGGGGGTCAGTCCTGGGTGTCGGACAGGTCCATGAAATTGCGGGCCGCCTCGCGATCGGCTTCCTCCTCGAAGGTCACGTCGAGCGCCGGCGCGCTGCCCAGCATGAACAGCAGCGCCCAAAGCGCGAAGCGGCGGGCGCGATCGGTCTCGAGGCCGAGATCGACCTTCATCCGCTCGATGCCGGCGGCGAGGGTGGGGGGTGTCAGGGCGCCGAGGTCGGCGGTGCCGAAGTAGCGCAGGAGCTGATCGTCGAGTTGCATGGCGCGGTGCCTAGGCGCGTCCCGGCCGGGCAGCAAGAATACGGAATATTCCCAAGCGACGACAGGAGGCGGCCGGGTGCATGCGACGACCCCATGTGGACCTATCATCCCGATCTGCTCGCCACGCCGGTGCCGCGCTACACCAGCTACCCTACTGCCGCCGAGTTCGCGGAGGGCGTGGGGGTCGCCGAAATGGGCGCGGCACTGGACCGGGTCGATGCGGATGCGGCGCTTTCGCTCTATCTTCACATCCCCTTCTGTCGCGAGATCTGCTGGTATTGCGGCTGCAACACGGGTGCGGCCAATCGCAGCGCTCGGCTCGACGCCTATCTGGCGCGACTGTCCGAGGAAATCGAGCTGGTCGCCCGGCGCCTGGGCGGGCGCGGGCGGGTGGGGCGGATCGCGTTCGGTGGCGGTAGCCCCAACGCCATCGCCGCGGAGGCGTTCACCCGGCTGGTGGAGCGGGCGAAGGCGGCGTTCGGTGCAGCGGATCCGGTGCTGTCCGTCGAGATCGATCCGCGCGGCTTCGATGCCGGCTGGGCGGCGGCGCTGGGGGGCGCGGGCGTTTCGCGGGTAAGCCTGGGCGTGCAGAGCTTTGATCCGGCCATCCAGGCGGCGATCGGCCGGGTGCAGCCGCGCGAAGACATCGCCGCGACGGTGGCGCTGCTGCGCGGGGCAGGGGTGGAATCGATCAACTTCGATCTGATGTACGGCCTGCCGGGCCAGACTGCCGACGCGCTGGCCGCCTCGATCGACGAGAGCATCGCGCTGGGCGCCGATCGGCTTGCGGTATTCGGCTATGCCCATGTGCCGCATCTGATACCGCGGCAGCGGCGGATCGATGCGACCGCCCTTCCCGATGCGGCGGCGCGCTTCCATCAGGCGGCACGGGCGCATGCGCAGCTGACCGCGGCCGGCTATGCCGCCGTCGGCTTCGACCATTTCGCGCGGCCGGAGGATGCGATCGCCGTGGCCGCGCGCGAGGGGCGGCTGCGGCGCAATTTCCAGGGCTTCACCGAGGACGAGGCCGAAGTGCTCATCGGGCTGGGCGCCAGCGCGATCAGCGAGTTCCCGGACCTGCTGGTGCAGAACGAGAAGAATGCCGGCCGCTGGCACATGGCGATTTCCGCGGGCCGCCTGGCGGGGGCGCGGGGCATTCGGCGCGGAAGCGAGGATCAGTGGCGCGCCGCCGCGATCGAGGAACTGCTCTGCCAGGGCCGCGCCGATCTCGGCGGCATCCAGGGGCGCAGCGCCATCGCCCTGCGGCTGGCGCGGTTCGCGGCGCTGAAGCTGGTGCGCTGGGAGGGTAGCGTGCTGCTGCTCTCGCCGGAGGCGCTACCCTATGCACGGGTGATCGCCAGCGCGCTGGACATCTATCGCGGGACGGCTCCCACGCGCTTCAGCAGCGCGGTCTAACGGTCTAGAGGCTCGGGGAATCTACAGAAGCGTGCTGGTATAGCGCCGGTTCACCGTCGATCCTATAAGGCGCCGGCCCGACCCGCGCCGGGGAGGATCTGCGCGTTCCGAAAGAGCATCCATGTCCCGTCCTGTATTCTTCGATCCCACCGGAAGCCGAAAGCGCTGGACGCTGCGCACGGTGTTCGCGCTGATCGGGGGGGTGCTGCTGGCGGCGATCGTGTTCGCCGCGACGATCGTCAACGTGCCGCCGGCGCAGGACCTGCCGGTGCGCTGGGAAAATGCCAAGCCGGCGGCGCTGCGGTCGCTGAGCGCGCGCGGTGAGCCGCGCCGGCAGCGCTGGCTGCCGGGCACCGCTTCGAAGAAGCCCGGCGCACCGCTTACCGTCGGCTTCTACGTGCCCTGGGATCAGGCGAGCGCCGACTCGCTCCGCCGCAACATCGGCGATCTCGACTGGGTCGTGCCCGCGTTCGTTACCGTGAACGGCCCGGCCCATGCGATGCAGGTGATCGATGATCCGCGCTTCGCCAACATCCTGGCGGGCGCACGCCGGCCGCCGCGGGTGCTGCCGATGGTGCAGAATATTTCGGACGAGGCCTGGGACACGGCCGGCGCGGCGCGGCTGATGGCCAGCCCGGCAGCCCGCGCCAAGCTCGCCCGCGATCTGGCCGCGATGGTCAAGGCGCGCAACCTCACCGGGCTGGTAATGGACTTCGAGAGCCTGCCGCCGGCATCGCTACCGGGCTACATCCAGCTGCTCGACCAGATCAACAAGGCGATGCCCAAGGACAAGCTGCTCGCCGTCACCGTGCCTGCGGGCGACAGCAGCTGGGATTTCAAGCGGTTTGCGGCGGTCACCGATCGCGTCATGCTGATGAACTATGACGAGCATTGGCAGGGCGGCACCGCCGGGCCGATCGCCTCGCAGCCCTGGTTCGTCGACGAACTGCGTCGCGCGGTGGCGCAAGTCGGCACGCAGAAGTTGATCGTCGCGCTTGCCAGCTATGCCTATGATTATCACGGCGACGGTGTCGACGCGCTGAGCATCGAGGAAGCCTGGTCGGCGGCGCGCGACAGCGATGCCAAGGTCACCTTCGACAAGACGACCGGCAACAGCGCCTTCGCCTATGACGAGGATGGCAAGCACCACGAGATCTGGATGGTCGACGCCACCGCCACCTGGAACCAGCTACAGGCGGTGCGCGCCGCCGGCGTGGCGAGCGTAGCGCTGTGGCGGCTCGGCACCGAAGATGCGGGCGTGTGGACCGCGCTGCTCGCCTATCGCCATGGCGGCCGGCCCGACCTGAGCCGTATCGTACCCGCCACCAATGTCGACGTCGAAGGCCCGGGCGAGATCCTCCGCGTCATGTCCACGCCGACGATCGGCGAGCGCGCGATCAGCTTCGATGCGGCCAACATGATCCGCGACGTGCAGTATCCGGTGCTGCCCACGCCCTATGTGGTGATGCGCACCGGCGCCGCCGACAAGGCTATCGCGCTGACCTTCGACGACGGGCCCGATCCGGACTATACCCCGCGCATCCTCGACATCCTGAAGGCCGAGCATGTGCCCGCGACCTTCTTCATCATCGGCGAGAACGGCCTGCAGCACCCGCTGCTGCTGCGCCGGCTGGTGGCCGAGGGGCATGAACTGGGCAACCACACCTATACCCACCCGAACCTCGCCACCACCTCGGCGGCGAGTACCGCGCTCGAGCTCAACGCCACCCAGCGGCTGGTGCAGGCCTATACCGGGCGCGGCATGCGGCTGTTCCGCGCGCCCTATTTCGGAGACGCCGAGCCGACCACGCCGGACGAACTCGATCCTGCCGTGGTGGCGCAGAAGCAGGGCTACACGGTGGTGGGCCTGCACGTCGACCCGGACGACTGGAAGCGGCCCGGCGTCGACGCGATCGTGCAGGGCGTGCTCGACGATGTCGCAACCGCGACGCCCGACAAGTCGACCAACATCGTGCTGCTCCACGATGGCGGCGGCAACCGCGAACAGACCATCGAGGCGCTGCCCCGGATCATCCACGAGCTGCGCGCGCGCGGCTACACCTTCGTTCCCGTCTCCAAGCTGGCCGGGCTGAGCTATGACGCGGTGATGCCGCCGATCCGCGGCAGCGACCTGCTGGCGGTCCGCGCCGACGTGGCGATCTTCGTCGCCTTGGCGGCTATCGCCTCGGGCCTGCGCTGGATGTTCTTCATCGCGATCACGCTCGGCATCGCGCGGGCGCTGATCCTGTCGGCACTGGCGCTTCGCCAGCGCCGCCGCGAGCGGGGTGCACCGCCGGTGTACATGCCCACCGTGTCGGTGATCATCCCGGCCTATAACGAGGAGCGGGTGATCGAATCCTCGGTGCGCCGGGTGCTTGCCAGCGACTATCCGTCGATCGAACTGATCGTGGCGGACGACGGATCGAAGGACCAGACGAGCGAGATCGTCGCGGCCGCGTTCGGCGACGATCCGCGCGTCACGCTGCTCACCCTGGTCAATGGCGGCAAGGCGGCGGCGCTCAACCGCGCGCTGCAGGAGGCAAAGGGCGAGGTGATCATCGCGCTCGATGCCGATACCCATTTCGAGCCCGAGACGATCGGGCGCCTCGCCCGCTGGTTCACCGATCCGCAGCTGGGCGCGGTGGCGGGCAGCGCGCAGGTGGGCAATCGGGTCAATCTCGTCACCCGCTGGCAGGCGGTGGAATATATCACCGCGCAGAATCTTGAGCGGCGCGCGCTGGCCGGCTTCAACGCGATCACCGTGGTGCCGGGGGCTGTCGGCGCGTGGTGCCGGGCGGCGCTGGACGCGGTAGGCGGCTATCCCGAGGATACGCTGGCGGAGGACCAGGACCTCACCATCGCGATCCAGCGGGCGGGGTGGCGCGTCACCTACGACCCGGACGCGGTCGCGTGGACGGAGGCGCCGGAAAGTTTCCGGGCGCTCGCCAAGCAGCGCTATCGCTGGGCGTTCGGTACGCTGCAATGCCTGTGGAAGCATCGCGGGCTGTACCGCGACAAGAACGCCCGCGGCCTCGCCTGGATCGGTCTGCCGCAGGCCTGGGTGTTCCAGATCATCTTCGCCGCGATTTCGCCGCTGATCGATCTCGCGCTGGTATCCGCGATCTTCGCTACGGGCGTGCGCATCGCCCAGCATGGGTGGGAACAGACCCGCGGCGACGTCGGCGCCATGGCAATCTACTGGGTCGCCTTCACCTCGATCGATGTCGGCTGCGGCTGGATCGCCTATCGGCTGAACAGTCGCCGGATTCGCTACCCGGCGGTGCTGCTGGTCGCGCAGCGCTTCGTGTATCGTCAGCTGATGTATTGGGTGGTGCTGCGCGCGATCAGTTCGGCGCTCGGCGGCTGGTTCGTCGGTTGGGGCAAGCTGGAGCGCACCGGCCGGGTAGGCGGCGCGCAGGCCTCGTCCGCCGAATAGCCGACGCCGCACTTCCACCCTGTCCTGCGGGTCGAATTGCCGCCCGTCCGCCCTCCGGCGCGACGGGCGGTGCCATTTTGCACTGCGATTCGCGGGCGCGATTCGCATTGAATGGGCTGTGGCAAATCTGCACCAGCGCCTGATTTTCGTCGCCCGAACCGATGCAATCTGGCACATTCACCACGAGCAACGGGTTCGCTCCGACCGAAACATCGCCGGGTTTTCAGCGTTTTTTCTCCAAAATGACGTGAAAATGAAGCCGTGGCGTCATGCCCGCGGCGGTGGGTGTAACAATCCTGCCAAATCGTCTGCCTAGGGCGCCCCCCAGAACCACAAAGTCTCTTCCTCGGGGAAAACCGCTCCATGTTCGAACGTTCCACCTTCCGCCTCTCGCTGCTCGCGGGTGCCACGGTGCTGGCGCTGGCCGCCGCGCCAACCTTCGCGCAGACCCAGGCCGCCGACCCGGCGACCCCGGCCGTTCAGCCGGAAGGCCTGGCCGACATCGTCGTGACCGCGCAGAAGCGCGAGACCAACCTCCAGCAGACGCCGATCTCGATCAGCGTGCTGAGCGACGCTGCGCTCAAGGAGCGCCACGTCCAGAGCCTGTACGACCTCGCCGACGGCGCGGTTCCCAGCCTGCGCGTCGCCACCTTCGAAGCCCGCCAGTCGGCGCTGACCGTCGGCATCCGCGGCATCGTGCCGCTCGATGCCAACCAGCCCGCCCGCGAGCAGGGCGTCGGCATCTATGTCGACGGCGTCTATCTCGGCCGCCAGCACGGCTTGAACGCCGCGCTGTTCGACATCGAGCGCGTCGAGGTGCTGAAGGGTCCGCAGGGCACGCTGTTCGGCCGCAACACCGAAGGCGGCGCGCTGAGCCTCGTCAGCCGCGCGCCGAGCGGCGAGTTCGGCGGTCGGGTCAACGCCGGCATCGCCAATTACGGCGGCTACAACGCCGACGCGCACCTCGACCTGCCGGAATACAAGAACTTCTCGCTGAAGCTCGACGGCGTGGTCCAGCACCAGGATGCGACCACCAAGAACCCGCTCGCCGGCGCGACCGGCTTCAACTATTATGACCGCCACGGCTTCCGCGCCGCGGTCCGCTGGAAGCCGTTCGACGGCCTCACCAACGACTTCAGCTACGACAACGGCTATGACGCGAACACGCCGTTCTACAGCCAGCTGCTGAATTACAACCCGAACGGCTGCGTCGCCGGCGCCCAGTCGGCCGTCCCTGCCTGCACCCTGCCGGGCACGCAGTACACCGCGCTCACCGGCACGGTGAAGCCGCTGCTGCCGGGCGTCGTCATCAACGGCACCAGCCGGATGAAGACCGCCGATATCGGCGTGCCGCAGCAGCCGAGCATCGACAAGACCCACGGCTTCACCAACACGCTGAAGTACAAGCTGAGCCCCGAGATCGAACTGCGCTCGATCACCGCATGGCGCGGCGTGAGCGCCACCCAGTGGGATAACTCCGGCGGCGCGCACCGCGTGCCGGTGGTCAACACGCCCGCAATCGGCACCGTGACCACCAGCTGCACCGTTGCGGCGCCGTGCGGGTTCAGCCGCTACAGCCTCGCCGATCTGCACCAGTCGCAGTTCAGCCAGGAATTCCAGGCAGTGGGCAGCGTCGACAAGTTCGACTATGTCGCCGGCCTCTATTATTTCAACGAGCATGTCAGCGACGACGCGGCGACGCCGAACTCGAACGGCATCGTTGCGCTGACCAACGCCGCCGGCCAGGTCACCGGCTACAACTATGTGATCCTCGATCCGTGCACCGGCTCGGGCGGTTTCGGCTCGCAGCCGGGCTGCCGCTCGATCGATCGCGCCTCGGAAGTCTGGTCGAAGAGCTACTCGGCCTATGGCCAGGTCACCTGGAATGCGACCGACGTGCTGCACCTCACCGTCGGCGGCCGCTACACGCACGACCAGAAGAAGGGCGTGCTGCACTATTCGCGCAACATCAACTACGACACGGACACGGTGCGCGCGGCAGCGAACGGCTACAAGCCGCTCGACAAGAGCTGGGATCGGTTCAACCCGATGGTCACGCTCGCCTATGACGTGAGCGACTCGGTGCACGCCTATGCCAAGTACGCGACCGGCTACCGCGCCGGCGGTGCCAGCTCGCGCACCTCGAACTACCAGGCGTTCAATCCGGAAGACGTGAAGTCCTATGAAATCGGCCTGAAGAACGATTTCTGGGATCACAAGGCCCGCCTGAACCTCGCGGCCTACATCATGGATCGCAAGGACAGCCAGGTCGACATCAGCTCGATCCAGACGACCGCCACCGGCAACTTCAACAACCTGGTGACGATCAATGCGCCGGGCAACACCAAGATCCGCGGCATCGAGGCGGACCTGACGGTGAAGCCGGTGCAGGGCCTGACGCTCAACGCGTCCTACGCCTATACCTACACCCGCATCCCGCCGGTGCTGATCACCGCGACGGCAGGCGGCGCTTCGACCAGCGTCTACCAGAACTTCTACATCGTGTTCACGCCGCGCAACGCTGCCAGCGGCTCGATCGACTATGAGCTGCCGCTGAAGGGCGCGGACCTGCGCTTCCACTTCGACGGCAACTATTCGCAGGCCACCCAGGCCTTCGACCAGTTCGCCACGAAGAACGACGCGTCGCTGATCTTCAACGGCCGCATCTCGCTGGCCAACATCAACCTGGGCGCGATGCAGAACGTGACGTTCAGCGTGTGGGGCCGCAACCTGTTCAACGAGCAGTATGTGTTCCGTCGCGATCCGTCGAACAGCCTGCCGGGCTCGCCGACCACCAACGTGACGAGCGGCAGCGTCAACAACGTCCTCGGCGATTACGGCAACTTCAACGCACCGCGCACCTTCGGCGGCGAAGTCGCGCTGAAGTTCTGACGCCTTCCCGTCGCTGCGGCGGCGGGGTGATCAATCGGGACGACCCGGGTGGAGGCTTTCACCCGGGTCGTTCTGCGTCTGGCGGAGGCCGAGCGCGGACAGGGCGCGGAAGGTGATCGACCAGCGGGGCGCATCGATCGGCGCGATGCTGTGCTCCCAGTCGTGCCGCGCCTCGTCGCGCAGCAGATAGAGGGAGCGGGGCGGCAGGGGCAGCGATGCGCGCTCGAATCGTCGATCGCCCGTCCGACGGCGGAGGCGCAGGGTCGCCGGCGCGCCCAGCGATATCCCCAGCACCTCCTCGAACTGCGGGCGGTCGCGGTGCCAGCCGATGCCCGCTCCGGCGGGGTAGTGAATCAGCAGCGCCTGGACGAGGGTGCCCGGCGCGACACCGGCAACCGCCTCCGCGCGTGCTCGGAACGGCGCGAGCCAAGGCGGGAAGGGCGAGGCAGGCGCGACTCGGCCACGGTCGAAGTCATAGTGCCAGCCATAGCTGGTGGTCAGGCGGTGCCCTTCCCATCCCTGGAAGCGGAAAGGCCGGAACGGCTCGTTGCCCAGCGCAGCCACCAGAGAATTTTCCTCGCCCGCATCAAGGAAGTCGGGGCTATAGTGCAGACCCTCGGGGAGGGCGGGCCCGAACAGATCGGTCTGTTGCAATCGCATCGTACTGGCAACGTTTGAACCCTGAGTATGGTGCCGATGCGGCTGAACAATACCAATGTATCACATTCAAAGATACATATGTATAACGTTCGCTCTTGATCCAGGTTTATGAAAATCCTGGAGAATTTGGCGCGTGACGGGTTGCGTGGCGTACGTTAGAGGCATAGCCATGGTCGCCGTGAAGAATGATATGATCGATGTCATCGACAACGCGTCGCAATTTTTGAAGGCGCTGTCCGGTCGTAGCCGCCTGCTGCTGCTCTGCCATCTTGCCGATGGCGAGAAATCGGTAGGCGAACTTGCCCGTCTTACCGGCGCGCGCGATACGGCGGTTTCGCAACAGCTCGCGCTGCTGCGACGGGAAGGCATGGTGTCCGCGCGCCGTGCGGGGCAGATGATCTTCTATTCGCTGGCGAGCCCGGAAGCGCGGCGCATGCTGGAAGCGCTCAACGATCTGTTCTGTGCCAAGGATGGCGCCGGCTTGCTGCTGCAGGGCGAACCGGCCGAAACCGTCTAGGGATCGTGCGGCCCGCGCCCTAGCGGCGCGGTCGCTCGATCGCCGACCGGGCGGCCGGCACGATCAGTTCCATCGCGCGATTTGCCCGCATGCGGTGCCAGCCGAACAGGTCGCCTACAGGTCGCCGTGCCTGCTCGCGGGCGACCTCCGCCGTCGCATCGGATGCATCGCCCATTCGCGCGGCGACGCGGGCGATGCGGTCGCGATCGGGTGCTTCCAGCCAGATCCCGGTGAACGGCACCCGCGCCTGTTGCGCCAGCGCTTCGGCGACTTCGCGCTCGCTTCGGTTGAGGAAGACTGCGTCGAGGATCACCGTCGATCCGCAGGCGAGATGGTCGTCGGCGGATTCGAACAGCGCCTCATAAGTGTCGGCATCGTTTCGCCGCGTATAATGCGACGGGGGCAGCCGCGTCTCCGGTGGCAGGCCGGCGAGCCGCTTGCGGAACACGTCGGAGCGCAGGACGCGGGCACCCGGACGCCGGCCATACAGACCACCGAGCAGCCGTGCGAGACTCGACTTGCCGGTGCCCGACAAGCCACCGATCGCGATCAACTGCGGGGCCGCCGGCTGGAGCAAGCCATCGGCAGCGGTCGGATCCTCGCTCTGCAGCGACAGCATCAGCGGCAGCAGCGCCCAGCCGGTCGCCCCCTGCGGCGACAGATCGAGATAGCGATTGGCCAGCAGGTTGCCGGCCATCATGTTCCCGCCTGCGATCAGTTCCGCCAGCGGTCGGGCGAGATCGAACAGGATGTCGGCCGGCGCGCCATCGTCCAGAAGGCGGACCCGGCCTGCCCGGGCACGGCGTTCGATGTCGACGCCCTGGAGCGCCACGGTGCTGCGCTGGGCGGCGGTGTGCGCCAGGTCCATCAGCCGTTGGCGAAAGGCGGCCCCGGCGGGCGTGACGGTCGCTTGGCCGTGGCGGCGGACGAGCGCTTCCGCACGGGCGTGGACCGCCGCAATATCGACGTTGCTGGGGAGATCGCCGTCCCCACCCGGACCTTGCCTTGCGGCTGCTGCCGCCATCGCCTTTGCTCCCTGGAGCCCCCGGCCGTTCTGTCGACCTTGCGACTCACCTATAGCCGCCAAATCTGAACGGGAGCGTACCGAAACTCAGTTTCGGGGCACTATCGTTGCAGCTTGTTGGCAATCATATCGTGCAGCGGGTTCGGGCGGAAGTCGCCGTCATACGCCGTCACGCTTGGCTTCTTGCCGTCCTTGCGCGGCTTGAATCCGTTCAGCCAGCTATATTTGTCGCACATCCCCCAGAAGAGCATGTCGCGCAGCTGGGGATAGCCGAACATCACGTCGAGATAGACGCCGGCATAGTCGGCGACCTGGCGCTGGCGGACCGCCAGGTCGGTCGGCAGATGCTGGTCTGCGACGTCGAACTCGGTGATCAGCAGCTGATATCCCATGCCGGTCACCGCATCGAGGAACGCGCGCCACGGCTTTTCCTGCCGCGCCGCGAGCACGCCGGCGGGAGCATCACTGACGGGCTCGATATGCGACTGCACGCCCAGCGCATCGACTGGCACGCCGCGCTTGCGAAAGCCTTCGAGCAGGCGGAGCACGCCCGTGCGGTGCGCCTCGTTGCCCGGCTCCCAGCTCATATAGTCGTTATAGACCAGCTGCGCCTTGGGGGCCGCGGCGCGGGCGGTGTGATAGGTGTGATCGAGCATCGCCTCGGTGCCGCCGAACGCGCGGGAGAGATTGGTCTCGCGGAGCGCGCCGGTCTTCTCGTCGACCGTCTCGTTGACCACGTCGTAGCTGAGGATGCGGCCCGCATAGCGGTGGCAGATGGTGTCGATATGCGTGGTGAGCAGCCGCGCGGCCTCGCGGACGGGCTTCGCGCTGAAGTCGTAGCCGGTCAGCCAGCGCGGGAAATATTCGGACTTGTGCCACAGCAGCGTGTGCCCGCGCATCGCCATGCCATGGCCCTCCGCCCAGCCGAGCATCGCGTCGAAATGGGAAAAGTCGAACCGGTCCGGGGCGGGGCGGGTGGCCTGCCATTTGAGCTGATTCTCGGGCACCAGCAGCCCGCAGTCCCGCTCGAGCAACGCGGCATAGGCCGGGTTGGCGAACGATCCGGCATCGGCACCCGGCGGGCTCCAGGCGAGGGCCGATCCGATTCGCCGGTGATGGATCGCCGCAAGACGATTCAGGCCCGGATCCGGGATGGTCGCGCGCGCGGCGAGGGGCAGGGCGGCGGCCGCGGCGGCGCCGGCAAGCAGCGTGCGGCGGTGAAGGGGGAATGCGTGCGGCGACATGGTCGTGCTCCTCTCCGGATGGCGCCGTGGCGGCGCTCGCTTGGTAGCGGTACCATGTTCAGCCTGCTACACGCTTGTCAACGACGGCGAGCCATCGCCCCTGAGAGAGGATGTCATGCGGCGGAAGTTCTGGGCCTTAGTTGCGGTTTTCTGCGCCTTTCTTGCGGCGAATCAGGCATGTGCCGATACCGGATACGATCTGTGGCTGCGCTACCAGCCGCTCGACGCGGCAACCGTGCAGCGCGTCGCGCCGCGACTGCGCTATGTGGTGGCGGATACGGGCCGGCCGAGCGTGCGCGCGGCGGTGGACGAGCTCGATCGCGGCCTGGCCGGGATGATCGGCGCGTCACCGGCGCATGCTCGTGCGGTGCAGGGCGAGGGCGGGGTGGTGCTCGCCACCGCCGGCTCGCCGCTGCTGAAGGGGTTGACGCTGCCGCTGGATGCGCTGGGCCGGGAGGGCTTCCTGCTCCGCTCGACGACGATCGGTGGTGCGCGGGTGACGCTGATCGCCGCGAACAGCGATGTCGGCCTGCTCTATGGCAGTTTCCGCCTGCTCAAGCTGCTCCAGCTGCGTCAGCCGATCGACGCGCTGGACCTGCGGGATTCGCCCAAGCTGCAGCTGCGCGCGCTCGACCATTGGGACAATCTCGATCGCTACGTGGAGCGCGGCTATGCCGGCCAGTCGCTGTGGGACTGGCAGAAGCTGCCGGGCTACACCGACCCGCGCTACACCGATTACGCCCGCGCCAATGCCTCGATCGGCATCAACGCGGTGGTGCCGAACAACGTCAACGCCAATGCGGACATCCTCACCGCGCCGTACCTGCAGAAGGTGAAGGCGCTGGCCGAGGTGTTCCGCCCCTATGGCATCCGTATCTACCTGACCGCGCGCTTCTCCGCCCCGATCGAGATCGGCGGGCTCAAGACGGCCGACCCGCTCGATCCCGCGGTGCGTGCGTGGTGGAAGGCCAAGGCGGACGAGATCTACGCCGTCATTCCCGATTTCGGAGGCTTTCTGGTCAAGGCCAATTCGGAAGGCCAGCCCGGCCCCTCTGACTACAAGCGCAGCCATGCCGACGGCGCCAACATGCTCGCCGACGCGCTGGCCCCGCATGGCGGCGTGGTGATGTGGCGGGCGTTCGTCTATTCCGAGCATAACGACGCCGATCGCCACAAGCAGGCAAACGACGAGTTCGTGCCCCTCGACGGCAAGTTCCGCGACAACGTCCTCCTCCAAGTGAAGAACGGCGCGATCGACTTCCAGCCGCGCGAGCCGTTCCACCCGCTGTTCGGCGCGATGCCCAAGACGCCGCTGATGCTCGAGGTGCAGGTCACCAAGGAGTATCTCGGCTTCGCCACGCACCTCGCCTATCTCGGGACGATGTGGGAGGAGGCACTGGAAAGCGATACCTTCCGCCCGCGCGCAGGCAGCACCGTGGCGAAGCTGCTGGAGACGCCGGTCGCCCCCAGAGCGCTCACCGGCATGGCGGGCGTCGCCAATATCGGCACGGACATCAACTGGAGCGGATCGCAGTTCGACCAGGCCAACTGGTACGCTTTCGGCCGGCTCGCCTGGGATCCCGATGCGAAGGCTGCCGACATCGCTCGCGACTGGGCGCGGCTGACCTGGAGCCCCGATCCGGCGGTTGTCGATCCGATCGTCGCGATGATGCTCGAATCGCGCGAGGCGGTGGTGAACTACATGACGCCGCTGGGGCTCGGCCATGTGATGGCGACGGGGCATCATTACGGCCCGGGGCCCTGGGTATCGAACCTCGCCCGGCCTGAATGGAACCCGACCTATTATCACCGCGCCGATGCGGGCGGTATCGGCTTCGATCGCACGCCGACCGGCACCAACGCACTCGGCCAGTATGCGCCGGAGCTGGCGAAGCGCTGGGGCGACCTGAAGACGGTGCCGGACAGCCTGCTCCTCTGGTTCCACCACGTGCCCTGGGACTATCGGATGCGGTCGGGCGAAACCCTGTGGGACAGTCTGGTCGCGCACTATGACACCGGCATCGCGACGGTGGAGGACATGCAGCGCCGCTGGGCCGGGCTGGAGGGCAAGGTCGACGCCCGGCGCTGGGCGGAGGTGCGCGACTTCCTCGCCATCCAGCGCGAGGAGGCGCAGTGGTGGCGCGATGCCTCGATCGCCTATTGGCAGTCGATGTCGCAGCGCCCGCTGCCCGCCGGGCATCTGGCCCCGCCGCATCCGCTGCGATATTATCAATCGATCCGGACGCCGCACGCGCCCGGCAACGGAAAATAAGGGAAGCGGGATGCGGAAGGTGACGATGGGGCTGCTCGCCGGCATGGTGCTGGCAAGCCCGGCGGCGGCGCAGCAGCGTGCGGCGATCGACCTCAACCAGATCGGTTTCGAGCCCGGCGACGTGAAGCTGGCGATCCTGCGCGAGGCGGGATCGGCCCCGCTGCCCTGGCTGTTGCTCGATGCCGATGGCAACGCTGTCGGCAAGGGTGAGACCTTGATCTATGGGCCCGACGCCAGCTCCGGCGCGGTGGTGCAGCGGATCGACTTTTCGGGCTTTCGCCGCGAGGGGAAGGGTTATCGCCTGTCGGTCGCCGGGGTGACCAGCGATCCCTTCGCCATCGCTCCCACGCTCTACAAGCCGCTCGCGCGCGATGCAGCGAACTTCTTCTACCAGCAGCGCTCCGGCACGCCGATCGACGCCAAGTTCGCCGGGGCGGGCTGGGCTCGCCCGGCGGGGCACGCGCACGAGCTGGCGGGCTGCTTCTCCGGCGCCGACGAGCGTGGCACGAGCTGGCCGGGCTGCGGCTACAAGCTGGACGTGACCGGCGGCTGGTACGATGCCGGCGACCATGGCAAGTATCTGGTCAACGGCGGCATTTCGCTGTGGACGCTGCTCAACGCCTATGAGCGCCGCCCCAAGGCGTTCGCGGACGGAGCGCTGCGCATCCCCGAAAGCGGCAACGGCGTGAGCGACCTGCTCGACGAAGCGCGCTGGGAAATGGACTTCCTGCTGCGGATGCAGATCCCGGACGGCGTGCGCACCCGCGTGCCGTCGGGCCCGCTCGGCGCGCCCAAGCCCGGCCGACCCGCCTGGGAGCCGAGCTTCCCGCCCTTTGCCGAGATCGATGCCGGCGGCATGGCGCACCAGAAGGTCGCCGACCGCAACTGGACGACGCTGCCCACCCCGCCGCAGAACGATCGCGAGGAGCGGCTGCTCTATCCGCCGACGACCGGCGCAACGCTCAACCTGGCCGCGACCGCGGCGCAGTGCGCGCGGCTGTGGCGGGGGGTGGACGATGCCTTCGCCACCCGCTGCCTCACCGCCGCGCGGCGGGCCTGGGCCGCCGCGCAGTGCAACCCGCAGGTCTACGCCACCAGCAGCTTCACCGGCAGCGGCGGCTATGGCGATTCGAACCTGAGCGACGAATTCTACTGGGCCGCCGCCGAACTCTACGCGACCACCGGCGAGGAG
>JAIYAA010000302.1 GCA_027489295.1 Sphingomonadales bacterium | reverse complement strand
GATCGACAATCACGAAGGGCGTACCCTCGAACCGGTACCGGCACTACCCGGCATCGCCGAGTGGAAGCTGCCGTCGCCGGGCGCCACCCATAGCAAGGCCCCTGGGCGGCACGATATCGGCAAGGTGATCGAGGCTGCGCTCCGCGCGGGCGGGCTGATGCGCTGAGGCGCGGCGGAGCGCACGGCGGTTAATTCCCCGCGGGGGGTAGGTTGTTGCGCGCCCCCACCCTATATCCAGTGTATCGCTGGCAGGTTCCTCCGTAGGCGCCCGCGACTGAGAGACAGACGCGCTCCCGCTTACCCGACCTGGGAGCCGATCATGGACATCGACTATCTCCGCCGCCGCCACGCGCTGTCACTGGCGCTCGCCGCCACTGCGCCATCGCGCGAGGCCCGCTATGCGCATCGCAGCCTCGCCCGGGCCTATGCCAGCCGGCTCGAAATGTTCGGCCGATCGCTGGGCGCCCCGATTGCCCGTCTGACGTGATCGCGGGGCGCGGCCGACCGGTCGCGCGCCCTGCTCCAGCGCTCCGCGCCAACAAGGAATGCCGATGTCAGATCCGACGACAACGACCACGCAGACGGCCACCCGCGCTCCGGTCCGCAAGCAGTTCCGCAGCAAATACGGCATGCCGCGCCCTTCGCCGGAGTGCCTCGAACGGCAGAGCCGCGTCGCGTTGCTCGCTTGGAACCTGCTGGGCGGCGATGCCGCGATCACCTTCCTCAACACCCATGACGATATGCTGGGCGGCCGGCCGCTGGACCTCGCCGTCGCCAGCGCGATGGGGTGCGAGGCCGTGGAGCAGGCGATCACCGCCCGCGCCGGGCGCGCCTGATCCAGCGGCGGTGCTGCTGACCATCTGCCACCGGACCCGCTATCGCTATGCGCGGCCGGTCCACCTGTTGCCGCACCGCATGATGCTGTGCCCGCGCGGCCAGCATGACCTCCGGCTGCTCAAGACGCTGCTCAGCTGCTCGCCGCCGGCCCATATCGAATGGACGCAGGACGTGTTCGGCAATCTGATCGCCACGGCGAGCTTCGCCGAGGCGGTGGAGACGCTGACGATCGACAGCCGGATGGTGGTCGATCAGTCCGCCACCGCCTGGCCGGTCTTCACCATCGCGCCGTCCGCGCACCACTTCCCCTTCGCCTATTCCGCCGAGGAGGTCACCGATCTGGGGGCGATGCGCGTGCCGCACTATCCGCACGCCGCCGATAGCGTCCGCGACTGGGTCGAGCAGTTCCGGGGCACGGAGCCGACCGATACCCTCACGCTTCTCAAGACCATCAACGCCGCGATCGCCACCGGCCTTGCCTATCGCGTCCGCGAGGAGGAGGGCACCCAGTCCCCCGACGACACCCTCCACATGGGCAGCGGATCGTGCCGCGACTTCGCGACGCTGTTCATCGAGGCGGTTCGCCATCTGGGGTTCGGCGCGCACGCCGTATCGGGATATCTCCAGCCCGATCCGCCGGGCGACCAGCACGGTACCACCCATGCCTGGGCCGCCGTCTATCTGCCGTGTGCCGGCTGGATTCCGTTCGATCCTACCCATGGCCGCATGGGCGGGGCAGGGCTGATTCCGGTGGCGGTTGCGGGCAACATCGCGCAGATCCACCCGGTGCGGGGCAGCTATCTCGGCGCGGCCGAGGATTTTATCGACATGCAGGTGGAGGTGACGGTGCAGGCGAGCACCGCACTGGCGAGCGCCTTTGACCCGCGTCCGGCCTGACATGCGCGATCGGACGGGACCTGCGGACGAGGTCGATCGGGCGCACCGAACCTTGTGTCGCGGCGCGGCCTTTTTCGGGGGACCCATGGGCGGTGCCGCGCCGGGGAATGCCGTGCCGATCAGCCACCGGCAACGCTCGAAATGGATCGGCAACGGTCTGCGCGAGCTCGACCGGTTCCTCCACCACTTGCTCGATGCGGCGGCGCACAGCCACGGCATGGCGCCCGTGCCCAGGCAGCGCAACAGTGCCAACAAGCTGCGTGGGTTCCGGCACGCGCTTGGGCGGTCCGGCGACGATCATGCCCGTCTTTTGGCACTGGACGGCACGCGCGCCTGCCTGTTCTATTGCGATGGGATCCTGCGGAGCAGCGCTATGGCCGAGGCGTGCTGGACCGGTCTGGGCAGGCGGCAGATGCTTGCGCCGGCCGAACGGGGCACGAGGCTGGTCATCCTGCCGGCGGACCTCCAGCGCGTCGGAGAATTCTACCAGGGGCTCGCCGATGATCTTGTCCGACGCCCTAGTATAACACCGTAGCAGTCCCCATCTTGTAAGCAGCGGGGCTCGCCTTCTTGAGCAAGGCCGCGACCGAATGAGAAATCGTGCTTTCGCTCGTCTATGGGAACGGCGACGTTTTTTATTTCGCTGTCGCTGTAAGACATTCGGAGGATCAGGTTGTCTATTCCTGGGCAGCTTGCATGTCGGCGCGGTCGTCCGGGCGCGGGGCCAAGCCCGAAGGGGCTGAGCGCGGAAGACCCATGGCCTCCTTCCGCAGCGGGCCTCTCGCCGAAACGGTGCGGCGATCGACGCCCGCATGTCCATCCCTCCACGAGGAGCCTTACCGATGCAGCCCACCGCCTTCACCTGCCGCGCGCAGGAAGCGCGCCAGCGCCAGCTGGCTACCGATACGCTGTTGCCGAATGTCCGCGACGTCGCCTTCATCGCTGCGGCGGCCTGGCAAAAGGAAGCGCTCGCCGCCGAGAAGCGGGAGGCGCGCGAGATCGCCACCCGCAGCCAGCGGATCGCGGCGCAATTCCACCGACCGTCCGAGGACCAAGCCCTGAGCGAAAATCCCGACCGAGGCTTCGCCGATCGAGGGATGCTGCGCGCCTCGGAATGATCGCCACGGAGCCGGTGCGCGCCGCACGCGCATCGGTCACGCGTGCCGGGTCTCGCGCGCCGGCCGCTTCCCTGCGTCCGGATCGCGCCCTTGCCGGCGATCGAGCGATCGCATGATTGGCGTCACCGTAAGCCCGTGGAGCAGGATCGAGAACAGCACCACCAGGCCGACGACGCCCCAAAGGCGTTCGGCCTGCGCCACCGCCATGTGGTTCATGCCGTACGCGAGGTAGTAGATCGTCCCCACCCCGCGGATGCCAAAAAACGCCAGCGTCAGCTTCTCGCTGCGATCGGCGCGGTAGCCGAGCAGCCCGAGCCACCCCGCTACCGGCCGAACGACCAGCAGGATCGTCACGGCAACCGCGATGTCGACCCAGCCGACATGCGAGAGCAAGCCGCTTACCAGCGCCCCCCCGAACAGGATCAGCAGCGCCATCATGACCAGCCGCTCGAGCTGCTCGATGATCGTGTGCATCTCGTGGTGGAACGCATGCTCGCGGTGCGTGTGGCGGAAGGTCAGCGCGGTCACGAACACCGCAAGGAAACCATAGGCATGGACGATCTCGACCAGGCCATAGGACACGAAGGTCGCCGAAAGCGCGATCAGCCCGTCCCCGGTCTTGGCCAGCTTGGAGTCGGCGCGGACGTGGAAGGTCAGCCAGCCGAACGCGAGACCGATGAGCCAGCCGCCGAGGATCCCGCCGCCGATCTCCCAGAACACCCGAACGCCGAGCCATTCCCCCAGCCACGGCGCGCCCGACGCGGCGCTGGCCGCGAGCAGGATCGCCAGATGGACGAAGGGAAAGGCCGCACCGTCGTTCAGCCCCGCCTCGGAGGTGAGCCCGAAGCGCACCTCGTCCTCTTCCCCGGTCTTGGGCGGACCCACCTGCACGTCCGAGGCGAGGACCGGATCGGTGGGCGCCAGGCTCGCGCCGAGCAACAGCGCGGTCGCCAGCGGCAGCCCCAGAGCCCAGCCCGCGATGCCGGCGATCGCCAGGATGCTCAGCGGCATGGTGATCGCGAGCAGCCGCCACGTCACCGCCCAGCGTCGCCACCCGAACACCCGGTCGATCTTGAGGCCGGCGCCCATCAGCGCGATGATCACGATGAGTTCGGAGAAGCGTTCGGTGATTTCGGGATAGCGCAGGGGGAGGGGCTGAAGCGTCACGTCCGGCAGCAGGAAGAGTGTCGCGCCGATGCCCATGCAGACGATCGGCAGCGAGAGCGGCAGTTTGCGGAGGGCAAGCGGCAGCCAGGCGACGAGCGCGACCAGCAGGCCGGTGCCGGAGAGGACGAGGATGTACGGGGAGGGGAGCAAGCTGGCAGGTTCCATCCCTGCCCAACGGGTCTGCACCCGGATCGGGGCCAATCCGTTCGCGCCGCCTCGCCCCCGGGCCGATACCGGCGCCCGACCACGCGGGCGCTGGCGCCACCCCCCGGCTTGATCTAGACAGGCCGACAAGCTGATATCCCTGGAGTTCCGATGGCGCTGGTGAAGAAGTCGACCCTTGGCACTCGAACCAGGAAGCGAGCCGAGGAACCGGGAACCGCAGCAATGGCGACGGCATCCGCCCCGCAGCCGCGCCCGCCGCGCCGTTCGCGCCGCCCGGCCAGCGCGGTGGAGGGGATCGATCAGGCCGTCCAGGAACTGGCCAGCGGCATCGCCGAGGCCTCCGCCGCCGCGAACGAGTTGCAGCGCGCGATGGACCATATCGCCAGCAGCGCGGAGGAGGCGGCCGGCGCGGCGCAGGAATCGCAGGGGCTCATCGCCTCGCTCAACGGCAATTTCCGGGACGCGAGTGCCCGTGCCGAAGGCGCTCGGCGCCAGATCGAGAACGTGCAGAACGCCTTTGCCGAGGTCGGCGTCCAGATCGAGGTCTCGGTCGTCGCGATCGAGCTCAATGCAAAGCGCCAGCTCGCGACCGTTGCGGTGATCGACGCGCTCGAGCAGGTCGCGGGGGAGATCGGCGAGGTCGGCGTCAGCGTCGCCGATGTTTCGGACCAGACCAGCCTGCTCGCGCTCAACGCGACGATCGAGGCCGCACGGGCGGGCGAGGTGGGTGCCGGCTTCGCGGTGGTGGCCGACGAAGTCCGTGCACTGTCCGAAACCTCGGAGCGCAGCGCGGGCGACATCCAGCAGCTGGCGGCGAACGTTGCGGCCGAGGTGAGCCGGGTTGCCCAGCAGGTGCGGGCGGCGTCCGAACTCGCGACCCGCGAAGCCCAGTCGGGCCGCGCCGTGGTCGTGCAGCTCAAGGAAGCACGCGAGGAACTGGCGGCCTTGGGGGCGGGCACGCAGGCGATCGTCCAGGCCTCGGGCGATGCCGAGGCGGCTGCCGGCGAGGCGGAGCAGGGTGCCGAGCAGGTGGCCAGCGCGGCCGAGGAGCAATCAGCCGCCACGGCGCAGGCGCAGCAGGCCGTCGAGCAGCAGGGCACCTCGCTGGAGGAGAGCCAGCGCACTGCCGAGGCGCTGGGCGATCTTATCCAGGCGCTGCAGGGCGATGTCACCAACCAGCGAGCGATCGAGCAGATCGCCGCGGCGGCGGAGGAGTTGTCCGCGACGGTGCAGGAGCTTTCGGGCGCGTCGGGCGAGATTCTGGTCGCGCTTGAGCAGGTCGCGCGCGGCACCCAGATCCAGGCGGCCTCGACCATGCAGGCCGATGCGGCGATGGGACAGATCGAGAGCCTGGCCGACGTGCTGCAGGCGCGCGCCTCCGCGGCTGCCGAGCGGATCGGTGCGATCGTCGAGGGCGTGACGGCGAGCGGCGCGGCGATCGAGCGCGTGGCGGGTGGTGTCGAGCATGGTCTGGCGGAACTGCGCGCCGTGCTCGATCTTCTCGCTGCGCTGTCGGATACGGCGCGCGGGATCGAGAAGATCATCAGCAAGCTCGCGCTGATCTCGGTCCAGACCAGTATGCTGGCGGTGAGCGGATCGGTGGAGGCTACGCGTGCGGGCGAGGCTGGGCGTGGCTTCACGACCGTCGCGGGCGACATCCGCAAGCTCGCGCAGGATTCGGAAACGCGCGCCGACCGCGCCGCCGACATCGTCCGCACGATGCAGGATCAGATCGCGATAATCCGCCGCGATCTCGATCAGGTGATCGGCGCAGCGGAAGTCGAGATCGGCCGCAACCGTGCGTTCGTGGAGCGGTTCCGCGCGATGATCGAAGAGCTGAAGTCCGCACGGGCCGCGAACGACGCGATCCTCGCCGGCACGCAGGACATCCTGCGTTCGGTCCGCGAAATCCGCAGCGGCACCAACCAGATCGCCGAGGCAGCGGACCTTGCCAACGGCGCAGCCCGCGAGGCCGGCGCCGCCGCGCGCCAGCAGGCGCAGGGCGCCGAGCTGCTGGCCGCGGCGATCGAGGAAATCGCCCAGATCGCGACCGCGCTCGCCACGCAGGCGGGCTGAGCGTCGTGTTCGATCCGGTGGCAGCGGGCAAGCGTGTGCTGACGCTGCGAGCCGGCGGCGAGCGCCTTGCCGTGCCGGCGCCGCTCGTCCGCGAGGTCGCACGGATGCCGAGGCTGACGCGGGTGCCGCATGCCCCGAGGGCGCTGCTCGGGCTCGCTAATATCCGCGGGGCGGTGGTGCCGGTGCTATCGCTGGCCGATCTGGTCGAGCGACCCGGCGGTATCGAGCGCCGCGTCGTGATTGTCGAGGATGGCGCGCTGTTCGGGCTGGCGGTTGAGAGCGTCGAGGCGCTCGCGGATGGCGGCGACAGCGGCGCCCGTGCGCTCGACCTGCCGGCGCTGATTGCGGCGAGTCTGGCGCCGGACGGTACCCGCCGCACGATTGGCCGCGGGGTGGCCGAGGCGGATGTGGCCGCGGCCGCCGACCATGCGGTGCTGCCGCTGGTTGTCTTCGCGCTCGGCGGCCAGGAATTCGCGCTGCCGCTCGGCGCCGTCGAGGCGGTGCTGCGGCTGCCCGACCTGATCGCGGAATTGCCGCATGGCGAGGCGGCCGTCGTCGGCAGCACCACCGTGCGCGGGGCGCTGTTGCCGCTGCTGTCGCTGCGTGCGCTGCTCGCCATGCCCGCTGCCGCGCCGACGATCCGCACACGCGTGGTCGTCGCGCGGATCGGCGTGCACCGCGTTGGCCTGGTAGTGGATAGGATCCGCGGGGTCGAACATGTGCCCGAAACCGTGATCGACGCGATCCCGCAGGTGCTCACCCGCGGCAGCGCCGAGGCGCGGATCCAGGCGATCTGCCGGCTCGATGGCGGCCGACGGCTGGTGTCGCTGCTCGCTGCCGAGCAGCTGCTGCGCGACGACATCACCGCGCGGCTCACGCAGGCGGCCGCCGGCAACGAGACCGAAGAAACGGCGATGGGCGCGACGAGCGAGCAGTTTCTCCTGTTCCGGATCGGCAAAAACGATTTCGCGCTGCCGATCGCCGCGGTCGAGGAAGTCGCGCCGTTGCCGCGCAAGCTTACCCGGCTGCCCAGGGCGCCGACGTTCGTGCGAGGCGTGATGAATTTGCGCGGTGCGGTGGTGCCGGTGATCGACCAGGCCGTGCGGTTCGGCGCTGCGGCGGCGGTGGGCGGCAAGCGGCGGGTCGTGGTGGTCCGCATCGGTGACGTGCAGGCCGGGTTCGTGGTCGATTCGGCATCCGAGGTCCTGCGCATCGCCGCCGATGCGATGCTGCCGGCGCCCGACCTGGGTGGTGCGGAGACGCAGCTGTTCGAGCGGGTAACGCATCTCGCCGATCGGGAACGGATCCTGCTGATCGTGTCGCCGCGCGAACTGCTCGACCGCGCCGAACAGGATCTGCTGCGGGGCATGGCCGCCGCATCGTGATCAAGCTGCTCGTCGTCGACGATTCCCCCCTGATGCGGCGCCTGCTCGTCGATATCTTCACCGAGGCCGGCGATTTCGACGTCGCGGTCGCGCGGAGTGGCGCCGAGGCGCTGGCGCTGTTGGGCGAGGTTGCCCCCGATGTGATCACGCTCGACATCCACATGCCCGGCATGGACGGGCTCGCCTGCCTCGACCAGATCATGGTGGCGCGGCCCTGCCCGGTGGTGATGGTCTCCGCGCTCACCGCCGAGGGGGCGGACGAGACGCTGGAGGCGATCGAGCTTGGTGCGGTGGACTTCATCGCCAAGCCGCGCGGGGCGCTCTCGCTAGAGATCGACGCGGTGGTGCCCGCGCTGGTCGAGAAGGTCCGGGCGGCGGCGGGGGCGCGGATCTCGCGGACGGTGCGGCTGCGCGACCGGGTCCGGGCGCGGGCCGCTGCTGCCGCCGAGCCGATTCCGACCGCACCGCGTCGCAGCGACCCCGTGATCGCACCGCTGCCGCCGGAAGGGCTGGTGCTGGTCGGCTGCTCGACCGGCGGGCCGCCGGCGCTCGACGCGCTGCTCGGCAATCTCCCCGCCGACTTTCCCTGGCCGATCCTGGTTGCGCAGCACATGCCGGCGAGCTTCACCGGCCCGCTCGCTCGGCGGCTCGACAAGCTGTGCGCGCTGGCCGTCAGCGAGGTTACCGGCACCAGCGTGTTGGCGCCGGGCAACATCTATATCGGCCGCGGCGATGCCGATCTGGTCGTCACCCGCCGCGCCGGTGCCGTCGCCGCCGCCGCTGCGCCGAGCAGCGCCGACCATTACTGGCACCCCAGCGTCGACCGGCTCGTGACCAGCGCGATGAAGATCGTCGCCCCCGAACGCCTGGTCGGCGTGTTGATGACCGGCATGGGGAATGACGGGGCGAGCGCCATGACCGAGTTGAAGGCGCTGGGCGGGACGACGCTTGCCGAATCCGCCGACAGCGCGGTGATCTGGGGGATGCCGGGGGCGCTGGTCGCCGCCGGTGGCGCCTCGCTGGTCGCGCCGCTCGATCGGCTTGCGGCCGAACTACTGGCGCGCTTCGCACGGTGACCCGACGTTACACCGCCGCGAGCGCGCCCCCGGTGGCGCTTTCCGACACGGAGATCGCGCGGGTGGGGGCGTTGCTGTATCGCTGGACCGGCATGATCTTCGGCGCGAACAAGCGCTATTATATCGAACGGCGGATCGGCGCCGGAATGGCGCGCAGCGGCATGGCCGATGCGACGCGCTATCTCGACTTTGTCGCGACGAACCCGGCCGAGCGCGAGGCGCTGACCAACGCGTTCACGATCAACGAGACCTATTTCTACCGCGAGGACCACCAGTTCGCCGCGCTTGCCCGCGAGATCCTGCCCGAGCTGATCCGCACGCGCCGCCCCGGTGATCTGATCCGCATCTGGTCGATGCCCTGCGCGACGGGCGAGGAGGCCTATTCGATCGCGATCTGGCTGCTCGAGAACTGGGCACTGGTCGACGCCTATCATATCGAGATCGTCGGGTCGGACCTCGATACGGCAGCGCTCGATCAGGCCCGGGCCGGACGCTACGCCGCCCGGGCGCTGGCACGGCTGCCAGAGGATGTCGTCGAGCGCTATTTCGAGCCCGAGCGCGGCCATCGCCGCAAGATCATCGACGATTTGCGGGAATCGGTGCGTTTCATCCCCGCGAACATCGTCGATCGCACGACGCTGGCCGGACTCGGCCGGTTCGACGTGATCCTGTGCCGTAACCTGCTGATCTATTTCGACGATGAGTCGCGGGCGCTGGCCGCGTCCAACCTGTTCGACAGCCTCAACAGCGGTGGCTTCGTCTGCTTGGGCCATAGCGAATCGATGGCGCGCATCACCGACCGGTTCACAATGGCTCGCCTTGAAGACGCAATCGTCTATCGTAAGCCGTGATGGACGAGCTGCTGGCGCAATTTCTGGTCGAGGGGCGCGACCTTGTCGCCCATGCAGCGGCGGCGTTCGACCTGCTGGTGCGCGATCCCGGCAACGCCGCCGCGATCGACGACGCCTTCCGCGCGATTCACACGCTCAAGGGATCGGTCGCGATCTTTCCGATGGCCGCGGCCGAACGCACGCTCCACGCCGCCGAGGACGTGCTCGAACGCGCACGCAAGAGCAGCATGGCGCTCGATGCCGCGGCGACGGACGGGCTGATCGCGTGCCTGGACGGCGTGGATCGCTGGATCGACGCGATCGAGCGGCACGGCGCGCTGGACGCGGATGCGGACGGTATCGCGGCGTCGTTGATCGCCCGTCTGCCCGGGCACGCACCCGCCCCGGTCGTATCCCCGTCCGCCGCCACGCCGGACTGGGCCCGCCGGCTCGCCGACGGGGCGGAGGGGGCGGTGACCGCCTTTCGATACACGCCCGATCCCGATTGCTTCTTTCGCGGGGAGGATCCGCTGGGAATCGTCGCGGCGATCCCCGAGTTGCTGCGGCTCGACATTCGCCCGGCCGAGGGCAACTGGCCGGCGCTGGAGGCGATCGAGCCCTTCCGCTGCGTCTCGATCCTCGAAGGCCTGAGCGCGGCGCCACTGGAGGCGGTGCGGGCCGCGTTCCGGATGATGCCGGATCAGATCGCGCTGCATCGCATCGAAGCCGCCGCCCGGGCGCCGGCATCCGAAGCGCCTGCCGATGTAGGCCCGGGCGCGACGCTGCGGATCGATGCCGCCCGCATCGATGCGCTCGCAGACGGTATCGGCGAGCTGCTGGTGGCGGTGCATGCCCTCGCGCCGCTCGCCGTGCAGGCCGAGGCCCAGGATCGCGCGCTGGCGGGCGCGTTCCGGACGGCGCAGGCGCGCATCGAGCGCAGCGCCGCCGACCTGCAGCGCCGGGTAGCGTCGGTACGGCTGGTGCCGCTCGCACCGACGCTGCGCCGCCTGCCCCGCCTTGTCCGCGAGATTGCCGCCACGCTCGGCAAGTTGGTCGATTTCGCGATCGAGGGCGACGGCCTGGAGGTCGACAAGCAGATCGCCGAAGGGCTGTTCGAGCCGCTGCTGCATCTGCTGCGCAACGCGATCGACCATGGCATCGAGGATTCGGCAGCGCGCCGGGCCGTCGGCAAGCCGGAGGCGGGCAGGATCACCCTCACCGTGACGCGCGACGGCGATGCGGTTGCGATCGCGCTGGCCGACGATGGCGGCGGGATCGACCCTGCGCAGATCCGCGCGATCGCCACGGCACGCGGGCTGCTCGATGCCGATGCCGCCAGCCAGCTGAGCGACGCCGCCGCGCTTCGCCTGATCTTCGTCCCCGGCTTCTCGACCGCGCAAACGGTCACCGGGGTTTCCGGCCGCGGGGTCGGGATGGATGCGGTGCAGGCCGCGGTGGAAAAGCTGCGCGGCACGATCGCAATCGACAGCACCCCCGGCCACGGTACGCGCTTCCGGTTGCGCTTTCCGGCGAACGCGCTCACCACCCGGCTGCTCGTCGTCGAGGCGGCGGGCGATCGCTACGGGGTTTCGCTCGACCAGGTGGTGGAGACGGTCCGGGTCGCTGCTTCCGCGCTGCTTCCGGTCGGCGAGGGCACCGCCTGCGTGCTGCGGGGGCGCACCGTGCCGGTGCTCAGCCTTGCGCACCTGCTCGGCGGTGCCGATGTGTCGGGCGCCTATGCCAAGCTGCTGGTCACCAGCGCCGAGGGTGAGCAGGTGGCACTGCGGGTGGACGATTTCGCCGACCGAATCGACGCCGTCGTACGGCCGCCCAGCGGCCTGCTTGCGGGGGTTTCGGGTATCGGTGGGGCGACGTTGCTGGGCGACGGTGGCGTACTGCTCGTCCTCGATCTGCCGGCGCTGGTCGCATGACCGTCCGGATCGACGCCGATGCCATCCATCTGGTCGGCAGATGCTCGGCGGAGGATGCGGACGCGCTGCTGGTGGCGCTGCAGGACGAACCCGGCCGCACGGTCGATCTCGGCGCGGCGCAGCGGCTTCACCTCGCGGTGGTGCAAGTATTGCTCGCCGCCCGGCCGCCGTTGCGCGGCAATCCGACCAGCGACTTTCTTGCCCGGCACCTGCTTGATCTGCTGCAATGACACCGACGCGTTTAGCGGCTAGCATCGTTGCGTGGTCGAACCGTTTCGGACCCAATGGACCTTGTTTTGGAGTTGCGAATGCCGGTTACCGTCCTCATCGTCGATGATAGCAAACTTGCGCGCATCGTGGCCGGCAAGGCTTTGGCCGAACTGCAGCCGGCCTGGGAGAAGGTCGAGGCGGGCAGCGCGGCCCAGGCGCATGACGTGATCGGCGCCCATTCGGTCGACGTCGCGCTGATCGACTTCAACATGGCGGACAAGGACGGGCTGGAACTTGCGGGCGAGCTTCGCGCTATGCGTCCGGACATGCCGATCGCCATCATCACCGCCAACATCCAGGACGAGATCATCGCGCGCGCCCGCGCCATCGGTGCCGCCTTCGTGCCCAAGCCGGTCAGTGCGGACAGCCTCGAGGCATTCCTCTCGGGTGCCGCACTGCGCCTGCGCGCGGCGAAGGCATGATCCCCGACAGCGTGACGCTCGGCGAACTCGAGCGCGACGCGCTGACCGAGATCGTCAACATCGGCGTGGGGCGCGCGGCCTCCAGCCTGCGCAAGATGATCGGCGACCAGGTCACGCTCTCGGTCCCGGCGATCGATGTCGTCAGCCAGCGGCGGGCGGCGCGGCTGATCAGCGAGCGCGAGGCGGCCGAACTCGTCGCCGTGCGGCAGGATTTCGACGGTGCCTTCGCAGGGCGGGCATTGCTCATCTTCCCCGAGAGCAACAGCCTGGAACTGGTCCGAGCGGTGACCGGCGAAAGCCTGTCGGCGGAGGACCTGGCCGAGATGGAGAACGAGGCGCTGACTGAAACCGGCAACGTCATCCTGAACTCCTGCCTCGCCACGATCGCCAACATGCTAAAGCGTTCGCTGGCGATGACGATCCCCGAGGTGTTGCACGGCAACAGCACGACGCTGTTCGAGATCGACGAGGCCGAGGAGGATGGGCTGGTGCTGTTCCTCTATATCGATTTCGCCGTGCGCAAGCGCGACATCCGCGGCTATATCGCGATGATCATGGACATTCCCTCGCTCGAGAAGCTCAAGGAGCTGCTCGACGAATTCATCGCCCGGGTGGTGGGGGACGATGTCTGAGGCAGGCGCCGAGCGGGTCCGCGCGATCCTGGCGGCCGCCGGTGCAAGCGGCAGCTGGGACTGGGATATCGCGGACGATGTCCTGCGCATCGATCCGCGGTTCGCGGAATTGTACGGGCTGAACCCCGAAGCCGCCTATCAAGACCTGCCGACTGCGAGCTTCTTCACCGCGATCCACCCGGCGGATCGGGCGCGGATCCGGATTGCCGTGGCGGGCATGCTCGCCGGCGCCGAGCGCTTCTCCAAGGAATTCCGGGTCGTCGCGCCCGACGGCTCGACCTTGTGGATGCATGGGCGCGGCCAGGCGCATCTCGACGAGAATGGCGAGCCGGTGCGCTTCACCGGGCTGCTCATCGACGTCACCGAACGCAAGCGGACCGAGGAGCGGCTGCGCATCGCCCAGTCGGCGGGCGGGGTGGGTACCTTCGAATATGTCGACGGTTTCGCCACCGCCACCGTCTCTACGGAATTCTGTCAGCTGCTCGGCCTGCATCCGGCCGCGGTGCTGCCGGTGCGGACGATCAACAGCGTGCTGCGCGAAGGCGAGCCGCCGTTGCTGCCGCAGCCGGGCAGCGGCGGCATTGCCGATACGCTGGATGCGGTGTTTCGCATTGTCCGCAACGACGATGGCAGCCATCGCTGGATCGCGCGGCGCGGCGAGGTGCTGCGCGAGGGATCGGGCTACCGCCTGATCGGCGTGATCTACGACGTCACCGCTGCCAAGGAGCAGGAAGCCAAGCTGCGCGAGCTGGCCGACACGCTGGAGATGCGCGTCCAGCAGGAGGTCGCCGAGCGGCGGGAGGCCGAGGAGGCGCTGCGCCAGGCCCAGAAGATGGAAGCCGTCGGCCAACTGACCGGCGGAATCGCCCATGATTTCAACAATCTGCTGACCGTAATCATCGGCAATATCGACACCGTGATCCGCCGGATGGACATGACGCACGACCCGCGCATGCGCCGCTCGCTGGAAAACGCGCTGAAGGGGGCAGAGCGTGCGGCCTCACTGACCCAGCGGCTCCTCGCCTTTTCGCGCCGCCAGCCGCTCGAACCGAAGACGATCGATATCACCCGCGTTCTGGCGGGCATGTCGGATCTACTGACTCGGTCTATTACCGAATCGATCGCCGTCCGGATCGCAACCGACCCCGACCTCTGGAAGGTCGAGGTCGATCCGCACCAGCTGGAAAATGCGATCCTGAATCTGGCGGTGAATGCGCGCGATGCGATGCCGAGCGGCGGCGCACTGACCATCGAGGCCCGCAACATCGAGTTGCGCGACGTGCTCCCTGGCGACTGCCTGCCGGGTGCCTATGTCGCGATCGCGGTCGCCGATACGGGGACCGGCATGACCGCGGAGACCATGGCCAAGGTGTTCGATCCGTTCTTCACCACCAAGGAGGTGGGCAAGGGCACCGGGCTGGGTCTTTCGATGGTGTACGGCTTCGTCAAGCAGTCCGGCGGCCATATCGCGATCGAATCGACCGAGGGTCGCGGCACGGTCGTGCGGCTCTATCTCGCCCGCAAGCTGGACGACGTGCTGCTGGAGATCGAGGAACGTCGGCCGTCCGCGCGGATGGGCAGCGCCGACGAGACGATCCTCGTGGTC
This sequence comes from Sphingomonadales bacterium, assembly GCA_027489295.1. Next base: position 550 of record JAIYAA010000302.1, on the reverse strand, counting down.
GAAGACGACGAGGATGTCCGGGCCTATACGGTCGGCATCCTGCGCGAACTCGGCTATCACGTGGTCGAGGCGCAGGATGGCGACGGCGCGCTGCGGCTGCTCGGCGGCCACGCGGTCCCCGTGACGATGTTGCTGACCGATGTCGTGATGCCGCGCATGTCGGGCCCGGAACTGGCCGGTCGCGCGCTCACGTTGCAGCCGCATCTGCGGATCCTGTTCACCTCCGGCTATACGCGCGATGCGATCATGCGCGACGACCGGCTCGATCCCAATGTCGACCTGCTATCGAAGCCCTTCACCCACGCAACGCTCGCGGCGAAGGTGCGCGAGCTGCTCGACCGGGGGGCGTAAGGACGGACGGCCGCACGCCCGCCCTACAGGCGCCGGGCGAACCACCCCCGCAAGGACAGCAAAATCGCTGCGCCGGCGAGCGCGATCGATGCGTCCAGCAGCCAGAAGTGGAGGTTGGTCATCTGGTCGTAGAAACTGCCGATCCAGCCCATCAGCACCGTGCCCAGGAACAGCGAGAGGAACGCGCCGCCCATCAGCG
>JAIYAA010000033.1 GCA_027489295.1 Sphingomonadales bacterium | reverse complement strand
CCGAAGAATCTCGAAGTACCAAAATATAATTTCACGTCCGACACGGTCGTCGTTGTTGGGTGAGGAGAGACCTGGATGAGCTTTCCCTGGGCGCGCCATTACGAGCCGAAGAACCCGGTGATGCAATGGGTGGACGAGCGGCTGCCGCTGCCGCGGTTCGTCTATAACGCGATCGGTGCCGGATATCCGGTGCCGCGCAACCTGAACTATTTCTGGAACTTCGGCATCCTGGCAGGGCTGTCGCTGGTCATCCAGATCGTCACCGGCATCGTGCTTGCGATGCACTTTCACAGTTCGGCCGCAGGTGCGTTCGATTCGGTGAACGGCACGATCATGCGCGACGTGAACGCGGGCTGGTTCCTGCGCTTCGCCCACGCCAACGGCGCCAGCATGTTCTTCATCGTGGTGTACATCCACATCTTCCGCGGGCTGCACTACGGATCGTACAAGGCACCGCGCGAGATGGTGTGGCTGCTCGGCGTGGTCATCTTCCTGCTGATGATGGCCACCGCCTTCATGGGCTATGTTCTTCCCTGGGGGCAGATGAGCTTCTGGGGCGCGCAGGTGATCACCGGCTTCTTCTCGGCGATCCCGGTGGTGGGTGACTGGATCCGCGTGTGGCTGCTCGGCGGCTATGCGCCGGACGATGCCGCGCTCAACCGCTTCTTCTCGCTCCACTATCTGCTGCCGTTCGTGATCGCGGGCGTGATCATCCTGCACATCTGGGCGCTGCACATTCCGGGGTCGAACAACCCGACCGGCGTGGAGGTGAAGGGCGAGCAGGATACGGTGCCGTTCCACCCCTATTACACCGCCAAGGACGGCTTCGGCGTCGGCATCTTCCTCATCCTGTTCTCGACGCTGATCTTCTTCTATCCCGATTATCTGGGCCATCCGGACAATTACATCCCGGCCAACCCGCTCTCGACCCCCGCGCACATCGTGCCCGAATGGTATTTCTGGCCCTTCTACGCGATCCTGCGCGCCTTCACCGCGGACTTCATCCTGCCGGCGAAGCTGTGGGGCGTGCTCGCGATGTTCGGCTCGATCCTGCTGCTGTTCTTCCTGCCCTGGCTCGATCGCTCGCCGGTGCGCTCTGCCCATTACCGGCCGATGTACCGCGTCGCCTTCTGGGTGCTGGTGCTCGACGTGCTGATCCTCGGCTGGTGCGGCGGTTCGCCCGCGGAGCCGGTGTACGTGATCGCCAGCCAGATCGCCGCCGCCTATTATTTCGCGCACTTCCTGATCATCGTGCCGATCATCTCGCGGATCGAAACGCCGAAGCCGCTGCCCAACTCGATCACCGAGGCGGTGTTGGGCAATGAAGGCGGCGCGCGCATCACCGCCACCGCGGCGACGGCATAAGGGGGCCGGGGACCATGACGTCGATCTTTCTCCGCTCGATCAAGTTCCTGATCGGCCTCGGCTTCGTCTTCGTGCTGCTGCTCGCCCTGCTGAGCACCATCACCGGGCTGATCAAGGAGCCGCCGAAGCAGACCGCCGAGCAGGCGCTGCACAAGCATCCGAAGGAGCTGGACCTTCCCTCGAACGGGCCGCTCGGCAAGTTCGATACGGCGCAGCTCCAGCGCGGGTTCAAGGTGTACAAGGAGGTCTGCGCGACCTGCCACTCGCTGCACATGATCGCGTTCCGCAACCTGAAGGACCTGGGCTACAGCGACGCGCAGGTGAAGAAGATCGCCAAGGAATGGCCTGCCAAGCAGCCGGCGTTCGACGAAAAGGCCGGCACCTGGGGCGAGCGCGACAACATTCCCTCGGACCATATTCCCAAGGTCTATTATGCCGGCACCGGCAACCCGCCGGACCTGAGTCTGATCACCAAGGCGCGGCACGAGGGTCCGGCCTATGTCTATTCGCTGCTGACCGGCTATGGCGAGAAGCCCGATGCGGCCAAGGCGGCGAAGTTCCCGGAGGCGATGAAGACGCCCGAGGGCATGCACTTCAACCCCTATTTCGCCAACCTCAACATCGCGATGCCGCCGCCGCTCACCAGCGACGGTCAGGTGCAGTTCGACGACGGCACCCGGGCGACCGTGCCCCAGATGGCGAAGGACGTCGCCGCCTTCCTCGTCTGGACGGCGGAGCCGACGCTGCAGAAGCGCCACCAGGCGGGCCTCGCGGTCGTCATCTTCTTGCTGATTGCCACCGGACTCGCCTATGGCGCGTACCTCACGGTTTGGCGCGGCATGAAGCATTGATGGACCTCCACCAGAACGAAGACATTCGCAGTCGCATTCGCACGATCCCCGACTTTCCGAAGCCGGGGATCCTGTTTCGTGACATCACCACGCTGCTGCTCGATGCCGAGGGGCTGAGGCTCACGATCGAGAAAATGGCGGCGCAGGTCGACGGCAAGATCGATCTGGTCGCCGGCGTCGAGGCGCGCGGCTTCGTGTTCGGCGCGGCGCTGGCGGTGCAGCTGGGCACCGGCGTGCTGCTGGTCCGCAAGGACGGCAAGCTGCCGGGTGCGACGATCGCCGAGGATTACGCGCTCGAATATGGCACCGATCGCATCGCGATCCACGCCGATGCGCTGGTGCCCGGCGCCCGCGTGCTGCTGGTCGACGACCTGATCGCCACCGGCGGCACCGCCCGTGCGGCGGTGCGGCTGCTGCGCAAGGCAGGGGCCGAGGTGGTGCAGGCCGCGTTCGTCGTAGACCTGCCCGATCTGGGCGGCGCGGATGCGCTGCGCAGCGACGGTGTCGCGGTATCTGCGCTCGTCGCGTTCGAAGGCCACTGAGCGGAACCTGCACCGGCATCCGCGCGCTTCCCTGCCATGGGCCGCGGCCCGTGGAGCATCGCTCCGCCGCGCGCCCGGTGAAGGAGCGGTTGTGATGGACAAGGGCTGGAAGGTGATGATCGGCGCGGCGCTGCTCGGCGGTGCCGCGATGCTGGGCGGCTGCATGGACGAAGGCTATGGCTATGGCGGATCGCGCGTCGCGGTCGGTTATGGCAGCGGCTATGGCGGCAACTGGGGTAACCCGTACTGGGGCTGGTACGGCGATTACTATTACCCCGGCACCGGCGCCTATGTGTACGACCGCTATCGCCATCGCCACGCCTGGAACGACGGTCAGCGCGCCTATTGGGAGCAGCGCCGCGGTGGCTGGCGGGGTGACCAGCGCTGGCGCAACAACTGGCGCGAATTCCGCGGCAGACCCGGCGGCGGACGGCGGCGCTGAGGCGGCTCTGCTGACGGGGCGGTGTAGCTGGCCTCGACCATTGCAGGGGAGGGCTGCGGCCGTACCGCCGCTGCACGGATACCGTGCAGCGGGCACAAACCAGCGACGAAAAGAGGTTAATTCCTCGCTAGTACCGTGGAGGGACCACGCTTCGCTTTGTAGATATTCTTCGGTAGGACGGCCAATGTCCCCCGAGTTTCCTCGCTTTGACAGCTTGTTTCGACGGATATCTAAGTAAAATTGCCCAAAGGGGGAGCAACGTCGCCGATCCGTATTATCGTCTATGATGATAGGAACGAAGAGACGCGACGGAGGGTGTTGGTGCACTGGTTCAAGGCGAATGCGCCGATTAGAATGAAGTTGTTCATCGCCTTCGGCCTTTTTGTCGGACTGCTGGCTATCGCTACGCTGGCCCAGGCGCTCCTGCCCGGCGCCGTCTCGCTGGAAATCGACGGGGGGCTGACGCTCCTCGCCGTAGTGAGTGCGTGGTGGATGCGCGAGGCGATCGCGGTTCCCTATGTCACGACCGTGGTCCGCATGGAGGGACTGGCCGCGGGCAACCTCGACAGCCCGATCGCCTAGACCGACTATACCGACTGTGTCGGCCGTCTGACTCGTGCGATGGAAGGGTTCAAGCGCGCGGCGGAGCTGCAGATCCGGCTCAACGCGGTCGCCAAGGAACATGCGGCGGTCGTGCGCGGCATGGCGGCCTATTTCCAGCGGCTGGCAGACGGCGACCTCAGCGCGAAGATCACCGAGGTCTATCCGGACGATTTCCGCGACCTGAAGGACGGCTATAACGGCGCAATCGAACGCCTCCGCGAGCTGATCGACGCGCTGATGGACAGCACCCAGTCGATCGAGACAGGCAGCCGCGAGATCGCCCAGGCGTCCGGCAACCTTGCCCGGCGTACCGAGCAGGCGGCGGGGGATCTCAGCCAGACGGCCGTTGCGGTGAAGCAGATTACCGGCAGCGTTCGCGAAACCGCCGCTGCCGCCGATCAATCGCTCGCGGCCAGCGATTCGGCGCGCACCGCCGTTACCGAGGGCCGCAACCGCACCACCGCCGCGACCGTGGCGATGGATGCGGTGACCGAGAGTTCGCGCGCCATCGACGGCGTGATCGAGGGGCTGGAGAAGATCGCGTTCCAGACGCGGGTGCTGGCAATGAACGCCGCCGTCGAGGCGGGCCGTGCCGGCGAGGCCGGGCGCGGCTTTGCCGTCGTCGCCGATCTGGTGAGCGCGCTGGCGCTGCGGGCGGAAACCGAATCCGCCAGCGCCAAGGAGCAGCTCACCCGCGCGCGGGACGAGATCGGCACCGCCGTCGCGGCGGTGGGCATGATCGACGAGGCGTTCCAGACGATCGAGGCCTCGACCGAGGACAGCGCGCGCCGTGCCGACGACATCGCGCGGGCCAGTCGCGAGCAGGCCGAGGCTACCCAGGCCGTTTCCGGCGCGCTGAGCTCGATCGAAATGGGCATTCAGCAAAACGCGGCGATGGTGGAGCAGACGTCTGCTGCGACCACCAACCTGCTGCGCGAAGTCGAGGTGCTGAGCGGGCAGACCGGCGCGTTCACGCTGGCGCGCGGCACACCCCGGCTCCGGCACCCGTGCGATGGCGATGGCGTAACCGGCCCGGCTTCGGGCCAGGCCCTCACCCTGGCAGGGTGCCATGGGATCGGGTTTTCGGCGGAAATGGGCGCCGCCGCCTGTCGGCGTCGAGGCAAGCACGGGCACGTCGCCCGCCAGCGGATCCGCATCAAGCGCCGGCCTCGTCGCGAGCTTGTCTCTGTTACCTTTGGTCTGCGACGGTAGGGCAACTTCCGCCAACTTGTGGTCGTTGCCGTTCTCGGGGAGCCGCGATAGCTTCGCTCCATGTGGACCTTCTTTCTGTGGAATATTGGGGCTCTTGCCGCCGCCAT
>JAIYAA010000151.1 GCA_027489295.1 Sphingomonadales bacterium | reverse complement strand
CGGCCGAGCAGATACACCGCGGCGATGATCCACAGATAGAATTGCGTGCCCTGGGCCAGCTCGATCAGGCCGATCAGGATCAGCACGAAGGGCGTGTATTCGACGAAGTTCATCTGCGCGCGCATGCGCGCGAGGAGGCGGGGGCTGCCGCCGTCGCCGGTCAGCACCTTCTCGGCGCCGCGAATCTGGATGACGCGAATCGCCAGCCACAGGTTGAGCAGTGCCGCGGCGCCCGCGCTGGTGAGTGTAACCGGCAGAAAAAACATCGCGTCCCCCGTGTGAGCAAGGCCAAAACCCCTGCCACGCGCGGCTTCTGCTTGCAACGTGGACGAGAATCGCTATACGCGCGGGCTCGCTTCGTGACCTGCCTGCTGGTCCGGCGAGCGGCCGGCCTAGCCGTCGCTTGCCCGAATTACCCTGTGGGCGTATCGCGACTTATTGATTCTATAGCTTGTTGAAGGTGCCGACATGGCCGTCCCTAAGAGAAAGACCTCGCCGTCGAAGCGCGGCATGCGTCGGTCGCACGATTCGCTGACCGTCGAATCGTTCCAGGAGTGCCCGAACTGCGGCGAACTCAAGCGCCCGCACAACCTGTGCAACGCCTGCGGCCATTATAACGGCCGCGAGATCGTTTCGGTCGAGGGCTGAGCGACGTTCCGCAACGGGGGGTTGCCGGTATGACTGTTCCCTCGCGGATCGCCGTCGATGCAATGGGCGGCGACGAGGGGGTCTCCGTCATGCTGGCGGGCGCCGCACGTGCACGTCGTCGCTTCGAGGGGATGGAATTTCTCCTCGTCGGCGACGAGTCGCGCATCCGTGACGGCCTCAAGGCCCATCCCAATCTTGCAGCCGCGTGCGAGATCGTGCACGCGGCCGAAGTCGTTGCGGCCGATGCCAAGCCGAGCCAGGCCATCCGCCGCGCCAAGACCACGTCGATGGGCATTGCCATCGATCTGGTGAAGCAGGGGCGTGCGGGGGCCGCGGTTTCCTCGGGCAATACCGGCGCCTTGATGGCGATGGCCAAGCTGTCGCTCCGCACCATGGCGGGGATCGACCGGCCGGCGCTCGCCGCGCTGATGCCGTCGCTCGGCGCCAACGATACGGTGATGCTCGATCTCGGCGCCAACACCGAGGTGGATCAGCGCAACCTGGTACAGTTCGCGGTGATGGGCGCAGCCTATGCGCGCACCGCGCTGGATCTCGCGCGCCCGCGCGTGGCGCTGCTCAACATCGGCACCGAAGAGATGAAGGGCACGGAAAGCATCCGCGACGCTGCTGCCCAGCTCCGCGCGGCCAAGCACCTGCCGCTTGAATTCACCGGTTTCATCGAAGGCAATCGGTTGTCGCGCGGCGATGTCGACGTGATCGTCTGCGACGGTTTCTCGGGCAACATCGCGCTCAAGACCGCCGAGGGCACCGCGCGCTTCGTCGCCGATCTGCTGCGCCGTGCGTTCAGCAGCTCGCTGCGTTCGAAGGTGGGCTTTCTCATCTCGAAGCCGGCGACCGAGCTGCTTCGCCACCATCTCGATCCAAACAACCATAATGGTGCCGTTTTCCTCGGGCTGAACGGCATCGTCGTAAAGAGCCATGGCGGGGCGAACGAGATCGGGGTGGATACCGCGATCGGATTCGCCGCCAAGATGGTACGCGACGAACTGACCCGGCGCATTGCCGAGGATCTGGGGAACTTCGAGGCCAAGGCCGCGTAAGTACGAGGTAGAAGGGGTCGCATGACCGTACGTTCGGTGATTCTCGGCACGGGCTCGGCCCTGCCGGCGCAGCGTGTTTCCAACGCGGAGCTGGCGGAGCGCGTCGATACCAGCGACGAATGGATCGTCGAGCGGACTGGCATCCGCTTCCGCCACATTGCAGGGCCCGACGAGACCACCGGCACGCTGGCGGCAAATGCGGCGCGCGCTGCGCTGGAATCGGCCGGCATCGATGCGGCCTCGATCGACCTGATCGTGCTCGCCACCGCGACACCGGACCAGACCTTCCCCGCCACCGCCACCCGCGTGCAGAACGCCCTCGGCATCCTCGACTGCGTCGCGTTCGACGTGGCGGCGGTATGCTCGGGCTTTCTGTATGCGGTGCAGGTCGCCGATTCGATGCTGCGCGCGGGCGTTCATCGTCGGGCGCTGGTGATCGGCGCCGAGACCTTCAGCCGCCTGCTCGACTGGGAAGACCGCACCACCTGCGTGCTGTTCGGCGACGGCGCCGGCGCGATCGTGCTCGAGGCGCAGGACACGCAGGGCGACGCGCCGCAGGGCATCCTTGCCACCAAGCTCCACGCCGACGGCCGCTACAACGATCTGCTCTATGTCGATGGCGGGGTGTCGACCACCGGCACCGTCGGCAAGCTGCGCATGAAGGGTCGCGAGGTGTTCCGCCACGCCGTGGTGAACCTCGCCTCGGTGATGCAGGAATCGCTGGCCCTGGCCGGACTCGCCCCCGGCGATGTCGACTGGGTGGTGCCGCACCAGGCCAATGCCCGCATCCTCGATGCCACCGCGCGCAAGCTCGATCTGGCGCCCGAGAAGGTGATCGTCACCGTCGATCGGCACGCCAACACATCGGCCGCCTCGGTCCCGCTCGCGCTCGATGCTGCGGTGCGGGATGGACGTATTCAGCGCGGCGATCTGCTGGTGCTGGAAGCGATGGGCGGCGGCTTCACCTGGGGCGCTGCGGTCGTGCGCTTCTGACCCCGTTATAGATGTAACCCATTTTGGACCAGATACGTGTTTTTCCAGTATATGTCTGAGGCGTTACTAGGGCTTCAACATCAAACTTGATAGCGCGTAACAATCTGATACGGGTACCGAGGATTATGAAAGGAAGTGCCGGATGACTGCTGCGGGAACGCTGACCAGGGCAGACTTGTCTGAATCGCTGCATCGCGAAGTGGGGCTTTCCCGCGCGGATGCCTCGCGCATCGTCGAGCAGATCCTCGGCCACATGTGCAATGCGCTGGCCAAGGGCGAGAACGTCAAGATCTCGGGCTTCGGCAGCTTCGTATTGCGCGACAAGGGCGAGCGGATCGGCCGCAATCCCAAGACCGGCGTCGAGGTGCCCATTGCTCCCCGCCGCGTGCTCACCTTCCGGGCCAGCCAGATGATGCGTGACCGCATCGTCTCGGCCCGCTGAGACCCGACATGCCGGCGACCGAGAAGGCCGCCGGCGCGTTGCGAACCATTGGTGAGCTCGCCGCTGAAATCGGCAGGCCACAGCATATCTTGCGCTATTGGGAAACGCGTTTTCCCCAGCTG
>JAIYAA010000029.1 GCA_027489295.1 Sphingomonadales bacterium | reverse complement strand
CGCGCCAGATCGACGGCATGGGCGGCGCCGATCCGCTGACCAGCAAGGTCGCGGTCGTCAGCAAGTCCGCCCACGACGGCGCGGATGTCGACTATCTGTTCCTTCAGGTATTCGTCGACCAGGCGATCGTCTCGGACGCGCAGAATTGCGGCAACATCCTCGCCGGCATCGGTCCGTTCGCGATCGAGCGCGGGCTGGTCGAAGCACGGGACGGCGAGACCCGCGTCCGCGTCTATCTGGTCAATACCGGCCAGCGTGCCGAGATCCTGGTGCAGACCCCCCAGGCCCGCGTCACCTATGCCGGCGATGCGCGGATCGACGGCGTGCCCGGCACCGCCGCGCCGATCCCGCTCGAGTTCCGCGATACCGCCGGCTCCTCCTGCGGCGCGCTGCTGCCCAGCGGCAATGCGGTGGACGTGGTGGAGGGCGTGCCCGTCACGCTGATCGACAACGGCATGCCCTGCGTGGTGCTGAAGGCCGAGGATGTCGGCGTGACCGGCTATGAGGATCGCGACGCGCTCGACGCCGATACCGCACTCAAGGCGCGCATCGAAGCGATCCGGCTGGCGGTCGGCGAGCGGATGAACCTGGGCGACGTGCGCGAGAAGTCGGTGCCCAAGATGATGCTGGTCGCCCCGCCGAAACATGGCGGCGCGGTGACGGTGCGTAGCTTCATCCCGCACCGTGCGCACGCATCGATCGGCGTACTCGGCGCGGTGAGCGTCGCCACCGCGTGCCTGCTGCCCGGCTCGCCCGCCGCCGAGGTCGCGGTGATCCCTGAAGGGCGGCGCAAGACGCTGTCGGTCGAGCACCCCACCGGCGAGACGACCTGTGTGATGGAGCTGGACGAACAGGGCGCGGTGGTCACCGCCGCGATGCTGCGCACCGCGCGCAAGCTGATGGACGGAGAGGTTTTCGCATGAGCCGCATCACCAGCTGGCACGCCGATCCCAGCGTGCCCCGCTTCACCCCGCCGCCGGGCGCCGTCGATTCCCATTGCCATGTCTTCGGGCCGATGGCGGACTTCCCGTTCAGCGCCAAGGCCAAGTATCTGCCCGAGGATGCCGGCCCCGACATGCTGTTCGCCCTGCGCGATCGGTTGGGCCTGTCCCGCAACGTCATCGTACAGGCGAGCTGCCACGGCACCGACAATGCCGCGACGCTCAACGCCATCGCCAAATCGAACGGCAAGGCGCGCGGCATCGCGGTCGTCGATCCCGCGATCGGCGATGCCGAGCTGGAGGCGCTGCACGCGGGCGGCATCCGCGGCGTGCGCTTCAATTTCCTCAAGCGGCTGGTCGACGACGCGCCCAAGGACAAGTTCCTCGAGATCGCCCGCCGCATCCAGCCGCTCGGCTGGCATGTCGTCGTCTATTTCGAGGCGGACATCCTTGCCGAACTCCGCCCGTTCCTCGATGCGATCCCGACGCTGCTGGTGATCGACCATATGGGCCGACCCGACGTCGCGCAGGGCCCCCACGGCCCCGACATGCAGGCGTTCCGCGCGCTGCTCGACAGCCGCGAGGATATCTGGACCAAGGTCACCTGCCCTGACCGGCTCGATGCCAAGGGGCCGCCTTGGAACGACTTCGCGGCCGCCGTGACGCCGCTCGTCGCCGACTATCCGGATCGCGTGCTGTGGGGCACCGACTGGCCCCACCCGAACATGCAGGATGCGATCCCCGACGACGGCGCACTGGTCGACATGATCCCGCGCATCGCCCCCACCGAGGAACTGCAGCAGCAGCTGCTCGTCGCCAATCCGATGCGGCTCTACTGGCCCGAGGAATGCTGATCGGGGCAACCGCGCACCGAACTTCCGCTTCCATCTTCTGAGGAAACCGGCAACGTTACGCACAGCGCAGGCAAGCGCGGGGGAGGATGGCATGGCGGCAAGCGGGGGCCAGGGATCGTGGCGCAACTCGATCCTGGCGGGGCTGGCGAACTATATCGATGCGGGATCGATCGTCTCGGGATCGGTGGCGCTGGCCTTGTGGAAGGCGCAGTTCGGGCTTTCGGACGGGTTCATCGGCCTGATCGGTGCGTTCAGCGCCAACGCGATCTCCGCCGGAATCGGGGCCTTGCTCGGCGGCGTGCTGTGCGACCGGTTCGGCCGCAAGAAGATCTACCAGTACGACATGCTGTTCTACGCGTTCGGCATGCTCTGGCTCGTCTTCGCCAGCGCGCCCTGGATGATCGTGCTCGGCTTCGTGCTGGTCGGGCTCGCGGTGGGTGCCGATATCCCCGCTTCCTGGTCGCTGATCGCCGAGCAGGCGCCGGATACCAAGCGCGGCGCGCATTCGGGGGTCGCGCAGCTGCTCTGGTATCTGGGGCCGGTGGCGGTGCTGGTCGCGGCGTATCTGCTCCGCCCGTTCGGCATCAGCGGCATCCGCTGGCTGTTCGCGCATCTCGCGATCCTCGCCGTCGCGCTCACCTTCCTGCGCTCGCGGATGCAGGAGTCGGAGCGGTGGGAGGAGGTGCAGGCGGCGCGCCGCGCGGGTGCCGCGAGCATCGATTGGCGCGCGCTGTTCACGCCGCGCTATCTCGGTGCGATCGCGTTCCTCGCCGGCATGTACGGGCTGTGGAACCTCTGGGCCGGCTATAACGGCTTCTTCACGCCCTATCTGATCGCGCAGAACCATCTGCCCGAATGGACCGCGACGATGCTGCCGGCCAGCTACTTCCTGATCGGCATGCTCTCGATCCTTACCATCTTCATGACGCTGTCGGACCGGGTGAACCAGCGGCTGCTGTTCGGCATCTCCGCGGCGCTGCACGTGCTCGGCATGGCGCTGCTCGCGCTCTTTGGCTTCCGGCTGGAGATCGTGATCCTCCACATCGTCATCATGGGCGTGGCCGGCGGCTTCGGCGCCCAGAGCTTCTTCCAGCTGTGGTCGGCGGAGCTGTTTCCCACCGCGATCCGCTCGACCGCGCAAGGCGTCACCTTCGCGATCGTGCGCATCGGCCTCGGCATCTGGAGCCTCGCGGTGCCGAGCCTCGCCGCCCATGATTTCACAACGCTCGCCTGGATCCTTACCGGCTTCCTCGTCGCATCCGGCGCGATCGGCGTGATCTGGGCGCCCCGCAACGAGGGCAAGTCGCTGGAAGCGATCGAGCGCGGCGCAGGTTGAAACCCGGTGCGGGCGGCCGGAAAGATACCCGTCGCCCGCACATTCATGCTTCCCAACGCGGCCGATCGCGACAACGATAGCGGAGCGGAAGGCACACCCGTCATTCCGGCCCCGATAGAACGGCCTGATCAGGAAGCGATGAATACGGACATGACACACGCCGTGCGGGGACCGGGCTGGCTGGGCGGGCATCCAAGGGGTCTGGTGGTCCTTGCCGGTACCGAGCTGGCGGAACGCTTCTCCTATTACGGGATGACCGCGCTCCTCGCGCTCTACCTGTCGAAGCAGCTGCTGCTGCCTGGCCATGCCGAGTCCGTCCTCGGGCTGGCGGGCGTGCGGCGGCTGTTCGAATTCCGCGGACCGATCTCCAACCAGGCCTTCGCCTCGCTGCTCTATGGCTGGTATGCCGGGCTGGTCTACTTCACGCCGATCCTAGGCGGATATGTCGCCGATCGCTGGCTGGGCGCGCGGCGGACGGTGGTGCTGGGTGCCCTGCTGATGGCGGCGGGCCATATCGCCATGTCGTTCGACGCCACCTTCCTGCTGGCGCTGGCGCTTCTCATCCTCGGGTCTGGGTGCCTGAAGGGCAACATCTCCGCCCAGGTCGGCGCGCTCTATCCGAAGGCGGCCGAATCCGCGCGGGCGCAGGGCTTCACCATCTTCGCCACGGGCATCAACATCGGCTCGGTGCTCGGGCCGCTCGCCACCGGCACGGCGGCCGCGCTGTATGGCTGGCACGCCGGCTTTGCGCTCGCCGCGGCGCTGATGCTGATCGCGCTCGCCGTCTATCTAGCCGGGCAGCGCCACCTCCATGGTGCGGGCGCACGCGCGACCCGGCGGGAAAAGCGAGCGCCGATGACCGCCGAGGAACGCCGCCGGACCTGGGCGCTGATCGGCCTGATTCTGCTGACGATCCCCGCCAACATCGCCTATCCGATGATCTGGAACGTCGGCATCGTCTGGATCGACCAGCACGTCGATCTCGTCTCGCCGTTCGGGGCGGTGCCGGCGAGCTGGTTCAACTCGATCGATGCCTTTGCCAGTATCGTCATCGCCGCACCGCTCGTCGCGCTGTGGCGATGGCAGGCGCGCCGCCGACTGGAGCCAGGCAGCGTCACCAAGATCGCCATCGGCTCGGCGCTGTTCGGGGGGGCCGCGCTGCTGCTGGCGCTGGGATGCGCATTCGCTGATGCCGACGGCCGGGTGAACGTGCTATGGGTGCTGGCCGGCTATTTCGGCATGGGCGTCGCCTATATGTGGTTCTGGCCGATCCTGCTCGGGCTGATCGCACAGGCAGCACCGTCGCAGGTCAACGCCACGCTGATGGGCGGCGCGTTCCTCTCGCTGTTCCTGGGCACGGTGCTGATGGGCTGGATCGGCAGTTTCTACGACCAGATGACCAACCTCCACTTCTGGCTGCTGGACGCATCGATCGCG
>JAIYAA010000194.1 GCA_027489295.1 Sphingomonadales bacterium | reverse complement strand
TCTCCAGCGCCGACAGCAGCGTCGCCAGTACCCGCGCGCCGCTGGCGCCGATAGGATGGCCAAGTGCGCAGGCACCGCCATGGACGTTGACCGCATCGTGGCTGAGGCCGAGTTCCTGCATCGCGATCATCGTCACGCAGGCAAATGCTTCGTTCACCTCGAACAAATCGACATCGCCGGTTTCCCAGCCGGCCTTCGCCAGCGCCTTTTGCATCGCGAACACCGGGGCAGTGGTGAAGCGCGCCGGCGCATGGGCGTGCGCGGCATGGGAGACGATCCGAGCGATCGGGGTCAGTCCCAGCTTCTCCGCTACCGAGGCGCGCGCCAGCACCAGCGCTGCCGCGCCGTCCGAGATGGACGAGGCGTTGGCGGCGGTGATCGTGCCGTCCTTGGCGAAGGCGGGCTTGAGCGTCGGGATCTTGGCCGGATCGGCCTTGGTCGGCTGCTCGTCGAGCGACACCGTCACCACGCCCTTGCGGCCCTGCAGTTCGACGGGGACGATCTCGCGATCGAATGCGCCGCTGGTCTGCGCCGCCTTGGCGCGCTCCAGGCTGGCAATGGCGAATGCGTCCTGCGCCTCGCGGGTGAACTGATATTCCTTCGCCGTCTCCTCGGCGAAGCTGCCCATTAGCCGGCCGGGCTCATAGGCGTCTTCCAGCCCGTCGAGGAACATGTGGTCCTTGAGCACGTCGTGCCCGATCCGCGCGCCGCTGCGATGGCGCAGCGAGAGATAGGGCGCATTGGTCATGCTCTCCATGCCTCCGGCGATCAGCAAGTCGACCGAGCCGGCCGCGAGCGCCTCGGCGGCCATGATCGTCGCCTGCATCCCCGATCCGCACATCTTGTTGATCGTCGTCGCCTCGATATGCTGCGGCAGCCCGGCCTTGAGCGCCGCCTGGCGGGCAGGGGCCTGGCCGAGCCCGGCAGGGAGCACGCAGCCCATGTAGATTCGCTCGATCGCCTCGCCCTTGAGGCCCGCGCGCTCGACCGCGGCGCCGACGGCGGTGGCGCCGAGATCGGTGGCGGAGGCATCGGCGAGACTGCCCTGGAAGCTGCCCATCGGCGTGCGGACGTAGGACAGGATCACGATGGGATCGGCAGACATACAGGCTCCTCTCGAATGTTTGCGCGCGATCTAGGGCCCCGGAGACCGGTTTGCAAAAGCCATCGCGCTCCCGCAGGAAAGGGATCGTGCGTGAACCTTGTCGACATTCTGAAATGGGGCGCCTCGATCAGCGGCCACTCCCCGCGCTGGACCCAGAGCCTCGTGCCGTTCCGCCTCAACCTGTTCGGTGCATATCGCCATCTGCTGCACAAGCGGCCGCCGCGTGACGCCGCTGGAGATCTGGGGCTGGCCGATCCTGCTCGGCGTGCTGGGCGCGGTGTTCGGCAGCTTCATCGCGACCCTCGCCATTCGCTGGCCGGAAGGACGCAGCGTCGCCACCGGCCGCTCTGCCTGCGACTCGTGCGGAACGACGCTCCGCCCGGTGGAACTGGTGCCGGTGCTGAGCTTCGTCCTCCAGCGCGGACGGTGCCGCCATTGCCGGGCAGCAATCCACCCCAGCCACTGGCTGACCGAACTTCTCGGCCTCGCGATCGGGGTGACGGCAGGCGCGATCATGCCGGGGCTGGAGGGCGCCGCGGATGCGGTGTTCGGGTGGCTGTTGCTCGCCCTGGCGGCGCTCGACCTTGCCGCCTTCTGGTTGCCCAACGCGCTCAATCTGACGCTGGCGGTGGGGGGGCTCGCTGCGGGCGGGCTGGGGCTGGGGCCGCCGCTCCTCCAGCGCGTCGTCGGGGGCGTGCTGGGCTATGCGATATTGTGGGCGGTCGCCCGCGCCTACAGGGCGCTGCGCGGGCGGCAGGGGCTGGGCGGTGGCGACCCCAAGCTGTTCGGCGCGATCGGCTGTTGGCTCGGCTGGCAGGCGCTGCCGATGGTGCTGCTCGCCGCGAGCCTGATCGGACTGGCGGCGGTGCTGGGGATGATCAGCGCCGGGCGGCGGGTGCGCGCAACCGATCGCCTGCCGTTCGGCGTGACGCTCGCGATGGGAGCATGGGCGGTGTGGCTCGGTCAGCAGTTCGATCCCCCCGCGGCGCCGCCGACAGTGCTGACGGTACAGGTGTCCCCGGCGCACGATTGATCGGCGGCGCTCCTATGGGCAAAACCTACGGGCAAAAAAAAGACCGCCCCGTGGGGCGGCCTATGAAAGGTTTAGGAGAGGATGCCTGAAAGGCCCGATCTTTCTGCACTGCGGGCTGTTGTGCTGCAAGTGCGAACTGTTACCGGTATCATTGCAAAATTTGCAACCTGCCAGCGTTGTCACGTACAAAATGGTTAACCGTCTTCGAGGAGGGTGAATGACTGCTTTGAAATTGAACGATTTTCTTCCATACCGCATGTCGATTGCCTCCAATGCGGTTTCGGATGCAGTTGCCAGTGCCTACCGAAATCTGTTTGGTCTGCGCATTCCGGAATGGCGACTCGTCGCGGTGCTGGCAGAGGGCGGGGCGATGAGCCAGCAGGCGCTGTGCGGCCGCACGCGGATGGACAAGGTGACGGTCAGCCGGGCGGCGATCGGCCTGGTCGAGCGCGGCCTCATCGCTCGGGCTGCAAATCCCACGGATCAGCGATCCCACCTCGTCGCGCTGACGCCGGAAGGATGGCAGCTGTACGAGCAGGTCGCGCCCAAGGCGCTGGAGCTGGAGCGCCGACTCTTCGAAAGCTTTTCGGAAGAGGAAAAGGAGCAGCTCTCCGCGATGCTGGCGCGCATCGAGACGGCGGCTACGGCGTTCGACGGGGGTTGATCGGCGCACATCCCCTCGCGTAAACAGGGCATGCCCTCCCCAGGCGTGTAGCGAAGAACCGCAAGGAGGACTCCGTAATGACGCATGTGGACCGCGCCGGACTGAAGGTTGCAACGACGCTGGCGCGCTTCGTGGAGGAGGCGGTGCTGCCGCCGCTGGAGCTTGCACCGGAGCAGTTCTGGACGGGCGTAGCGGATATCTTCGCGCAGTTTGCTCCCGAAAACCGCGTGCTGCTGGCAAAGCGCGACGCATTGCAGGCGGCGATCGATGCCCGGCTGATCGCCGGCGAGGCGGCCGACGAAGCGTTTCTGCGCGCGATCGGCTATCTGGTCCCCGAGCCGGCCCCCTTCGCCATCGGCACCACGGGCGTGGACGCCGAAATCTCGACGCTCGCGGGGCCGCAGTTGGTGGTGCCGGCCCTCAATGCCCGCTTCGTGCTCAACGCGGCCAACGCGCGATGGGGGAGTCTGTATGACGCGCTCTATGGCACCGATGCCATTCCCGGCACCGCGAAGCCCGGTGGCTATGATGCGGTGCGGGGCGCCCAGGTGATCGCGTGGGCGCGGGCTTTTCTCGACGACATCCTGCCCGGCGCCACCGAGGTCGGCAGCAGTGCCGAGGGCGCGCGGCAGACGACGACCTATCGCGGCGCCAACGGGCTGCATTTCGCGATCGTGCGCGATCCGGCGCATCCGATCGGCAAGGATGATCCCGAGCATGTCGCCGACGTGCTGCTCGAATCGGCACTGACGGCGATCATCGATCTCGAGGACTCGGTCGCCGCCGTCGATGCCGAGGACAAGGTGCTCGGCTATGCCAACTGGCTGGGGCTGATGCGCGGCGATCTCGCGGAGACGTTCGAGAAGAATGGCCGCAGCCTCACGCGTACGCTCGCGCCCGATCCGGTGCTGGCGGACGGCACGACGCTGCCCGGCCGCGCGCTGCTGCTGATCCGGAACGTTGGCCATCTGATGACGACGCCGGCGGTGCTGTTGCCCGACGGACACGAGGCGCCGGAGGGCATTCTCGACGCCATCGTCACCGGCGCGATCGGCCTGCACGACGTGCGCGGGCTTGGTCGCTTCCGCAACAGCCG
>JAIYAA010000150.1 GCA_027489295.1 Sphingomonadales bacterium | reverse complement strand
TGAAGGAAGACATCTGGGCGGCCTATGGCCAGGTGACCTGGAAGGGCGAACTGGGCAACGCACCGGCGCGCCTGGTGGCTGGCGTGCGCTACGAGCACACCAAGTCGCGCTCGATCTCGCAGGTCGCGGTGCCGTCGGCGCTCGACTGGGTTTCGGACAACGACTTCACGGTCGTGGTGTCGCTGACCAATACGAGCCAGTTCGACCAGTCGCACTCCTACGACAACATCCTGCCGCAGATCGATTTCCAGGTCGAACTGCAGCGCAATCTGCTCGCTCGCCTGTCGTACAGCAAGACGATTGCGCGGCCGAACTACAACAACCTGTTCACCTCCACCACGGTGGGCGGCCCGCCGCGTCCGACCAACAATGGCGGCATCCCCAGCGCGTCTGTCGGCAATGCGGCGCTGTCGCCGCTGATCTCCGACAATTTTGACGCGTCGCTCGAATGGTACTTCAAGCCGGACAGCTATGTCTCGGTGGCGTTCTTCGACAAGCGGGTGCACAACTTCGTCGGCAACGGCCAGTTCACCTCGCCGCTGTTCGGCCTGCGCGACCCGAGCTCGGGTGCGGCGGGCAGCCGTTCGGGTCAGGCGCTGAGCGCGCTCAACACGCTCGGTGCGGACGTCAGCGACGTGAACCTGTTCGTGATGTCGGCATTGATCGCCAACCGCGGCTCGGTCGCGGCGGCGACCACCGAGTTCCGGGCGAACTACAACACGTCCACCCGCGCGCTCGACGACAATTACGTCAAGGCGATCAACAACCAGTACGATCTGCGCGGCAACTCGGCCGATCCGCTGTACCAGTTCCAGGTGACGCAGCCGATCAACAACAAGGACGCGGAGATCTACGGCGTCGAACTGGCCGGCCAGTACTTCCTCGGTCGTACGGGCATCGGTATCGCCGCGGCGTACACGCTGGTGCGCGGCGACGTGGGCTTCAACCTGGGTGCCGATCCGGGCCAGGACCAGTTCGCCCTGCTCGGCCTGAGCGACACGTTCAGCACCACGCTGATCTACGACAAGAACGGCATCTCGGCCCGTCTCGCCTATAACTGGCGCGACAAGTTCCTGTCGGGCATCAACCGCCAGGGCTCGCGCAACCCCGAGTTCACGGCGCCGTTCGGCCAGCTGGACATGAACATCAGCTACGAGATCACGCCGCGGATCGCGGTGACTCTCGAAGGCATCAACCTGACGAAGGAAAGCGTCCGGACCTACGCTCGCGCCGAGAGCGAGCTGTGGTTCGCGCAGGAGCTCGATCGCCGCTTCCTGTTGGGTGCGCGTTTCAAGTTCTGAGCTACCGCGCATCTGCGCGGAAGGAGAGGGAGGGTCGCTGCCTGGTGCAGCGGCCCTTTCGCTTGTGGTTGAGGCGGCGGGGGCTTTCCGCCATGGTCCCGCCGACCAGGCCCGCCAACGGGCTGAAAAACGGATGATGTTCGAATGACGAGACCGGTCGCGCTGGACAATGTGCTCCACCAGGACCTCCGCGTCGCCTTCCGCCACGGGGTGGAGTTCGGCGATGGTGCCAACCAGATCCTGATTTTCCCCACCGAGTTCGAGGCAGTGCAGCGCGAATTCCCGATCCTGTTCCGCGAGGCGGAAGGGGAGGGGCTGCAGGCGGTGGCGCTCACCGGGTTGGACCGCGACGAGAACCTGTTCTTCGACGGCGCGCGCTGGACCAGCCGCTATGTCCCCGCGCTCCAGCAGCGCGGACCCTTCTCGATCGGCATCCCCGCCGATGGCATCGATCCGGAGGAGGGGCCGACGGTCCATATCGACCTCGACGACCCGCGCGTCGGCACCGCGGAGGGCGAGCCGCTGTTCCTGCCCCAGGGCGGCGCGAGCCGCTATCTGGAACATGTCTCGCGCGTACTCGGGCGCATCCATGGCGGCATCGCCGCCGCCGCGCCGGTCTATGCGCTGTTCCAGGAACTGGGCCTGCTCGAGGCCAATGTGATCGAGGTGACGCTGCACGACGAGCAGCGCTACCGGATCGAGGGCTTCCAGATGCTGTCGCGCGAGCGTCTGGAGGCGCTGGACATGGCCGGTGTCGAGCGGCTGCACCGCGCCAATCTGCTTGGGCTGGCGCATCTGGTCGCCGCGTCGATGGGCAATATCAGCGCGCTGATCGAGCGAAAGAACGCAGGCACGGCGCGATGAACGTGCTTGCCGGCGCAGCGCCCGCCGTGCGGGTGGTGGAAGGCATCGCGCCCGACGCGATTCCGTTCGACCAGCTGATAGCGGCGCAGGCGCCGGTGATCCTGAAGGGCATTGCCGCCGACTGGCCGCTGGTCCGCGCCGGGCTGGAGTCCGCCGGTGCCGCGATGGACCTGCTCCAGCGCTTCGACGCCGGTCGCCCGGTGGTGACGTTCATGGGCGCCCCCGAAATCCAGGGCCGCTTCTTCTATGACGAGACCGTCACCGGCCTCAACTTCACCGGCCGCCGCGAGCCGCTGGCCGCGTTGCTTGAGGCGATGCGCCCGCAGATCGGCGCGCCCGATGCGCCGAGCTTCTATGTCGGATCGACCGATCTCGACACGTATCTGCCCGGCTTCCGCATCGAGAACGACCTGGCGCTCGATCACCCGATGTTCGCGCAGCATCTGGCGAGCATCTGGATCGGCAACCGCACCACCGCCACCTGCCATTACGACATGTCGCACAACCTGGCGGTGTGCGCAGTGGGCAAGCGGCGCTTCACCCTGTTCCCGCCCGATCAGATCGCCAATCTCTATCCCGGCCCGCTCGAACCGACGCCCGGCGGGCAGGTGGTGAGCATGGTCGACTTTGCCGCACCGGACCTTGTTCGCCATCCCGGCTTCCGCGAGGCCATGGCGCATGCGCAGGTAGCCGAGCTCGAACCGGGGGACCTGCTCTTCTACCCGGCGATGTGGTGGCACCATGTCGAGGCCCTGGCGCCGTTCAACGTGCTGGTGAACTATTGGTGGAACACCAGCCCGGCCTGGCTGGATACGCCGCAGATCACCTTGCTCCACGCGCTGCTCAGCCTGCGCGACCGGCCGGCGCCCGAAAAGGACGCGTGGCGCGCGCTGTTCGACTATTATGTGTTCGGCGATCCCGACCGCGCGGCATCGCACCTGCCGGAGGCGGCACGGGGACCATTGGCGCCAATCGACGCAGTGGAGGCACGGCGCCTGCGGGCGCAGCTGCTGCACCGGATGAATCGCTAGGCGCGGTGGCGCCGGCTGTATCGGAGTCGAAACGCTTCTTAGGTGTTTCGATGAGGCGATTGGAATACAAGACAAGTTGTAGGAACTCGCTCCCCTTCGACACGGTTCGTGCGGTGCTGGAATGCGGGCCTGCGTCTGCGCAGTCGCACCCGGCCTGTAGACCCTGTTCAGGAGGAGTTGCGGATGATTAAAGGCGCTTTGGGCGCGGCTGCCCTTGTAGCGGGCCTGTCGCTAGCACCCGTCGCGGCTTCGGCTGCCCCGATTCTCGGCGGTGCCACCGCCGTCGACCTCACCGCTACCAGCACCTTCCAGTCGCTCGGCTATTCGCTGGCGACCTACGGCACTGCCAGCTCGTTCATGCTCGGCAACGATATCGTCGCGACGTTTCTCGCTACCGGTGGCACGCGGAACGATTCCACCGGTGCGCTGCTTGTCGAGCATAACGGCTCGGGCCTCAACTTCACCTCGGGTACCAACACGCTGAGCATCGGCGATTTCGTGGTCGACACCGCCAATGGCGTGGTGCGTGGCAGCGCTGCTGCCAACGGCACGGCGCTGGGCACCGTTTCGCTGTTCAACCTCGGCGCCAACTCGACGCTGACGCTGACCACCGAAGCCGCCAACGCCTTCACCGCAGCGCTCGGCGCGCCGAGCCTGGCCGGCGCCAAGATCGGCACGGCGCAGGTCAATGTCGTGTTCGGGCCCAGCGGCGTGCCGGAACCGGCAAGCTGGGGTCTGATGATCGCAGGCTTCGGCTTTGTCGGCGCATCGCTGCGCCGTCGCGCCCGCCGTTCCATGGGCGTCGCCGCCGTCGCCTGAGCGCTTGTTGCCAGATGCAGAAACGGCCGGGAGATCGATCTCCCGGCCGTCTTTGCGTGCGCGGCGGGTTTAGAAGCTCGCCCATTCTCCCGCGTCGGAGGCCGCCATCGCGGCGACGGGCAAGGGCTTGACCGGCGAGACATAGCCGCTGTTGTTGCTGCGCGAAGCGCTGGACCGCCGGTCCGCCGATGGCACGGGGCGCTGGCCACCGACCTGGAACGTGTTTGCCCGGTCGCTGAGGCTGGCGACCTCGGCATTCAGGTTGCGCGCCGCGGCCGAGGTCTGTTCGACCATTGCCGCGTTCTGCTGGGTGCTCTGGTCCATCGTCTGGACGGCGCTGGCGATCTGCGAGATGGCCGAGGCCTGGGCCCGGTTGTCCGTCGCCATGGCGGTCACCAGCTGGTGGACCTCTGCAGTGGCCGCCGAGATGCTGCCAAGCGCCCCAGGGTGGCCCGCAGGCGCTGGTCCATCTGGGTAGCGGCGGCAGCGGTCTCTTCCAGACTGGCGGCGTTCGCCTCGGTGCGCTTGGCGAGGTCTTCGGACGCGACGGCGATCTCGCTCGATCCGGTGCGGATCGTGGTGGCGCTTTCGAGAACCTGCGCGATCAGCGCACGCAGGTTGGTCACCGCGCGGTTGAAATTGCCCTTCACGGAATCGAAGCGCGGCGCGACATGCACATCGATCGTCGCGGTGAGATCGCCCCGCGACAGGGATCCTTGTTGCACCGGCGCAGAGCAGGCCGGGGGAGTGCGAATTATAGAGGTCTGGATCAGCCAAGCGGGCGCCGCCGGGCCGTAAATGCGGCGTAAGGCGCTGGCGACAAAGGCATCGCTTCGAATTCTGGGAAAGAATGCCCTGCCGGCCGCGGTCTCTACCGGCATACGCAGGCAGAAGAGGTGCCTTCCGTTCGCCGCAATCGATATGGGCGGGCTTGACCCCGCCTTCATCTCGGGACAACCTTCAACGAAACCGGTGTCAACACCGGATCCGAAGGAGAGGATATGGGGTTCACGCCTTCCCGTCGGGCGCTGCTCGGCCACGCAGGTGCGGGCGCGGCGCTGTCGCTGCTGCCGGGTCGGATTCAGGCCGCCGAGGCTGATCCCTGGGCGCGCGCCGACGCGATCGCCCGCGCGGCGCTTCCTCCGGTCTTCCCTGCGCGCGATTTCGACGTGACCCTCTATGGCGCGCGCGGTGACGGCACCACCTTGAACAGCGAGGCGATCGCCCGCGCCATCGCCGCCTGTGCGGATGCCGGTGGCGGCCGGGTGGTGGTGCCCGCCGGGCGTTTCCTGACCGGCGCTGTGCATCTGCGCTCGAACGTGAACCTGCACCTGCAGGCCGGCGCGACCCTGCTCTTTTCCACCGACCCCAAGGACTATCCGCTGGTCTTCACCCGCTGGGAAGGGATCGAACTGATGAACTATTCGCCGCTGGTCTATGCGCGGCGGCAGCGCAACATCGCGGTCACCGGCCAGGGTACGCTGGACGGGCAGGGGAGCGCGCAGCACTGGTGGTCGTGGAAGGGGCCCTGGGGCGGTACCACCGATCACGGCTGGCGCGAGGGCATGCCCGACCAGCGCAAGGCGCGCGCGATCCTCTTCGACATGGCCGAGCGGCGGGTGCCGGTGGAAAAGCGGGTGTTCGGCGCGGGATCATACCTCCGGCCGGCCTTCGTCCAGCCCTATGATTGCGAGAATGTGCTGATCGAGGGGGTGAAGCTGCGGGGCTCGCCCTTCTGGCAGATCCACCCGGTGCTGTGCCGCAATCTGATCGTGCGGGGCGTCGACATTCTGGGGCATGGCCCGAACAATGATGGCTGCGACCCCGAGTCCGTCGATGGTGCGCTGATCGAGCACTGCACCTTCGATACCGGCGACGATTGCATCGCGGTCAATTCCGGGCGGAACGAGGACGGGCGGCGGCTGGCGATGCCGTCGCAGAACATCCTGATCCGCGATTGCCGGATGAAGGAAGGGCATGGCGGCGTGGTCGTAGGCTCGCAGATTTCGGGTGGCGCGCGCTGGATCTTCGCCGAGCGCTGCGTGATGGACAGCCCTGATCTCTGGTATGCCATCCGCTTCAAGAACAACGCCTTGCG
>JAIYAA010000388.1 GCA_027489295.1 Sphingomonadales bacterium | reverse complement strand
TGATCGAGCAGCGCCATGAAATAGGGCAGGTCGCCCTGGTCGACGCGCTTCTCGTAGAGGGTGAGGATGAAGCGGCTCTTGGTCGTGTCGACCAGATAGTTGCTGTTCTCCACCCCCTCGGCGATGCCCTTGGCGGAGACCAGCTCGCCGACGTCGAACCGCTCGAGGAACGCGGACAGCGCCTCGGCCGAAACCTGCGTGTAGACGGCCATTACGCAGCCTCTAACCCGCGGGGCAGCTTGAACACGACACTTTCCTGCACCGTTTCCACTTCGCGTTCGGTGATCGCGAACTGGGTGGCGAGCCGCTCGACCACCTCGCGCACCAGGATCTCGGGTGCCGAGGCGCCGGCGCTGATGCCGACATGGGTCACCCCGTCGAACCAGGAAAAGTCGATCTCGGCGGCGCGCTGGATCAGCACGGCACGCGCCCCGCCGCGCTTGGCGACCTCGACCAGCCGCAGCGAGTTGGAAGAGTTGGGGGCGCCGATCACCAGCACCAACTCGGCCTGTTCGGCGATCGCCTTGACCGCGCCCTGCCGGTTCGAGGTGGCGTAGCAGATGTCGTCCGCACCCGGCGCGAGCATCGTCGGGAAGCGGCGCTTGAGGATGCCGAGCACCGCCGCGGTATCGTCCACCGACAGGGTCGTCTGGGTGAGGAAGGCGAGGTTCTCGGGATCCGGCACTACGACGGACTCGGCATCCGCCTCGGTCTCGACCAGCGTCATCGCGCCGTCGGGCACCTGGCCGAAGGTGCCGATCACCTCGGGGTGGCCGGCATGGCCGACGAACAGGATGTGCCGCCCGGCGGCGACATGGCGCTCGGCCTGGCGATGAACCTTGGAGACGAGCGGGCAGGTCGCGTCGAGGTACGAAAGCCCGCGCTGCTCGGCCTTGTGCGGCACCGCCTTGGGCACGCCGTGCGCGGAGAAGACCACCGGCACGCCGTCCGGCACATGGTCCAGCGTCTCGACGAACACGGCGCCCTGCGCGCGCAGATTCTCGACGACGAACTTGTTGTGGACGATCTCGTGCCGGACATAGACCGGCGCGCCATATTTCTCGATCGCGAGTTCGACGATGCGGATCGCGCGGTCGACGCCGGCGCAGAAGCCGCGGGGCGCTGCGATCAGCAGCTCCAGGGGACGCTTTTCGGTGTTTGCCATCGGGTGGAGCCTCTACGCGATTGCTTGCGCGGGCGGAAGGCGGTTCCTATGGTGCGCGCCGTTCCGTCCCCGTTTCGTGCGAGATGGGGGGCGGCTGTTCGGTTCGAAAGGTTGCCCTCCTTGTCTGTCGCGAAGTTCACCGTTCCCGCCCTGATCCTGCTCGCCGCCGGCGGCTGCGCCCGCACCGGCGAAATCACCGAGGGCGGCATCAGCGCGGTCCGCACCGCCTGCCCGACGGTGGCGATCCCCGCGGGGCTCGGCGACGTGACGCTGTTCGATCCGGCGACCAGCCGCGAGGCGAACGCGATCGACGTGGTAGCGACGATCACCAACCTGCAGCCGACCTGCGACGATTCCGGCGACCAGGTGATGACCAGCATCAAGTTCGACGTGTTGGCGCGCCGCCGCGACGCCGGCCCGGCGCGGGACGTGGTGCTGCCCTATTTCCTCACGGTCGTCCGCGGCGGCACGCAGGTGGAGGCGAAGCGCGTCGCCAACATCACGCTGCACTTCGATGCCGGTCAGATCCGCGCGAGCGCCGTCGGCCAGGCGACGAGCAGCGTCTCGCACGCTGCCGCGACGCTGCCCGACGAGGTGCGCCGCCGCCTGACCGAGAAGCGCAAGGCCGGCGGGGAGTCCGCCGCGACCGATCCGCTGAGCGATCCCAATGTCCGCCGTTCGGTGCTGTCGGCGACCTTTGAGGCGCTGATCGGCTTCCAGCTGACCGACGACCAGTTGAAGTACAACGCGACGCGATAAGACGCGCCACCCAAAAGCCGTCATCCCGGCGGAAGCCGGGATGACGGCGTGCGGCGCGTGCATTCCGTCTGTCCCTTCGGGCGATTTACCCTTTATCCCGATTGACTCCGACAAGCCCTGCCGCCAAGGCTCCCCGCGTCGATGCCGGGCGACCGGCATGGGCATGCGCGGGAGAGAATCCGGTTCGCCGGATCGCCGAAGGAGCAACCGCCCCGGAATCTCTCAGGCACCGAGGACCGCGCAGGCCACGACACTCTGGAAAGCGAGCCGGCCTTGAAGGCTGGGCTCCACCGAAGGGGTAAGCCGGGCACCACCCGCGCGAAAGCTCTCAGGTTCCGTGACAGAGGGGGCGATGGTGTTGCGGGGGCCGCCTGGCCGCTTGCGCATCGTTGACCCTTGATGCCCGGAGTGCCCCGATGAGCGATATCGCCGAAGACACCGCAGCCACCGAAACGCCGATCGAGACGCTGCCGCTCGACGCCTGGCACCGCGCCCGCGGTGGCCGGATGGTGCCGTTCGCCGGCTATGCGATGCCCGTCCAGTATGAAGGCATCATGGCCGAGCATCTGTGGACGCGCGAGCATGCGGGTCTGTTCGATGTCAGCCATATGGGCCAGTTGCTCTTCTCGGGCGTCGATTTCGACGCCGGGCTGGAGACGCTGCTGCCGGGCGACGTAAAGGGTCTGGCCGAGGGCCGGATGCGCTATTCGCTGCTGCTCAGCGAAGAAGGCGGCATCCATGACGACCTGATGATGACCCGCCTGCCCGCCGACAATGCCTTCGAGATCGACGGCGGCACGATCTACATGGTCGTCAACGGCGCGACCAAGTGGGACGATCTGGGCGTGTTCCGCGAGTTCCTGCCCGACGAAGTGACGATCAACCACCTGGAAGACCAGGCGCTGCTGGCGCTGCAGGGGCCGGAAGCGGTCACCGCGCTCGCCCGCGTGCTGCCCGGCGTCGAGAAGCTCGTCTTCATGACCGCCGCCGCGTTCGAGTGGAACGGCAACCCGCTCTGGGTCAGCCGCTCGGGCTATACCGGCGAGGACGGCTACGAGATTTCGCTGCCGGGCGAGGCGGCCGAAGCGTTCGCCGACGCGCTGACCGCGCAGCCCGAAGTCAAGCCGATCGGCCTCGGCGCGCGCGATTCGCTGCGCCTGGAAGCCGGGCTGCCGCTCTACGGCCATGACCTCGATCTGGAGACCACGCCGGTCGCCGCCGATCTCGGCTTCGCGCTGTCCAAGCGCCGCCGCGGAGAGGGCGGGTTCGCCGGTGCCGAGCGGATCCTCGCCGAGCGCGAGCAGGGAAGTGCCATGAAGCGCGTCGGCCTGATCGTCGAAGGCCGCCAGCCGGTGCGCGAGGGCGCGGGCGTGGTCGATGCCAGCGGCGCGGAAGTCGGCAAGGTCACTTCGGGCGGGTTCGCGCCCAGCGTCCAGAAGCCGATTGCGATGGCTTATGTGCCGTCGGCCCTTGCAGCGGCCGGCACCAAGATTACGCTTGTCCAGCGGGGCAAGCAGCATTCCGCGGAGGTTGTGGCTATGCCCTTCGTCCCCCACCGCTATGTCCGAAAGGGAGCGTGACATGAGCCGTTATTTTACCGAAGACCATGAATGGATTGAAGTCGACGGCGACGTCGCGACGGTCGGCATCACCGAATATGCCCAGAGCCAGCTCGGCGACATCGTGTTCGTCGAAGTGCCCGACGAGGGCAAGGAACTGACCAAGGGCGACGATGCCGCCGTTGTCGAGAGCGTGAAGGCGGCTTCGGACGTGTATGCGCCGGTGTCGGGCACCGTCGTCGAGGGCAATGAAGATCTCGCCGAGAACCCCGCGCTGGTGAACGAGGATCCGGAAGGCGAAGGCTGGTTCTTCAAGATGACGCTGAGCGACGAGAGCGAGCTGGAAGGCCTGATGAACGAGGCCAAGTACCAGGCATTCGTCGAGAAGCTGTGATTTCTGCCTAGCCCCTCCCCTTCAGGGGAGGGGTTGGGGTGGGGCGCGAGCGACTAGCGAGCGTCCTGACCGCCAAGCGTACAGGCGCCGGCGGGGCATCGAGCCCCCGCCGACGCCGGCCCCACCCCCCAACCCCTCCCCTGAAGGGGAAGGGCTTTAGAAGGGGAATCTTGGGAGGGACGGCCTCGGTCCGATCTCCCGAACGCAAGTTTCAGCCCCTTGCCCGCCTCTCCCAAACACGGGAGCCCGGGAAGAAGGAACCATGATGCGCTACCTGCCCCTTACACCGGCCGACCGTCAGGCGATGCTTGGCACGATCGGCGCCCAGTCGATCGACGACCTGTTCGTCGACGTGCCCGAAAGCGCCCGCCTCAGCGGACCGATCGCCGGCCTGCCGATGCATGCATCCGAACTCGCGGTCGAACGCCACATGACCGCGCTGGCGCGCAAGAACCTGGCGGCCGGCGAAGCGCCGTTCTTCCTGGGGGCAGGGGCCTATCGCCACCATGTGCCGGCCTCGGTCGATCACATCATCCAGCGCGGCGAGTTCCTCACCGCCTACACGCCCTACCAGCCGGAAATCGCGCAGGGCACGCTGCAGATGATGTTCGAGTTCCAGAGCCAGATCGCCCGGCTGCTGGGTTGCGACGTCGCCAACGCCTCGATGTACGATGGCTCGACCGCGTGCTGGGAAGCGATCTCGATGGCGCGGCGCGTCACCAAGCGCGGCAAGGCGATCCTCTCGGGCGGCCTGCACCCGCATTATGTCTCGGTCGCCAAGACGATGGCGCGCTTCACCGGCGACCAGCTCGTCACGGGCGTGCCGACGCTGAGCCCCGAGCCCGACACGCTCGACCTGATCAATGCGATCGATGCCGACACCTCGTGCGTCGTCGTCCAGTATCCCGACATTCTCGGCCGCATCGAGGACTTGTCGGCGCTCGCGGACGCCTGCCACGCCAAGAAGGCGCTGCTGATCGCCGTCGTCACCGAGCCGGTGGCGCTGGGGGCGATTCGGGCGCCGGGCGAGATGGGTGCGGACATCGTCGTCGGCGAGGGCCAGTCGCTGGGCGTCGGCCTTCAGTTCGGTGGTCCTTATGTCGGCCTGTTCGCCTGCTCGGAAAAGCTTGTCCGCCAGATGCCGGGTCGCCTCTGTGGCGAGACGGTGGACGCCAGCGGCAAGCGCGGCTTCGTACTGACGCTCTCCACCCGCGAGCAGCATATCCGCCGCGAGAAGGCGACGTCGAACATCTGCACCAGCTCGGTGCTGTGCGCGCTCGCCATGTCGGTGCACATGACGCTGCTGGGCGAGAAGGGCCTGCGCCAGCTCGCCGAGCTCAACCATGTCGGCGCCAGCGCTGCCGCGGATCGCCTGGCCGAAGTGGACGGGGTGGAGCTGGTCACCGACCGGTTCTTCAACGAATTCACCCTGAAGCTGTCGAAGGAAGCGCGCCCCGTCGTTCGCCAGCTGGCCGACAAGGGCATCCTGGCCGGCGTGTCGCTGGGCCGCCTCTATCCGGGCGTCGAGGACCTCCAGAACGGCCTCGTCGTCGCGGTCACCGAAACCACCACGGAGGAGGACGTCGAGACGCTTGCCTCCGCACTCGAGGAGGTGCTGGCATGAGCACGATCAACCAGTCGGGCTGGCGCCCCACCACGCCGCAGGCCGGCGAAAGCGACGCCGCCACCTTCACCGGCAACCGCGCGCTGATGCTGGAAGAGGCGCTGATCTTCGAGATCGGTTCGGCCGACACCACCGGCGTCGATTTCGGCGAGGCCCCCGCGGGCAAGTCGCGCCTGGGCGGCATGGAGCGCAGCAAGGCCATCGGCCTGCCGGGCCTGTCCGAGCCGGAGACGGTGCGGCATTACACCCGCCTCAGCCGCCAGAACTATGCGATCGATCTCGGCCTGTTCCCGCTGGGCAGCTGCACGATGAAGCATAATCCCCGCCTCAACGAGCGGATGGCGCGCCTGCCGGGCTTCGCCGACATCCACCCGCTCCAGCCGGTCGATACCGTGCAGGGCGCGCTGGAGGCGATCGACCAGCTCGCGCACTGGCTGATCACTCTCACCGGCATGCAGGCGGTGGCGATGAGCCCCAAGGCCGGCGCGCACGGCGAACTGTGCGGGGTGCTGGCGATCCGCGCCGCGCTCGACGCCAAGGGTGAGACCGCGCGTCGCATCATGCTGGTGCCGGAGAGCGCGCACGGCACCAACCCGGCGACGGCGGCGTTCGCCGGCTTCGCGGTGGAGGACATCCCCGCGACGCCCGAAGGCCGGGTCGACGTGGCGGCGCTCAAGGCGCGGCTGGGGCCGGACATCGCCGGCGTGATGATCACCAACCCGAACACCTGCGGGCTGTTCGAGCCGGACCTCAAGGACATTTCCGACGCGGTCCATGCCGCCGGCGGCTATGTCTATTGCGACGGCGCCAACTTCAACGCGATCGTCGGCCGGGTGCGCCCGGGCGACCTCGGCGTCGATGCGATGCACATCAACCTGCACAAGACCTTCTCCACCCCGCATGGCGGCGGCGGCCCGGGTTCGGGGCCGGTGGTGCTGTCGGCGGCGCTGGCGCCCTATGCGCCGCTGCCCTTCGTCGAGAAGACGGCCGAGGGCTATCGCATCGTCGAGGAAGAGAATGCCGGCGAGCATCATGCCGGCACCTTCGGCCGCATGACCGCGTTCCACGGCCAGATGGGCATGTTCAGCCGCGCGCTGACCTATATCCTCAGCCACGGCGCCGACGGCCTGCGCCAGGTCGCCGAGGATTCGGTGCTCAACGCGAACTATGTGCTGCGCTCGATGGAGGACGTGCTCGACGCACCCTTCGCCAAGGCTGGCCCGTGCATGCATGAGGCCATCTTCAGCGACAAGGGCCTGCCCGAGGGCTTCTCGACGATCGACATTGCCAAGGGCCTGATCGACGAGGGCTCTCACCCGATGACGGTGGATTCCCCGCTCGTCGTCCACGGTGCGATGCTGGTCGAGCCGACAGAGACCGAGAGCAAGGCGGCGCTGGACCAGTTCATCGGCGCGTTCCGCAATGTCGCGACGAAGGCCAAGCAGGGCGAGGCGGCGCTGAAGAGCGCACCCCACTTCGCCCCGCGCCGCCGCCTCGACGAGACGCTCGCCGCACGCAAGCCAGTGCTGACGTACAAGGCCCCGGCGCCGGCTGAGGCTGCCGAGTAACACCTACCCGACACCCCCCGAGAGGGTCGCAC
>JAIYAA010000128.1 GCA_027489295.1 Sphingomonadales bacterium | reverse complement strand
CGCGGCGGCCAGGGGATGTGGAGGAAGAAGCCGATCCGGTTCTTGCAGCCCCGGCGACGCAGCTCCTGGCCGAGCGGGAACATGTGGTAATCCTGCACCCACACCACGTCGTCCGGCTCGATCAGCGGGCGGACGGTCTCGGCGAAGCGCTCGTTGACGCGCTGATAGCCGCCGGCGAAGCCGCGCTCATATTCGGCCAGGTCGATCCGATAGTGGAACAGCGGCCACAGCGTGCGGTTGGCATAGCCGTTATAATATTCGTCGATGTCCTGCTCTTCGAGATCGACCGTGGCGGTGGTCACGCCCTCGTTGCGCTGCATGCTGATCTGGCCGGTGAATTGATCGGTCTGCTCGCCGGACCAGCCGAACCAGATGCCGCCATTCTCGCGCAAGGCTGCGGCGAGCGCGACGGCCAGCCCGCCTTGCGCGCCGGAGTTGGAGCCGTTGGGCGCGGTTACGCGGTTCGAAATGACGATCAGGCGGCTCAACGGATCGAACTCCAGGGTTTGCTCAGCAGGACGGCGCAATTGATCATGCCGACCAGCGAGTAGGTCTGGGGATAATTGCCCCACAATTCCCCGGTGACGGGGTCGATATCCTCGGAGAGCAGGCCGGCGGCGGTGCGCCGGGTGAGCATCTCCTCGAACAAGGCGCGCGCTTCATCGGTGCGGCCGGTGATGTGCAGCGCTTCGATCAACCAGAACGTGCAGAAGTTGAACGCGGTTTCGGGCAGGCCGAAATCATCTTCCGTATCGTAGCGCAGCATGGTCGATCCGCGCCGCAGCCCGGCCTCGACTGCCTTCAGCGTATCGACGAAACGAGGATCGTCGGGCGCCAGGAAACGCATCTCCAGCAGCTGGAGCAGGCTGGCGTCGAGATCGTCGCCCGAGAAGGTGGCGGAGAAGCGTTGCGTCTCTTCGCGCCAGGCCTTGTCGAACACCGTCGTGCGGATCGTGTCGGCCCGGGTCTGCCAGAAGGCGCGGCGTTCTTCGAGGCCGAGCGCGTGGGCCGCATTGGCCAGCCGGTCGCACGCCGCCCAGCACATCGCCACCGAATAGGTGTGGACGCTCTGGCGGGTGCGCAGCTCCCACAGGCCGGCATCGGGCTGGTCGTGATGCTGCCAGGCGCGTTCGCCGACGCGCTCCAGCGCCTCGAAGTCCTCGATGCCGGCGATGCGGTACAGCCGCTGGTCGAAGAACGCCTGGACGTTGGACAGGACGATCTGGCCATAGGCGTCGTGCTGGACCTGTTCATAGGCCTGGTTGCCGACGCGCACCGGCCCCATGCCGCGATAGCCGGCGAGATCGGGTGCCTCGCGCTCCTCCAGCGTCGCCTCGCCCAGCACGCCGTAGAGCGGCTGGATATGGCCGCCGCGCGGCTCGGCGCGGGCATCGTCGACGATGTTGCGCAAATAGCCGAGATAGGATTCCAGCACGTCGAGCGCGCCCAGCCGGTTGAGCGCCTGGACGGTATAATAGGCGTCGCGGATCCAGCAGTAGCGATAGTCCCAGTTGCGCTGCGACCCCGCATGTTCGGGGATCGAGGTGGTCAGCGCGGCGACGATCGCGCCGGTCTCCTCGTGCTGGCACAGCTTGAGCGTGATCGCCGAGCGGATCACCACGTCCTGCCATTCGAGCGGGATGTTCAGCCCGCGCACCCAGTGCTGCCATTCGGCGATACTGTTGAGCAGCATGTCGTCGACCGTCTCGGCGACGTCGCCGGTGAAGCTCTCGTCGGGTCCGAGGAAGAAGTGCAGGGGCTTCTCGACGCGGAACAGCCGTTCTTCCTCCACCATACCGACGGGCGCGGTGGTGGTGAGGCGCAGCGTCATTGGCTCGACGAGGTAGCGGAGATGGTTGGAGCCGCCGATGCGAGTAGCGCAGGGCTTGCCCCAGCCGCAGCTGGGGCGCAGCTTCACGCGGATGCGCGGGCTGCCCGCCACCGGCTTGACGATGCGCGCGAAGGCGACCGGCCGATACACCCGGCCCAGCCGCTGGAAGCGCGGGCAGAAATCGGTGACCTCGATCGCGTTGCCGGCCGCGTCGGTATGGCGGCTGACGAGGATCGGCGCGTTGCGCAGATAATGCTGCTCGACCGAGACGACGCCATCGAGCGCGATGTCCCAATAGCCGCCCTCGGGCTCCGCACCGCCGACCAGCGCCGAGAACAGCGGATCGCCGTCGACGCGCGGCACGCAGCCCCAGACGAATCGGCCGGCGCGATCGATCAGCGCGCTGACCTGGCAGTTGCCGATCGGCCAGAGATCGAGAGTCGTCATGCATGCACTCCGATGGCGGCAGCGAGCCAGCCGAGCACGCCGGATACATCGTCGATCCGGTAGCGCGCGTCGGTGGGGCGGGGCGGGCCGACGAGGACGCCGGCACCGCCCAGCGCCGCGACCGCCGAGAAACCGGGCTCGTCGGTGACGTCGTCGCCCAGGAATACCGGGCGGCCTGCGGAAAACCGCGGATCGGCCATCAGCGTGCGGATCGCGCTGCCCTTGTCACCGCCGGGGCTGCGGACCTCGACCATCATCTTGCCGTGCTGCAGATAGAGACCGTATTCGGCCGAGAGCTGCTCGCCGAGCGCGATGGCCTCGGCTTCGTGCTCGGGGTTCATTCGGTAATGCACCGCGGCGCCGAGCGGCTTGTCCTCCAGCACGACGCCGGGGCGGGCATCTGCAAAGGCGCGCATCGCCGCCAGCGCCTCAACCAGCCCGGCGGGGCGCTCGGCGCGCTCGCGGCGGCCATCGGACCAGCGGAACTCCATGCCGTGGCTGCCGACGACCGAGGGCGCACGATCGCCGAACATCGCGGCCAGATCCGCGGCCGGGCGGCCGCTCACCAGCGCGAGGCGGCCGTGGAGCTTTTCTTCCAGCGCGCGGATCAGCTCGACCAGCGTGCCGTCGACCACCACGCCGTCGGGATGGTCGGCGAGTTCGACCAACGTCCCGTCGAAATCGAGGAACAGGCTGGCGGTATCAAGCAGGTCCGCCGGTGGCGGCATCAGCGAAACGGTTTCCCGGTCGGGCATGCAACTCCTCATCGGGGCGCCAGCAGACGGGCGCGCCCATGGGTTCGTTACGCGCGCGGGCCCGATCCGTTCCCCGGTCCGTCCGATTCATGCTGCACCTGCGTTGTGCCGAAGCGCAGCGACAGGCCGTGGTACAGCCGTTCCTTGGAGACGAGCTGGGCTGTGAAATCGGCGATCAGCGCGGCGGCGAGCAAAGGCAGCATCAGCCCGCGGCTCGCGGTTGTCTCGGCGATGATGATCACGGCGGTCAGCGGGGCGCGGACCACGCCGGTGAAATAGGCGACCATGCCGAGCAGCACGATCGTCCCGCCCGGCGCGGTGGGGAAGATCGGGCGGACGAGGTCGCCGACGCCGGCGCCGACCGAGAGCGAGGGCGCAAAGATGCCGCCGGGGATGCCGGCGACCGCGGTGGCGAGCGTCGTCACGAACTTGGCGGGGCTGTACCACCAGGGGATCGCGCCGGTGGTGATCGCGGTGCGGGCCGCGTCATAGCCGGTGCCCCAGGTGAGGCCGGTCGTCACGCCCAGGATCGCCACGATCAGGCCGCAGGCCGCGGCGAAGACCAGCTTGTGGCGGCGGACGACGACCAGCGGCCGCCAGTCCGATCCGCCGGCCGCGAGCATCAGTCGCGCGAACAGTCCGCCGGCGAGGCCGCCGACCACGCCCGCGACCGGCGCGGCCAGCACGGCCTGGCGCAGCGGCAGCGTATCGCGCATCGCACCGAAATAGACGTAGTCGCCGGCGATGCCGAGGCTGGTCATGCCCGCGATCAGCACCGCCGCCATCACCAGCACCGCCATGCGCTGCTCATAGGCGGCGGCGAGTTCCTCGATCGCGAAGGCAACCCCCGCGAGCGGGGTGTTGAACGCCGCCGCGACGCCCGCCGCACCGCCGGCGATGAACACCGAGGCGCGGATCGGCACGCGGGCGAGGCGGTGGGCATAGCCCATGATCGAGGCGGCGACCTGCACCGTCGGTCCCTCGCGACCGGTCGAGGCGCCGACCAGCACCGCGCCGATGGT
>JAIYAA010000359.1 GCA_027489295.1 Sphingomonadales bacterium | reverse complement strand
TGCGGCTCCCGGAGGAGGCGCGTGGTTAAAGGGGTTCGGGTTGTTTGGGTCGCCGCGCTTGCGGGGGCGAGCTTCGTGCCCGCTGTGGCTCATGCCCAGCTGAACGATCCGAAGCCGGGGCAGGGCGCGCCGCAATCGACACCGCCCGCGGCAAATCCGGCCGCGTCGGGGGATTCGCAGCCGGATTCGCCGATCCTGCCCGACAAGGCATTCGATGCCGCGCTTCCCAAGCTGAGTGACGACGTCAACGCGCCCCTCGAACCAATGGGTGCGTTCGACAAGAATGGTGCGGCCCCGCCAATCGGCCAGGCGGCCAAGTCCGCCGCGTCTGTCGCACCGGCACCAGCCCAGGCAGCCCCGACGACTGACGCTACGGCCCAGCAAGGGTTCGTTCCTGCCGGACCCGAGGCGCCTGAACTCACCGCGCCGCTGCCCCCGCTTGCCGACTTCAAGGTGGCGCCGGTCGGCGATACGCCCGACGATAGCGACAAGGCGCCGGCGATCCGTTACACCACAGAGGTAAGCGGGCTCGATACGCTGCGTCTCGACGGCCAGTTCCGCCAGCTCTCCGCGCTCCAGCACGGCAAGGGCAAGGCGGCCAATGCTGCGATGGTCTCGGCCCGTGCCCGGGAGGACGAGAAGCTAGCGCTGCGGCTGATGAAGTCGCTCGGCTATTACGATGCGACCGCCGCCTCATCGATCACTCAGGATCCGCCGAACTCGGGCGCGGTCAAGGCAGTCATCACCGCGTCGCCGGGCAAGCTCTTTCGCCTCGGCACGATCCGGATCGAGAGCGATCCGACCGTCCCGCCGGGCCTGCTGGATCGCGAACTGAACCTCAACCCGGGCGACCCCATTCAGGCCGATCGCGTGCTCGGCGCCGAAGCTAATGTGTCGCTGCGCATGCCGCAGCAGGGCTATCCCTTCATCGAGCTTGGCCAGCGCGACGTGGTGCTCGACGATGCCACCCACACCGCCGACTATACGCTGCCGGTGACGCTGGGCCCGCGCGCCAGCTTCGGCCAGATCCAGACGACGGGCCGCCGTCAGGTGTTCGAGGCGGAGCATATCAACATCTTCCGCCGCTATCGGGAAGGCGCCGTCTATGACAGCCGCAAGGTCGATGATCTTCGTCAGGCGCTGATCGCGACAGGGCTGTTCTCCACGGTTTCGGTCGAGCCGCAACGTACCGGCAATCCAGGGCCCGACGGTACCGAGCAGGTCGACCTGCTCGTCCGCCAGGTCGCGGGCAAGCCGCGCACGCTGGCCGGCGAACTCGGCTACAGCACCGGGCAGGGCATCAAGCTCCAGGCGAGCTGGGCGCATCGCAATCTGTTCCCGCCCGAGGGCGCGCTGACCGTCAGCGGTATCCTCGGTACGCAGGAACAGGCACTGACCACCACCTTCCGCCGCTCCAACGCCGGGCAGCGCGATCGCACGCTGCTGATCACCGGCTCGCTCAACCACAGCGATTATGACGCGTTCGAAGCGTTCACCTCGACGCTGTCGGTCCGGATCTCGCGCGATTCGACGCCGATCTGGCAGAAACGCTGGACC
Source organism: Sphingomonadales bacterium (assembly GCA_027489295.1). The sequence continues at coordinate 10,928 of JAIYAA010000359.1, read as the reverse complement.
TATTATTACGGGGCGGAGCTCGTCGGCTCGAACGAGGACCGATATAATTTCAACGCCGGCAAGCGCGATCGCGGCACCTGGCTGATCGCGGCCATCCCGACCTTCCTGGGCTATGACACGTCGGATGACCTGCTCAATCCGACACGGGGTTATCGCATCAAGGGCAATCTGAGCGCCGAGACCTCGGTGCGCGGGCAGGTGCAGCCCTATGCGCGGATGATGCTGGAAGTGGACGGCTATTACCCGGTGACCAGCAGCATTGTGCTCGCCGGACGCGCCCGCGTCGGCTCGATCAACGGCGTTTCGCGCGACGATCTGCCGCCCTCGCGACGCTATTATGGCGGCGGCGGCGGATCGGTTCGCGGCTTCGGCTATCAGGAACTCGGCCCGCGCTCGCCCGACGACAAGCCCGTGGGCGGACGCTCGTTCAACGAGTTCGGCATCGAGGCGCGCTACCGCTTCGGCAACTATGGCATCGTGCCGTTCCTCGACGCGGGCCAGGTCTATGAAGGCGTCGCGCCCACGGGCCGCAACCTGCGCTTCGGCGCCGGTATCGGCGGCCGGCTCTATACCAATTTCGGCCCGCTGCGCATCGATGTGGCGACGCCGATCGCGCGCAAGAAGAACGAATCCAAAATCGCGCTCTACATCTCGATCGGACAGGCATTCTGATGGCGGACGACATGCCTGAAACCGGCACCGTGACCGTGGTGCGTACGGGCCGGCCGCTCTGGCTGAAGATCGGCCAGTGGGTGGCGCTGGGGATCGTGTCGCTCGCCGCGCTGGCAGGGCTCGCGGTGCTGGGGCTCGACACCCAGCCGGGACGGCGGCTGATCGCGGACCAGCTCGGCAAGCTGCAGCTCGAATCGGGCCTCGGTTTCCGGATCGGGCGGATCGACGGTTCGATCTATGGCGGCATGATCCTTCGCGACGTGCGGGTCAGCGACACCAAGGGCGTGTTCGCCACCGCGCAGGAGATCAAGCTCGACTGGCGGCCGCTGTCCTATCTGAAAAATCGCATCGACATCCGCAATCTGGAGAGCCCCGAGATCCGCCTGGCGCGCCTGCCCGAACTCAAGCCCTCCACCGATCCCAATGCGCCGCTGTTGCCCGATCTAAACATCGACATCGCCCGGCTGAACGTCGCGCGGATCGACATCGCGCCCGCGGTCGACGGCCAGCGCCATCTCGCTCGGCTGAGCGGTTCGGCGCATCTTTCGGACGGGCGTGCGCAGATCGTGGCGGATGCTGGCACGGTCGCCGCGCGCGGCGTCGCCGGTGGCGACCGGCTTGCGCTCAAGCTCGATGCGGTACCGGCGGCGAACCGGCTCGATATCGACCTGCGCCTCGATGCACCCAAGGGTGGATTGGTCGCAGGGCTCGCCAAGCTGCAGGCACCGCTCCTCGCCAGCGTTCAGGGGAACGGGGACTGGAAGCACTGGCAGGGCAAGGGCGTCGCGACGCTTGGCGGGCGGAGCCTTGCCGATCTCGGCGTCACTGCCGACAATGGCCACTTCCAGGTTAGTGGCATGACGCATCCGGGCCTGTATCTGGCGGGCCCGGTCGAACGACTGACGGCGCCGGGACTGCGTCTCGATACCGATTTCCGCTGGGCGGACCGCAAGGCGGACGGCATCCTCAAGCTCGAGTCCGATGCGCTTTCGGCGCAGGCGCAGGGCCTGGTCGATCTCGGCAACAACCAGTTCCACGGCGTGCATGTCAATGCACTGCTGCTCAAGCCCGGTACGATCGCCCCCAAGCTGGTCGGGCGATCCGTGCGCGCCTCGCTTGCGCTCGAAGGCGCCTTTGCGACGCCGATGGTCGACTACAAGCTCTCGGCCGGCGCGATCGGGTTCGGCGAGACGGTGGTCGAGCAGCTCTATGCCGAAGGCCGCGCGCGGGTGGATTCGGACCGCATTCTCGTGCCGGTGCGCGCCAAGGCGGCGCGCGTCTCCGGTCTCAATGCGGCAGCCGGTGGGCTGGTCACCAACGTCATGGTGAACGGCGACCTCGCCATTTCAGGCAGTCGGATTCTGTCGGACAATCTTCGGCTGAAGTCGGACAAGATCGACGCGACCGCGATCATCGCCGCTGATATGGCCAAGGGCCGGTATACCGGCGCGCTGAAGGGCCGGATCAACGACTACACGATCGCCGGGCTCGGCGTGGTCGATCTCAACACCGACGCTGCGCTCTACACCGCGCCCGGCGGCGGCTGGGGTATCCGCGGCAAGGTGGCCGGGCGCAGCCGCAAGCTGTTCAACGAAGGCGTGCGCAATTTCCTGGGCGGCAACACCGTGGCCTCGGCGCGCCTCAACCTCGATACCAAGGGCGTTATCGGGATTGCCGATGTCCGCCTGCGGGCGCCCCAGTTCCGCGTGCTGCGCGGGCAGGGGACCTATGATCCGGCCGGAGCGATTCGCCTGACCGCCGATGCCGTGTCCGATCAGTACGGGCCTCTGAGCGCCCGCGTGACCGGTACGCTGAACGCGCCGCAATTGCTGCTGCGCGCCGAGAAGCCGGGGCTGGGTGTCGGGCTTGCGAAGGTCGAGGCGAAGGTCGTCGGCCGCGGCGATGCCTATGCCGTGACCGCTACCGGCGAAAGCAACTATGGTCCGTTCAACGCGGATGTGCTCGTCCGCACCGGCAAGGCGCTGGCGATCCAGGTGAACGCGGCGAGGTTCGCGGGCATGGATATCGCCGGCCAGCTTCAGGCCACCCAGGCGGGGCCGTTTGCCGGCCAGCTGACCTTCCGTGGATCGGGCGTCGACGGACTGGCGACTCTCTCGGCCGAAGGCAAGTTCCAGCGCGCCGACGTGCGGGCGACTGCCAACAATGCCGCCATCCCTGGTGTTGCCGAGCTGACGATCGGCCGCGCGATTGCGACCGCGAGCATCGTGCTGGCCGATCAGCCGCAGGTGCTGGCGGATGTGCAGATCGCCAACCTCAAGCGCGGCGAGTTCCTGTTGCGCACCGCCCGCGCCAAGATCGACTATCGCGGCGGCAACGGCACCGTGCAGGCGGTCGCGAGCGGGTCTTCCGGGGTTGCGTTCGACGTTGCGCTCAACGGCCGGATGACGCCCGCCTTGTGGACCGCGGCGTTGCAGGGCCAGGCGAGCGGCGTGAAGTTTCACACGTCCAACCCTGCGCAGATCGCGATCGACAAGGGCGTGTATCGCCTGTTGCCGACGCAGATCGATTTCGACCAGGGCAGCGTGCGCCTTGCCGGCCGCTATGGCGACGGCACGGTACTGCAGGCGCGGCTCGACAAGCTGGATCTGGCGATCGTCAATGCCTTCGTGTCCGATCTCGGCATCGGCGGCACCGCGACCGGCAGTCTCGACTTTGCCCAGACCGCGCCCGATGCGTTTCCCAGCGCCGATGCGCGGCTGGAGATCGATGATCTCACCCGCTCCAGTCTGGTGCGCGTCTCGACACCGGTCCACATCAGCATGGTCGGCAAGCTCCTGCCCGATGGCGGCGACCTGCGCGCGCTGATCCGCCAAGGCAGCACAACGATCGGTCGCGTGGTCACCACGCTCCGGCCGTTGGGCGCCGGCGCTGGCAGCTGGACCGAGCGGCTGATGGCGGCACCGCTATCGGGTGGCTTCCGGTACAACGGCCCGTCGTCGCTTCCCTTCGCCTTTGCCGGCTTGTCGAACCAGCAGCTGACCGGCCCGATCGGCATGGCCGCGGATTTCACCGGCCGCGTCGACCGCCCGATGCTGAACGGCGTCGTACGGGCAGACAATCTGACCTATGACAACGAAGGCACCGGCACGCGGCTGACCAACCTTAAGATCGACGGCCAGTTCTCGAACGATGCCTTTGTGCTCAACCAGCTGAGCGCCCGCGCGGGCAACGGCAGCGTCAGCGCCAGCGGGCGCGTGGGGCTTTCTTCGGCCGAAGGCTTCCCGATGGCGATCACCGTCAAGCTGGACGATGCGCGTCTGGCGCGAAGCGAAGCGCTGGGCGCCACCGCAAGCGGCACGCTCACCGTTACCAAGAACGCCGATGTCCAGAAGATCGAGGGACAGATCAACATCCCCGAGGCGAACTACCAGATCATCCGCCAAGGCGCGGCCGAAATCGCCGAGCTGACCGGCGTGCGGCGCAAGGGAGATGCCGATCCGACCCAGCAGGCGCAGGCGGCAAAGCCGGCGCGCGCCTTCGGAAACTTCGATCTCGCCATTCGCGTGCGGGCGGACAATCGCCTGATGGTGAGCGGCATGGGCCTCGAATCCGAATGGCAGGCCAACATCACGATCGGCGGCACGACGCTGAACCCGCAGGTTCGCGGCACGATGGAAGTGGTGCGCGGCACCTACAGCTTTGCCAGCCGCCGGTTCGAGCTGACCAAGGGCGTGATCAGCTTCCAGGGCGCGGAGCTGACCAATCCCACGATCGACATCTCGGCGAACACCACGGCGGAAGGCGTGACGGCGATCCTCAACATCACCGGCACCGCGCAGAAGCCGTCGATCGCCTTCACCTCCAACCCCGCGCTCCCGCAGGACGAGGTGCTCTCGCGACTGTTCTTCGGGACGAACGTGACCAACCTGTCGGCGACCGAAGCGATTCAGCTTGCCGCTGCGCTCAACTCGCTGCGCGCGACCGGCGGCGGGCTCAATCCGCTCGGCCAGCTCAAGTCGGCGACCGGCATCGATCGTCTCCGCGTTCTCGGCGCCGACGACACCACCGGCCGGGGCACCTCGCTGGCCGCGGGCAAGTACATCACCAACAACATCTATATCGAGATCATCACCGATGCCCGAGGCTTCACTGCGACGCAGCTAGAGGTGTCGCTCTCGCGGGCGCTCAGCGTGTTGTCGCAGACCAGTTCGTTCGGCGGGTCGGGTGCGACGTTGCGCTACTCGCGGGATTATTGAGGTGGCGCGCCGGCAATAGTCGTGCAACCATGCCTCCAGGAGAGGCAGAACATGCGCGAACATTTCGACGTTCTCGTCGTTGGCGCGGGACTATCGGGCATTGGCGCGGGGTATCACCTGCAGACCAAATGCCCGGGGCGCACCTATGCGATCCTGGAAGGTCGCGAGCGGATGGGGGGCACGTGGGACCTGTTCCGTTACCCCGGCATCCGATCGGATTCGGACATGTTCACGCTGGGCTTCTCGTTCCGCCCGTGGACGGACGCCAAGGCGATCGCCGATGGCGACGCGATCCTGCGCTATCTGGAGGATACCGCCCGCGATTTCGGCATCGATCGGCACATCCGGTATCGCCACCGGGTAGTGGCGGCGGCCTGGTCGAGCGACGAGGCGCTGTGGACGGTGACGGTGGAGGCGGAAGGCCGCACCCGTCAGTTCAGCTGCAGCTTCCTGTTCCTCTGTGCCGGCTATTATAATTACGAGCGGGGCTATCTGCCCGACTTCCCGGGTCGCGAGGATTTCCAGGGCCGCATCGTCCATCCGCAATTCTGGACGCCGGACATCGACTATGCGGGCAAGCGCGTCGTCGTGATCGGCAGCGGCGCGACGGCGGTGACGCTGGTGCCCGAACTCGCCCGCCTGGCGGCACACGTCACCATGCTGCAGCGTTCGCCCACCTATATCGTCGCGCGCCCCTCGCAGGACGGCATCGCCAACTGGCTGCGGCGGCACCTGCCCGCCAAGAGCGCCTATGGCCTTACCCGCTGGAAGAACGTGTTGCTCGGCCAGTATTTCTATGCGCTGGCCCGCAAGCACCCGGGCAAGGCGAAGGAGCGGCTGGTGGAGATGGTCCGCTGCGAGCTGGGTCCGGACTATGACGTCGCCACCCACTTTACCCCCAGCTATGATCCCTGGGATCAACGGCTATGTCTGGTGCCCGACGCGGATCTGTTCGCCGCGATCCGCGACGGCCGCGCCGATGTGGTCACCGATCGCATCGATCGCTTCACCGCCAATGGCGTCCGGCTGCAATCGGGTCGCGAACTGTCGGCCGATCTGGTCGTATCCGCCACCGGGCTGGAGGTGCAACTGATGGGTGGCATTCCGGTGACGGTGGACGGCGCGGCGGTCGATTGGTCCGAACGGCTGACCTACAAGGGCATGATGTTCTCGGGCGTGCCGAACTTTGCGATCGCGTTCGGCTACACCAATGCGAGCTGGACGCTGAAGGCAGACCTAACCGCCAGCTATGTCACGCGGTTGCTCAACGCGATGGCCAAGCGCGGGCTGCGGCAGGTGACGCCGCAGCCGGGCGCCGCCGTGGAGGCCCAGCCGTTCCTCGACTTCACCTCGGGCTATGTCCAACGCGCGCTGGCGCTGCTGCCGCGTCAGGGCAATCGCAAGCCGTGGCGGGTGCACCAGAGCTATACGCGCGACCTGATGGCGCTGAAGTTCGGCGGGATCGACGACGAGATGGTCTTCTCCAATCCCGAACCGGCGAAGAAGGCGGCGGCTTAGTCGAGCAGCGCGCGGGCGGCGGTGACGCCGGTCTTGTAGGCGCCGTGGACGGTCGAGAATTCGGTGGCCGAACACGCCTCGCCGGCGAAGCGGATCCGGGGGTCGATCGGCGTCGACAGCACCTGGCGGGCCGGGGCTCGTCCGGGCAGGGCGTGGCTGTAGCCGCCGCGAACATGGGTCTCGCGGCTCCAGGCGGATCCGGCCAGCAGGCGCAGCCGCCGGCGCCAATGGCCGCCGAGCAGCGCGCACAACTCCTCGATCGCGAAGTCTGCCGCACCCTGGAGCCCACGCTCGGCCATCTCGCGCGCGCCCTCACCGCCGAACATTGCCTCGATCACCGGCCGCCCGAACGGCCGCAGGGTATAGCTTGCCGTGATCGCATTGCGCGGGTCGCCGAGCAGATGCGCGTTGATCTCCAACTCGTCCTCGCCGTGCTCGACGGCCAGGAACAGCTTGTCGGCAAGTCCGAGCGGCAGCGCGGCGGCGGCGTGGAACAGCGCATCATGGCCGCCGATCGCGATGGTGCCGCGCGCCAGTACGTCGGTGGAGGCGGTGACGATCACCTGTGCCGCCTCAAGGGTACCGCGCGGCGTTTCGACCTTCAGCCGCGTGCCCGAGCGGTCAACCGCGGTCACCGGCGTGGCAAGCGCGGTGCGCAGCCCATTGGCCTGCGCCGCCACCAGCGCGCCATAGCCCGCAGGCACGCGCCAGTCGGTCTCGGTCGCGGCGTCCGCATAGGCGAGATAGTCTGCGATCGACAGCTTGGCCGTATCGCTGCCGTTGACGAACCCGCTGATCGTGTCGATCCACACGCTCCACGGACTGCCCGGCACCAGCGCCGCGCCGGCCCGGTCACCCGGCGGCGGATCGTCGCGCAGCCGCGTCTCGAACGCTTCGAACGCCTGTGCGGCTTCCCGCTGTTCGGCCTTGGAAAAGCCGAGCGCGCGCCATTGCTCGCGCCAGCGCGGCAGCGTGCGATCCAGCGTGAAGCCGTGCAGCGCGGCGATCTCCACCCAAGGGTTGTGCTCGGCCGAGTGCAGCCAGCCAGCGCCGAGATCGAGCGCCATTCCGTCGACATGTTCGGTCCGCGCGCGGCCGCCCAGGCGACAATCGGCCTCGACCAGCAGCACGGACCGCCCGGCATCCTGCAGCGTCCGCGCCGCACCGATGCCCGCCGCTCCGCCGCCAATCACGATCACGTCGAGGTTTTGCATCGGCACCGAACGCGCGATCAGGCCGAACGGCTGCGCAGCAGTGCCGAGCGCAGGCACTCGCACACCAGTTCGTCGCGCTGGTTGTGCATCTGGTGCCGCCAAATGACGATGCCCTGGCCGGGCCGCGACTTGCTCGGCCGCAGCTCGATCACCTCGGAGCTGGCACGCAGCGTATCGCCCAGGAACACCGGCTTGGGCATGATAAGCTTGTCATAGCCGAGATTGGCGACCAGCGATCCGGCGGTGGTGTCCGCCACGGTGATGCCGATCATCAGACTGAACGTGTAGGTGCCGTTGACCAGGATCTGGCCGAATTCGGAGGCACGCGCCGCCTCGGCATCGAGATGCAGCGGCTGCGTATTGTGGGTCAGCGTGGTGAACAGGAGATTGTCGGTCTCCGTCACCGTGCGCCGCAGGGCATGCTCGATACGGTCGCCGAGCTGCCAGTCGTCGAAAAAGCGTGCCATCTACCCTTGGTCCTGATCCAGTTTCAGCTTGAAGCCGAAATGGCTCCTGGTCCAGCCGAGCTTTTCGTAGAAACGATGGGCCTCCAGGCGGTCACGCATCGAGGTAAGCTGCACCATCCGGCAGCCGCGGGCGCGGCATTGCTCCACGGCCCATTCGATCATCTGACCGCCAAGTCCTTGACCGCGAACGGCAGACGCGATGCGCACGGCCTCGATCTGCCCGCGCCAGGCGCCGCGAAAGGCGATGCCGGGGAGGAAGCTCAGCTGCATCGTGCCGATCACCTCGCCGTCCCGTTCTGCGACAATCAGCCGCTGATTGGGATCGGAATCCAGGTCGGCAAAGGCCATCTCGTAGCGCGGATCGAGCGGTAGCGAGGCATCCTCGCGGCCCCGGCTGAGATCGTCGTCGTCGAGCATGGCGACGATGGCGGGCAGGTCGGCGAGGGTGGCGTCGCGGAAGATCACGCCGCCTTCTCCACGCGAACGAGCAGCGCGCCTTCGGTAACCTGCCCACCGGCGGTGACCGGCAGTTCGGCGATGGAACCGTCGAACGGTGCGGTGAGCGCGTGCTCCATCTTCATCGCCTCCAGCGTGACGAGCCGTTGGCCCTTGGTGACCTGTGCGCCGGGGGTGACATCCACCGCGGTGATGCGGCCGGGCATGGGGGCGAGCAGGGCGCCGTCAGCGGCGGCGCCCAACCCTTGAGACCGGAACGCCCAAGGCTGCACCGTATAGGCATAGCCCTGATCAAACTGTACCACCCCTGTGTTCCAAGGAAGCGCGCGCGCGGCGTTGTTCGCATTCGGGGAAAAGTCTTGCGGAAGCTCTGCTTCGACAGGTGCGTCGTCGATCCGCAGTCGTACAGCCAGATTGGGTTGAGCGTTCAAGCGAAAGCCGGAGCTGGCAAGCGTTCTCGTTTCCTCCGCCGGATAAAGAAGGCAGAGCGCAGCGCCGAGCGCATCCTCGCTGAGGTCGGGCTTGGCAACCAGCGTTTCCTGCTCTCGCGCGATGAACCCCGTGTCGATTTCTCCGGCCCGGAACGCTGTCGCGTCGAGCAGCTTTGCCAAAAACCCAGCATTGGTCCGAATCGGCCAAACGTCGCAGGTCGCGCACATGCCTTGCAGATCCGAGATGGTCTCCTCACGGGTGGGCGCGGCGGCAATGAGCTTCGCGATCATCGGATCATAGAAGGGCGAAATCGCGTCCCCTTCGACGATTCCGCTTTCGACACGGTATCCGCCAACCCTGAAGTGGTCGAGCCGGCCCACGCTCGGCAAAAACCCCTTGGCAGGATCCTCGGCATACAGCCGCGCTTCCATCGCCCAACCATTGATCGACAGCTCGTCCTGCCGCTTGGGCAAGGGCTCGCCGCTCGCCACGCGGAGCTGCCATTCGACGAGATCGACGCCGGTGATCTCCTCGGTAACCGGGTGCTCGACCTGCAGCCGGGTGTTCATTTCCATGAACCAGATGCGATCGGCGCGGAGGCCTTCGCTGGCATCGGCGATGAACTCGATCGTGCCTGCGCCGACATAGTCGACCGCCTTGGCCGCGCGCACGGCTGCGCCGCAGATCGCCGCGCGGGTCTCGGCGTCCATGCCGGGGGCGGGGGCTTCCTCGATCACCTTCTGGTGGCGGCGCTGGAGCGAGCAGTCGCGCTCGAACAGATGGACGACCTGGCCATGCGTGTCGCCGAACACCTGCACCTCGATGTGCCGGGGCGAGAGGATGTATTTCTCCAGCAGCACCCGGTCGTCGCCGAAGGAGGAGGCCGCCTCGCGCTTGCAGCTGGCGAGCGCGTCGGCGAAGTCGGCAGCACTTTCCACCCGCCGCATGCCCTTGCCGCCGCCGCCGGCGACCGCCTTGATCAGCACCGGGTAGCCGATCGCATCGGCCTCCGCCTGGAGCCGCTCGGGGCGCTGGTCTTCGCCCAGATAGCCCGGGGTCACCGGTACACCGGCGGCGATCATCCGTGCCTTGGCGGCGTCCTTCAAGCCCATGGCGCGGATGCTGTCCGGCTTGGGCCCGACCCAGACCAGCCCGGCGGCGATCACCGCCTCGGCAAAGTCGGCATTTTCGGAGAGGAAGCCATAGCCGGGGTGGATCGCCTCGGCGCCGGTCGCCTTGGCCGCCGCGATGATCTTCTCGCCGACCAGATAGCTTTCGCGTGCCGGCGAGGGGCCGATATGCACGGCTTCGTCGGCCTGGCGGACGTGCAGCGCATTCGCGTCGGCATCGGAATAGACGGCGACGGTGCGGATACCCATCGCGCGGGCGGTGCGGAGGATGCGGCAGGCGATCTCGCCGCGATTGGCGATGAGCAGGGACTGGATCACGGGTGGCGCTCCGGAAAGCCGTGGCGGGTGTGGAGCGCGGCGAGCACGCCCTCGATGTCATTGGCGAAGCCGCCCTCGGCAAAGGCCAGCGCGGGCAGGTTCTGGTTTGCCTCACCGAGCCGGTCGACCACCGGGCCACGGGGGCGGGGCCAGGCGACGCGGATGACCTCGATATTGCCGACGCGCTCCGGGAAGGCGGCGAGCAGCCCCTCCACAGTGATGCAGTCCTTGCAGTAGAAGCGGCGCGCGCCACCAAAGGCCGGGTCGGCCCAGTCGGTATCGAGCACGAACAGCGTATCGCGGGTCATGCCGGACACCCGGTGGTGCGGGAATTCCAGGCGAGGCTCGCGATTTTCCAGCTACCGTTTTCCCGCACCAGGCTGAAGTGGTCGGTGCCGCAATGGTGGACCTTGCCGTTCAGTCGGAAGACATAGGGTGCCCACACCATCGCGAGGTCGCCGTCGATCTCCACTGCCGGGCTGGAGATGCGTTCGTCGAAGGTTT
>JAIYAA010000343.1 GCA_027489295.1 Sphingomonadales bacterium | reverse complement strand
TCCTCGGAATAGCCGATGCGCTGGCCGTTGACCCACACATAATAGGCCGAACCCGCCGCACCGATGTGCAGGATCACGTCGCTGCCCTTCCAGTCCGCCGGCAGATCGATGGTGCGGCGATACGAGCCGACCGGGTTGGTCGCGTGCGGGATCAGCGGGCGGTTGGCGGGGAAGGGATAGGTGATGTTATTGTAGCGCGCCTGGTCGAACCCTTCCGCCTGCCAGTCGGCGGGGACGCGAATGTCCTTCCAGCCGGACACGTCATAGCCGGGCCGCTCGAAGCCGGTCGGCAGCCGGTCCGCGTTCGGTGACAGGGCGAACTTCCAGCTGCCGTCCAGCGTGAGATAGCGCGACGACTGCTCCATCCGCCCCTCCAGCGCCTTGGCCGCCGTTTCGAAGGGGAAGCCGCTGGCCCGCGCGGGAAGTTTCCCGCGCGCAAACACGGCGGGGTTCTCCCAGTCAGGGCGTGCCGCATCGATCTGCACCGGTTGTACCTGGCGGTCGTCCGGGGCGAGGAGACTCATCGCCAACAGGATCAAACTGGCTTGCGGCATGGGAAATCCAGACAGGGGGTCGCCGGCAAACTCCGAACGCAGCCGACGAGCGATGTCCACGGTGATGCACGACCTGACAGACCAATGTCAAATTTGGCCAGACCAGTTCAGGCCCACTCGGCGGACACGGTCTCGACATCGCGGCTGCCGCTCCGCCGATTGGTCGGGATCGGCAATCCCAGATGGCCGCGCAGCGTGCTATGTTCGTACGCCGTACGGAAAAGGCCGCGGGCCTGCAGCAACGGCACCACCTCCTGGGTGAAGCGCCGGAACTGGCTGGGATGCCCAGCATGGACGTTGATCCCGTCGAGCGCCCGCCCATCGAACCAGCGCTCGATCTCGTCGGCAATCGACGCGGCGGATCCGACAAACGGGCTAACGAACAGGTCGCGTTGATATTCGACCGTCTCGCGCAGCGTCAGGCCCAGCGCCGTCGCCCGGTCGGTGATCGCCTTGGCCTGGGTGTAGAAGCTGCTCCGGGCATGCTCCAGCGCCTCGGCCGGGAACGGCGCGTCCAGATCATATCGGCGGAAATCGTGCCAGCCGAACGGACGGCCGAACTCGGCGAGCGCCTGGTCGAAGCTCTGGTCGATCCGGCGCAGCGCGCGGTCGATCGCCTGTGCCTCTTCATCGGTACCGCCGACGGTAATCGAAAAGCCTGGCAGGATCACGAGGCTTTCCGGATCGCGGCCTAGCGCGGCGGCCCGCCCCTTGAGATCTGCATAAAAGGCCTGACCCTGCTCGATCGTTCTGGCGTGGGTGAAGATCGCGTCTGCCACCGTCGCGCCAAGCGTGCGTCCCTGGTCGGAATCGCCGGCCTGGAAGATTACCGGCTCCCCCTGCGGCGAGCGCTGGATGTTGAGCGGCCCGACGACGGAGAAATACTCGCCCTTGTGGTGGAGCGCGTGAAGCTTGTCCTTGTCGAGAAACACGCCCGTCGCGCGATCGCGCACCAGCGCATCATCCTCATAGGAGCGCCACAGCCCGCGCACGACCTCCAGATATTCGAAGGCACGGCCATAGCGGGTGGCGTAATCATAATGTTCGTCGAGCCCGTAATTGCCCGCCGTCCCGGCATCGCCGCTGGTCACGACGTTCCAGCCCGCCCGCCCCTTGCTGATCAGGTCCAACGAGGCGAGCCGCCGCGCGAGGTTGAACGGCGCATTGTACGAGGTGGTCAGCGTGCCGACCAGGCCGATATGGCTGGTCGCCACCGCCAGCGCCGACAACAGCGTCAGCGGCTCGAGCCGGTTCAGATAGTGCGGCGGCGAGTCGGCGGTGATGAACTGGCTGTCGACGATGAACACCAGGTCGAACTTGGCCGCTTCGGCCTGGCGGACGATGTCGATATACCAGTCGATGTTGACGCTGGCATCGACCGGGATTTCGGGATCGAGCCAGCGATCGGTCTGGCCCGGGCCACCCACGCCCATGGTCACGAGTCCGAGTTTGAGCTGTCGCTTGGCCATCACGGCACTCCTTGCGCTAATGGGTTCAAAGGGGAGCGAAATGTGGGGCTACCGCGACCGGGCGGGCCAGCAGCCCCGCTTCGTGGAACAGGTCTGCGATCTGCTGCTCCTCGGCGATCAGGGCCGCATCGATCGGCACTGGCACATAGACGCTGCGTGCGAGATAGCGGCGGGTCGCCGCGATCGGCACGCCGGTCTGGCGGGTCAGCATCTGCGCATAGTCCTCGCGGTGCGCCTCGCCCCAGCGCCGCGCGGCAGCGAAGCGGCGGGTGAAGTCCTGCAGTTCGGTGCGCTTGTCACGGAGCGCACGATCCGAGGCGAAGACGAAGCCGAGCCCCGGGGTCCAGGATCGCTCGATCGGCAGGATTCGCATGCCGTCGCTCAGCTCGCCGATCGCCGCATAGGGGTCCCAGATCGCCCAGGCATCGACCGACCCGCTCGACAAGGCCGCGCGGCCGTCCGAGGGATTGAGAAAGCGGATATCGATCGCATCGAACGGCTTGCCGAGCCGCTTGAGCCCGGCGAGCAGCAGATAATGGCCGATCGAGCCGCGCGGCGTCGCCACCTTCCTGCCGAGCAGGTCGGCGAAGCTGCGGATGGTCGAGCGGCCCGGCACCATCACCGTGACGGCATCGCCCTTCACGCGGAAGGCGCCGATCGCCTTCACCCCGGCATCGGACTGGAGGCTGAAGACGAACGGCGCATCGCCGCCCATACCGGTATCGATCGCACCGGCGCCCAGGGCCTCGATCAGCGGCGCGGCATTGGGGAACTGCGCCCACTGGATCGCATAGGGTACGTCCTTCCGTTGTCCGGAGGCTTCCAGCAACGCCTGGATGCCGCCGCGTTGATCACCAATTACCAGCTTGCCCGTCGCGCCCCTGGTACAGGCCGCGACCAGCCCGGCAGCGGAGAAGGCAAGCACGGTGCGGCGTGAAACGGTCTCACGGCAGGACATGGGCGGTTCCCTGCTTTCCTGTGGCATCAGAACCGGTTCCGCAGCGTGATGCCGTAGGTGCGCGGCTCGCCGGGGGCGACCTGGGTCAGCCCCCAGGTGGCGTTGACGGTGGCGGTGCTGAGGTAATTCTTGTCGAGAAGGTTGCGGCCCCACACCGACACGTCCCAGGGACCGTTCGCCGCGCGAAGGCCGAGCTGCGCGCCGACCAGCGCATAGCCCTTGATCTCGGCGAACGGATCATCGTTCACGGAGGAGAAGAATTTCGAACGATAGCTCGCATCGGCGGCGGCATAGCCGATCACGCGATTGCCGAGCGGCGCGTCGTAGCGCGCCTGTGCCGCGCCCACCCATTTCGACGTGCCCGACAGCCGCTGGCCCGAAATGTCGCACGACGTCTTGTAGGATTGCAGGAACGGGCAGATCGCGTTGGTGTATCGGACATAGCTGGCATCGGTGAACGTGCC
>JAIYAA010000160.1 GCA_027489295.1 Sphingomonadales bacterium | reverse complement strand
TGATCGCGTCGTCCGCCTTCGCCGCGCCGGCGCTGGCGCAGAGCCAGGCGCCCGACCAGACCTTCGCCGGCTCGCATGCCGAAATCATCGCCGGCTGGGACCGGGTGAACGACAAGTCGTCCTATGACGCATCGCGCGACGGCGTCACCTATGGCGGCAACATCGGCTATGACATCCAGCGCGGCAGCACCGTGTTCGGCGTCGAGGGCGAAGTGACCGGCTCCAGCATCAGCGACCGGACCAGCAACGTGCTGACCGCGGGTGACCGGCTCCGCGTGAAGGCGGGCCGCGACCTCTATGTCGGCGGCCGCCTCGGCTTCGTCGCGGGGCCGCGTACTCTGATCTACGCCAAGGCCGGCTATACCAACGCCCAGTTCATCACCGACTACACGTCGCCGAACAGCACGCCGGCGCTCGATCTGCGCACGCGCGACAATTATGACGGCTGGCGGCTGGGCGCGGGCGCCGAGTTCAAGCTGACCGACAAGGTCTTCGCCAAGGCGGAATATCGCTATTCCAACTATGGCTCGCAGACCAATGGCGTCGATCCGGAGCGTCACCAGATCATCACCGGCATCGGCGTGCGCTTCTGATCGCCGAAAAGGCGTTCCGACTGTGGAAAAGGGGGCCGGAGCGGCTTGCTCCGGCCCTTTTTCGCGTTAAGGGTACGTCATGGCGCATTGCCACCGGCCGGGTCGCGCCGGGTAGGATGTTGGGCGACGGCCCGGGGGTTTGAGGTACATGAAGGCGACGATCGAACGCGCTACTCTGTTGAGGGGCTTGAGCCACGTCCAGTCGGTGGTCGAGCGGCGCAACACGATTCCGATCCTGTCCAACGTGCTGATCGATGCGCAGATGGGCGGCACGATCCGGCTGATGGCGACCGATCTCGATCTGCAGATCGACGAGACGATCCCCGCTGCGGTCGACCAGGTCGGCGCAACGACGGTGTCGGCGCACACGCTGTTCGACATCGTCCGCAAGCTGCCCGAGGGTTCGCAGGTGGTGCTCACCGCGGCCGAGGGCAAGCTGACGGTGGTCGCCGGCCGCGCCCGCTTCCAGCTCGGCACGCTGCCGCGTGACGATTTCCCGATGATCGCCGAGGGCGAGCTGCCGACGACGTTCGAACTGCCGGCCGAGACGCTGAAGCAGATCATCGACAAGACCCGCTTCGCGATCTCCACCGAGGAGACGCGCTATTATCTGAACGGCATCTTCTTCCACGTGACCGACGATGCCACCCGCATGCTGCGCGCGGCGGCGACCGACGGCCACCGGCTGGCGCGCGTCACCGTGCCGTGCCCGGACGGCGCCGATGCGATGCCGGGCGTGATCGTGCCGCGCAAGTGCGTGGCCGAGCTGCGCAAGCTGCTCGACGAGGTCGACGGGTCGGTGGGTGTGTCGCTCTCGCCCTCGAAGATCCGCTTCGACCTGGGCCAGGCGATCCTCACCTCGAAGCTGATCGACGGGACGTTCCCCGATTACAGCCGTGTGATCCCGACAGCGAATGACAAGCTGCTCAAGCTCGATCCGAAGAGCCTGATGCAGGGTGTCGACCGCGTCTCTACCATCGCGACCGAGAAGACCCGCGCGGTGAAGATGACCCTGGAGCGCGACAAGGTCGTGCTCTCGGTCACCAGCCCCGAGAACGGCGTCGCGGCGGAAGAAGTGCCCGGCGAATATGCCGCGCAGGGCTTCGAGATCGGCTTCAACAGCCGCTACCTGATGGACATTCTCGGCCAGATCGAGGGAGATCTCGTCGAAGTGCATTTGGCGGATGCCGCGGCACCGACGCTGATCCGCGAGAATGACACGTCTCCGGCGCTCTACGTACTGATGCCGATGCGGGTCTGACCCGCCTCGGAAGTGTTTACAAACAGCGGCTTGCAATGGTTGATAGCCGCTTTCCGGGGTCCCCCGCGCTTTCCACGGCTTTGCCGCGCGGGGTGGAACCGCCATAGCGGCGCCAAGCCCCGAGGGTCGCACTTCCGGGACTTGGGTCGGCCGGCGGATCTCCCTGGATCCGTCGTCCGCCTCAGGCAGACGCACCCTGCGATTGAAATCTTCATCCATCGGTGCTACTAACATCTGTGTCAGTTACATGGATGGAACTGCATGGCGACTCAGGCACCGCAACCGACCATCAACCCGGCGCCGATCAATCCGGGTGTCCCGCTCAAGCGGGAATGGGGCGTCGCGCTGGCGGCACTGCGCCGCCTGCTCGCCAATGGCGACGATACCGAACAGGTTTTTCGAATCATGCGCGCGCTGAACGGCGACGTCAGCCAGCGCAATTATGCCAAGCTGTTGTCGGTGCCGGGCGGCGGCAGGCTGGCCTATCGTCGGCTCGAACTTTCCCAGCGACTGACCGATCGCAGCTGGATCGACAGCTTCGCCCCCGGCACGCTGGGCGCGGCATACCGCCATTTCCTCGATTCGACCGGCTATTCGGCCGACGGGCTGGTCCAGGTCAGCATGGTCGAGGGCGGCTTCCAGGGCATCGAGGTGGAGCACCCCTATGCCTGGATGGGCCGGCGCGAGCGCGACATCCACGACCTCTGGCACGTTCTGACCGGCTACCAGGCCGACGAGCATCTCGGCGAACTGTGCCTGGTCGCCTTTTCCTATGCGCAGACCGGCGGGCTCGGCTGGGGCTTCATCGCCGTCGGCGGCGCGCTGAAGAGCATTCGCACCACCGGCCGCCTCGATTGCGTGCGCGCGATTCTGGAAGGCTATCGCCATGGCAAGCGCGCGCGCTGGCTGCACGGCGAGGATTACGAGAAGCTGCTGGCGGAGCCGCTCGATGCGGCGCGCGCGCGGCTGGGGATCTCGGCACCGACCCTGTACAAGGTCGCGCAGGCGCGGCTGGCCGAAGCGGGGATCGGCGCGCTCTAACCGTCCATCTGCCGCGCGCAGACAAGGAAAAGGGCGCCCCGGCCGAAGCTGGGGCGCCCTTTCGCTTTTTCCGCTGTTACTTCGCGGCCGGGCTGGCGGCCGGAGCGGGGGCCGGGGCAGGCGCATCGCCTGGCGCCGGAGCGGCACCGGCCTTGTCGCCGGCGGCCTTGGCGGCCTCGAGTGCCTTGTTGGCCTGCTCCATGATCCGCTGGCGGAGCGCCGCGCGGTCGAGCACCTTGGGCAGCGCGAACTCGGCGGCGGGGATTGCGCCCGGCTTCACGTCCTGAAGCGTCAGCGCTTCGCCGAGGCGGAGCACCGCGCCCTTGGCGATCACATCTTCCAGCGTCTTCTCGGCCTTCGGCACGCTGGTGAACATGGTCGCCATGCGCGCGCTGGTCAGGCGGGTCTGCATGCCGATCGCAGCGGCGACATTCTTCAGGCGCGAATCGTCGCTGACCACGATGCGGATCGAATCACCCTGCGGATTGCCCTTGGGCTGCACGCTCCAGATCGTGCCCTTCTGGTCGCCGACCTTCTCCTCGCCGACCTGGACCGCCTCATATTCGGGGTCCTGCGGCAGCGCCTGGGGTTTCATGCCCTTTTCCTTGGCGATGTCCTGCGTCGCAGCGACGAAGTCGGCGAAGCTCGCTGCGAACTTCTCGTTGCCGTCGGCGATGACGACGTAATCGGTGCCGCCCTTGCGGATCAGCGTCTGCGGGCCGGCTTCCAGCTTGGCGTCGCCATTGGCGGCGGCCTTCACCGTGATCGTGCCGCGGCCACCCTGGGCCGCATAATGCGCGGTCACGTCTTCGGGCGCCTTGGAGCAGGCTGCGACCAGCGCGAGCGTTGCAATCGTAAGAGTCTTGCGGAGCATCTGTTTCTATCCCTTCGCCACGATCTATCGGGCAAGCGGTGTTCGTGGGCAAGGTGCTGCGCTACAGCCCCTTTCATGGCCGTCAAGCGTCTCCTGCTCACCGACTTTCGCAATCACGCCGACGCCCTGCTGACGCCGGGTGCCGACTTCGTGGTGCTGAGCGGCGAAAACGGCGCGGGCAAGACCAATATTCTGGAGGCGGTGTCGCTGCTGGCGCCGGGCCGGGGCCTGCGCGGCGCCCCCTTGAGCGAGATGGCGCGGCAGGGTGGGGCAGGGGGCTTCGGCATCGCCGCGACGCTCGACGAGGCCGAGATCGGCACCGGCGCGCGCCCCGATGCGCCCGAGCGGCGGATCGTGCGGGTGAACGGCGCCACCGCCGCGGCGACCAGCCTCGCGCAATGGCTGGTCGTCCTGTGGCTTACCCCGGCGATGGACCGACTCTTCCTCGAAGCGCCGGGCGAGCGCCGCCGTTTCCTCGATCGGCTGACGCTGGCGCTGAACCCGCGCCACGCGCACGAGGCGACGCGCTACGAAGCGGCGATGCGCGAGCGCAACCGGCTGCTCGGCGACGAGGGGCCACCCGATCCGACCTGGCTGGATGCGCTCGAGGCGCGGATGGCCGAGCATGGCGCGGCGATCGACGCGGCCCGGCGTGAGGCGGTGGCGGCGCTCGGCGAACGGCTTGCCGACCAGCCGGCCGGACCCTTCGCCCGCGCCGGGCTGGTGCTGGAGGGGTGGCAGGGCGACGCCCCGGCCCTTGCCGCTGCGCTTCGCGACGGCCGCCGCCGCGATGCTGCTGCCGGGCGCACGCTCACCGGACCGCACCGCGCCGACCTTGCGGTGACGCATCTCGACAAGGCGCAGCCGGCGCATCTCTGCTCGACAGGCGAGCAGAAGGCGCTGCTGCTCGGCATCGTCCTCGCCCATGCCGAGCTGGTGGCGGAGCGGGTCGGCACCCCGCCGATCCTGCTGCTCGACGAGGTCGCCGCGCATCTCGATCCCGGCCGGCGCGCGGCGCTGTTCGACCGGCTGGCGGGCAGGGGGCAGGTGTGGATGACCGGCACCGAGCCCGCGCTGTTCGAGGCGGTGCCCGCCACCGCTACCCGCTACCGGGTGGCGGATGGCAGGATCGAGCCCGCCTGAGCCTCACTCCTGCTCGGCGTACGCTTTCACCAGATCGAACAGATAATCGCGGCCGGTATAGAGCGCGCGGACCTCGATCCGCTCGTTGAGGCCGTGCACGCCGTTGCCGTCCGGATCGCCCCAGGCGCCGGGCACGCCATAGGTCGGGATGCCCACCGCCTCCAGGAAGATGCCGTCGGTAGCGCCGGTCATCATCGTCGGCACCAGCGGCACGCCGGGGAAGTATTTGGCGACCAGCTTTTCGGCCGGGCCCATCACCTTCGGGTCGAGCGTCGGCGGCTTGGCGAGCGGGCGCACCGGCGGCACCATGGTGATGGAGACCTTGGGGTCGCCGATCGCCGCGGCCAGCGCCTTCTGGGTCTCTTCCGTGCTGTGGCCGGGGAAGATGCGGCAGTTGATGTTGGCCGCCGCGCGCTGGGGCAGCGCGTTGTTGGCATGGCCGCCTTCCAGCAGCGTCGCGACGCAGGTGGTGCGCAGCATCGAATGATAGATCCGGTCGGTGTTGAGCAGCGTCTCGGCACCCTTGTCGCCTGGATTGGCGGCGATCGCCACCATCGCCTTGCCCATCGCGTCACTGCGCGCCGCGCCCGCCTTGGCGAAATAGGCGCGGGTCGTGTCGGAAAGCTCCAGCGGGAATTCATGGTCGCGGATCTTCACCAGCGCGTCGGCCAGTTCGTAGATCGCGTTGTCCGGCACCGGAATCGAGCTGTGGCCGCCGGGATTGGTGGTCTCCAGCCGGTAGTTCTGCACCGCCTTCTCGCCGACCTGCATGCTCTGGACGAGCACCTTGCCGTGCCCGTCCGACTTGCCGCCGCCGCCTTCGTTGAGCGCGAACTCGGCGTCGATCAGGTCGCGCTTGTTCTTGGCGAGCCACTCGGCGCCGTTGAACGCCCAGGTGGTTTCCTCGCCGCAGGTCAGCGCCAGCTTCACCGTGCGCTTGGGCTTGTAGCCGGCCTGCTGGAAGCGGATCAGCGTGTCCGCGAAGGTGGCCGCCATCGCCTTGTCGTCGCTGGTCCCGCGGGCATAATAATAGCCGTTTTCCTCGACCAGCTTGAACGGATCGCGCGTCCAGTCCTCGCGCTTCGCGGCGACCACGTCGATATGCGCGAGCAGCAGGATCGGCTTGGCCTTCTTCGACGTGCCCGGATAGACCGCGACCAGACCGCCATCCTTCGGATGGTCGGGCGTGGCGAACAGGGTGAGCTGGTCGTTCTTGAACCCGGCGGCCTTGAGCCGCGCGGCGATCTGCTCGGCGGCCTGGGTGCAGCTGCCGACATTCACCACGGTGTTGGTCTCGACCAGTTCCTTGTAGAGGTCGAAGAACTTGGCCTGGTCCGGCCGGGTCTGCGCCGCGGCCGGTGCGGCGATCGCGAGCACGAGCCCGGTAGTGGCGGCGAGAAGCGACTTCATCTGGTTTTCCCCTGTTGCCCTGCCCGCAATGGAGCATGGGCGCGTCCGAAAGGGAAGCGCCTCCCCAGGGAGGGAAACGCTCCCTACATAGGGGGCGTGCCTGCCGATCTTCCCAGACCGCTGACGGAGTGGTTCGCCGCGCGCGGATGGGCGCCGCGGCGGCATCAGCGCGACATGCTGGCGGCGGCGCGGGCCGGCAGCCATGCGCTGCTCGTCGCCCCCACCGGCGCGGGCAAGACGCTGTCCGGCTTCCTGCCGACGCTCGCCGACCTGATCGAGGCGCCGGCCGAGGGTCTGCACACGCTCTACATCTCGCCGCTCAAGGCGCTTGCGGTGGACGTGCAGCGCAACCTGCTGACGCCGATCGAGGAGATGGGTCTGCCGATCCGGGTGGAGACGCGCACCGGCGACACGCCGCACGAGAAGAAGGTCCGCCAGCGCGCCCGCCCGCCGCAGGTGCTGATGACCACCCCCGAATCGCTCAGCCTGCTGCTCTCCTATGAGGACAGCCTGACGATGTTCTCGGGCCTGAAGACGGTGGTGATCGACGAGATCCACGCCTTCGCCACCGGCAAGCGCGGCGACCTGCTGGCGCTGGCGCTCGCCCGGCTGGAGCGGCTGGCGCCGGGATATCGCCGCGTCGGCCTCTCGGCCACGGTCGCCGATCCGGACGGCTATCGCGCCTGGCTCGCGCCCTATGGGGACATCGATACGGTCACGCTGGTGCAGGGCGAGAAGGGCGCCGAACCCGATATCGCCATCCTGCTGCCCGAGGGGCGGGTGCCCTGGGCCGGCCATTCGGGCATCTATGCCATCCCGCAGGTGATGGCGGAGATCGAGACGCACCGGACGACGATCGTCTTCTGCAACACGCGCGGCCTTGCCGAACTGGTCTTCCAGCAGCTTTGGAAGGTCAACGAGCTCAAGCTCCCGATCGGCGTCCATCACGGCAGCCTCAGCCTGGAGGCGCGGCAGAAGGCCGAGCAGGCGATGGCGGACGGGCGGCTGCGCGCATTGGTCGCCACCGCCAGCCTCGATCTCGGCGTCGACTGGGGCGATGTAGATTGCGTGATCCAGATGGGGGCGCCCAAGGGCTCCTCCCGCCTGCTCCAGCGGATCGGCCGCGCCAACCACCGGCTCGACGAGGCGAGCGAGGCGGTGCTGATCCCGGGCAACCGCTTCGAATATCTGGAGGCGCGCGCCGCGCTCGACGCGGTGGAGGCGGGCGAGCTCGATCCCGACATCTTCCGCCCCGGCGCGCTCGACGTGCTGGCCCAGCATGTGATGGGCTGCGCCTGCGCCGCCCCCTTCGCGGCCGAGGAGATGCTGCGGGAAGTGCGTGCAGCATTGCCCTATTCAGCGCTGCCGGAGGAGGTGTTCGATCGCGTCCTCAACTTCATCGCGGATGGCGGCTATTCCTTGCGCGCCTATGACAAGTTCAAGCGCCTGACCAAGGGGCGCGACGGGCTGTGGCGGGTCACCCAGCCCGCCTTTATTGCGCAGCATCGGCTCAACGCGGGCATCATCGTCGAGTCGCCGATGCTCGAGGTTCGCTTCAAGAACGGCAAGCGGCTGGGCAAGGTGGAGGAGGGCTTTGCCGCGTCTTTGTCGCCGGGCGACACCTTCTTCTTCGGTGGCCTCGCGCTGGAGGTGGAGCGGGTGGAGGCGACCGACCTGATCGTCCGCGCCACCGCGAAACAGGCACGGGTACCGAGCTATATGGGGGCGCGGCTCGCCATCACCGCCAACCTCGCAGATCGCGTGCGGACCTTCCTGTTCGATCGCAGCCAATGGACGCGCTTTCCGGCGGACGTCGCTGAATGGCTGGAGACGCAGGCCCGGCGCTCGGCGCTCCCTGCGCCGGGCCAGCTGCTGGTCGAGACCTTCCCGCACGAAGGCCGGCACCATTTGGTCATCTACAGCTTCGAAGGCTGGAACGCGCATCAGTCGCTGGGCATGCTGGTCACGCGGCGGATGGAGGCATTGGGGCTGAAGCCGTTGGGCTTCGTCGCGAACGATTATGCGCTGGCAGTCTATGGACTAGAGAAGATTCTCGATCCGCGCCCGCTCTTCTCTCCCGACATCCTCGAGCACGAGTTCGTCGACTGGGTACAGGGATCGGCGCTGCTCAAGCGCGCCTTCCGCGAGGTGGCGATCATCGGCGGCCTGGTCGAGCGCCAGCATCCCGGCAAGAAGAAGACCGGGCGACAGGTTACCTTCTCGACCGACCTGATCTACGACGTGCTGCGCAAGTACGAGCCCGACCATCTGCTGCTCCGCGCCGCCTGGGAAGACGCGCGGGCGAAGATGACCGATGTCGGCCGTCTCGCCCGGCTGCTCGACGAGGCGGGCGAGCGGATGCTCCATGTCGATCTGGAGCGCGTCAGTCCCATGGCAGTCCCGGTACTGATCATGATCGGTCGCGAGTCGGTCGCCCAGGGCGCCACCGAAGATGCGCTGCTCGAAGAGGCGGAAGCGATTGCTGCGGAGGCGATGCGGCTGGACTGACCCCGTTCTTTTGCGGGATTGCTGCGCAACATGAACAGGCGTAGATTTCAGCGATGGTTGGAGTCTCGTCTGCGTTGATCTTCTGGGGGCTCCCGCTCGGGCTGCTCGGCAGCGCGCCGAGCGCCGTGCCGCCCGATCCCGAAACCGTCGCCGCGGCACAGCCCGACGCGATCCAGCTGGCGCTGGGGGAGACGAGCGCGCGGCTCACCGTACCGGTCGCGATCCGCAAGCAGGGGCCCTATAATTTCATCATCGATACCGGCGCCGAACGCACCGTGGTGTCGCACGAACTCGCCGGGCGCCTGGGGCTTTCGGCCGGCGGGGAGGTTACCGTTACCTCGATGACCGGGCGGAGCCGGGTGGCGACGGTGATCGTGCCCGATCTTGCGATCGAATCGATCGGCACCACCCACCAGATCGTTGCGCCGGCATTCGAAGCGAGGAATATCGGCGCTGCCGGCCTGCTCGGCATCGACACGCTGCGCGATCACCAGGTGACCATCGATTTCGACACCGGCACCATGGCGGTGCGCCCCAGCATCAAGCGCAAGAAGAACGAGAAGCACGATCCGGACGAGATCGTCGTCTCCGCCAAGGACCAGTTCGGCCAGTTGATCGTCACCGATGCCTATTATGGCAATGCCCGCGTGCAGGTGGTGCTCGACACCGGATCTCAGGTGACGATGGGCAACGAGGCGCTGCGCCGCAAGGTGGGCCGCAATGTCGGCGTCCTGCAGACGATCGAGCTGACCAGCGTCGATGGCGGCAAGACCCAGGCGCAATATGGCCAGGTGCCGTCGATGCGGGTGAGCAACGTCGCCTTCGAGACGCTGCCGGTCGCCTTTGCCGAGGCGGAACCGTTCAAGCGCTTCGGCCTTACCAAGCGTCCGGCGATCATGCTCGGCATGGATGCGATGCGCAGCTTCCGGCGGGTGGAGATCGATTTTCCCAACCGCCAGGTGCGCTTCTTCATGCCGCGCGGTTTTCGGGAGCGGCGGCCCGATTACACCTCGCCACTGCTACCCCCGTCGCTGGGATCCGCCGGCCGCGATTGACTTTACCGGCCGGGTCTGATTGGCCTGACCATATGACCACGCTTTCGCGCGCCACGCTCGCCGGGCTTCCTGCCGGCATCCTCCGCCCCGGCCATGACCCGGCCGCGATCCGTACCGGCATCGTCCATTTTGGCCCCGGCGCCTTCCACCGCGCCCATCAGGCGGCGTTTATCGACAAGGTGCTCGACAGCGATCCGCGCTGGGGCATCGCGGCGGTGTCGCTGCGCAGCGGCACCACCACCGATGCGCTGAAGGCGCAGGACGGGCTCTACACGCTGGCGGTGATCGATCGCGAACCGTCCACCCGCATCATCGCGGCGCATTCGGACGCGATCGGCCCCGGCGAGGGCGCCCGGCTGCGTGCACTGCTCGCCAGCCCCGAGGTGCGGATCGCCACCAGCACGGTGACCGAGAAGGGCTATTGCCTGGGCGGCGACGGCACGCTCGACATGGCCCATCCGGACATCGTCCACGACCTTGCCCGCCCGGCCGAGCCGGCGAGCGTGATCGGCTGGATCGTCGCCGGCCTCGCCGATCGCCGCGCGGCCGGCGTGGCGCCATTCGCGATGCTCTGCTGTGACAACATGACCGGCAATGGCGGCAAGCTCCGCGCGGCCTGCGTGGCGCTGGCGCGGGCATGGGATGCCGATCTCGCAGACTGGATCGCGGCGGAAGTCGCCTTCCCGGATTCGATGGTCGATTCGATCACCCCGGCGAGCGACACGGCGTTCCTCGCCAAGGTGGCAGGCGATCTCGGCGTCGAGGACAAGGGCGCGGTGCAGCGCGAATCGTTCACCCAATGGGTGCTGCAGCGCTTCGACATGGAAGACGGCCCCGATCTCGCCGCGGCGGGCGTGACGCTGACCAGCGACGTGCGCGGTTATGAGCAGGCCAAGCTGCGCATCCTCAACGGCAGCCATTCGAGCCTCGCCTATATCGGCCTCGTGCTGGGGCATGAGACGGTGTTCGAGGCGATGTCCGATGCCGCGCTCGGCGGCTTCGTGACGCGGCTGGCGCATCAGGACATCGCGGCGTCGCTGGGTCCGGTTGATGGGCTGGACGTGGTCGGCTATGTCGATGCGGTGCTGGATCGCTTCCGCAACCCGGCGATCCGCCACCTGCTGTCGCAGATTGCCTGGGATGGCTCGCAGAAGCTGCCGTATCGCCTGCTGGATACGACCGCTGCGGCGCTTGACGCCGGGCGGCCGGTCGCGCGGCTGGCGGTGCCGGTGGCGGCGTGGATCGCGTTTCTGGCGGCCAAGGCGACGGCGGGCGAGACGATCACCGATCCGCTGGCAGACGTGCTCGCGACGGCAGCGACCGATGCGGCGCCGGTCGACGCGGTGCTGGCGCTGCGGCAGGTGTTCCCGGCGCGCGTGGCAGAGGATGCGCGGTACCGCGAGGCGCTGGGGACAGCGTTCGCGGCGATCCAGGCCGGCACGCTGGGCGAGTTGCTGGCGGTATAAAGATCCTCCCCCGGCGGGGGAGGGGGACCGCCGCCGCAGGCGGTGGTGGAGGGGTGTCCCGGCTGGGTTGGCGTCCGACCCATCAGCGTCGACACCCCTCCGTCGCGCTACGCGCGCCACCTCCGCTTACAGAGGAGGATCTTTCAGGTCACCGCGCCTGGCGCCGGGTGTAGAGATACAGCCCCGCGGTGATCGCCAGGAACAGCGCCGTGCCGCCCGCCAATGCCATGCCGGCGAAGCCCGGGCCGACCAGCGCCAGCGGGGATTCACTGCCGGTTTCGTACACGATTCCGGCGTAGAGCACCCCGAACAGGCTGTCGCCGACGATCATGCCGGTGGCCATCAGCACGCCCATCCGCTTGACGAACTCGGGGTCGCGGACGCGCTCGGCGGCGCGGTCGTAGAACCAGCCGATCACCGCGCCGACCACCACGGTCAGCGTCACGCCCATCGGCAGGTAGATACCGAGGCCGACCGCCAGCGGCGGCAGGCGCAGCTTGCTGGTGCGGGCCAGCACCTCGTCGACCAGAATCACGCCCGCGCCGATCAGCGCACCGATGCCGATCAGATCCCAGCGCAGGTCGCCGCCCAGCACGCCCTTGGCGAGCGACGAGATCAGCGCCGCCTGCGGGGCGGGCAGCGCGTCGGCGCTGGCGCCCGGCACCCCGGCAAAGCCGAACGAGGCGTTGAGCACGCTCAGCACCGGCGGGATTACGAGGCTGCCGAAGATCACGCCGAAGATCAGCGCCACCTGCTGCTTCCACGGCGTCGCGCCCACCAGCTGGCCGGTCTTGAGGTCCTGGAGATTGTCGTTGGAGATGGTCGCCACGCCGAACACGATGCCGGTGACGATCAGCGCATAGGCGATCAGCGCCTGGGTGGTGCCGGGATCGAGATGGCGCCCGAACATGCCGACCAGCATCAGCGAGGCGGCGACGACCGAGAGGATGCCGATGCCCGATACCGGGCTGTTCGACGCGCCGATCAGGCCGGCCATATAGCCGCACACCGAAGCGATCACGAGCCCGACGACCAGCACGAACACCAGCGAGCCCGCCACCAGCAGCCCCGCCGAGGCGGAGAGCGGACCGCCCGCCAGCACGCTCCACAACAGCCAGCCGATCGGCAGCAGCATGCCGAGCGTCACCACCGCGACGATCCCGATCGGCAGGTCGCGCTCGCCGATCGGCATCTCGGCACCGCTGCGAGCCGCAGCCGACGCTGCCAGCGAGGAGCGGATGCCGCCGATCACCGGGCCGATGATCTTGAGCAAGGTCCAGATCGCCGCCATGCCGATGGTGCCGGCGCCGAGGAAGCGCACGTCGCTGCGGAACACGGTGTTCGCTATCTTCTCCGCCGCGCCGGGCATGCCGGCGCTCAGGATCGGTAGCGCGATCCACCAGCCGATCGCCACGCCGACCAGGATGGCGATGCCGACGGTGAGGCCGATCAGGTGCCCCGCGCCGATCAGCGCGAACTGTAGCCCGCCGATGATGCCGGTCGAGCCCGCGCCCGCCTTGAAGAAGACCGCGCCTTCCTCGGCGGCCAGCTTCATCCGGGTGACCAGCGCGAAGCCGGCCGAGGCGACCGCGTTGACCACGATCACCTTGAGCCCGCGCGCGCTTTCCTCCGCGCCCTCGCGGCTGCCTGCGCCGACCTGCAGCACCTCGGCGGCGGCGCGGCCTTCGGGATAGGGAAGGTCGGGCGAGTCAACGACGAGCGCGCGGCGCAGCGGCACCGAGAACATCACGCCCAATATGCCGCCGAACATCGTGATCGCGGCGGTCTGCACATAGGGGAAGCCGTTCCACCAGCCGATCATCACCAGGCCCGGCAGCACGAAGATGATCGCGGCGAGCGTTCCCGCCGCGCTGGCGACGGTCTGGACGATGTTGTTCTCGAGGATGGTCGAGCCGGGGAAGAATCGCAGGATCGCCATCGAGATCACCGCGGCGGGGATCGAGGTGGCGAAGGTCAGGCCGATCTTGAGGCCGAGATAGACATTGGCTGCGGTGAACAGCAGCGTGATCGCGCCGCCGAGCAGCACGCCGCGCAGCGTGAGCTCCAGGGGAGCGCGAGAGGGAATAGTGGCCATACGCGGCGGAACTCCGGGAATTTCTGCCCGGACCGGCCGGGCGGGGATGCCCCATGGTGGCATCCCGGCGCCGCTTTGGACAGGCGGATTGTTACTCCGGATCCTCCAGGCTGAACACGTCGGCATCCTTGTCATAGGCGAACAACTCGCCGAAGCGTCCCCACAGCGTCACCGTGCGCAGCGTCTCGTCGGCGAAATCGGGGGACATGTGGTCCTCCAGCTCGTCGCGGAAGCGGCTGGCCGAGGCACGGTGCGAGCCGCGCTCGTCGAGGATGCGGCGGATATGCTGGGCCAGCGGCACATGAGTGAGCAGCGCCTGGCCGAACATCGCCTTGCGCTGGTCGACATCGGCCTCCGCATAGCGGCGCGCCTCGGCGGTGAGCAGCAGATCGGCGCCGCGCAGATCGGCGAAGCGCAGGAGCTGCAGCGTTTCCGCCATCGGGAAGAGCTGGTCGATCTCCAGCCCCAGGCTGTCGGCCAGCTCGGCCATCGCCGCGCTGCCGTCGAACGGGCTTGCGTCGACCTCCTCGATCAAGCCCGACAGGCTGTTGGTTGAAACCTGTGGCAGCACCATGCCGATGCCGGTGCCGGGGAACAGCCCATCCTTGTGCGGCTGGCCCGCCGGCCGTTCGGTCATCCGCGCATAGATGGCGTCGACCATCGCACGAAACTCCGGATCGAGCCGGTCGCGCGGCTGGGGCAGCTTCACCTCGATCTCGGCGGCGACGCGGCCCGGGTTGGACGAGAACACCAGGATGCGGTCGCACATCAGCACCGCTTCCTCGATATTGTGGGTGACGAGGAGCATCGACTTGATCGGCATCCGACCTTCGGACCACAGGTCGAGCAGGTCGCTGCGCAGCGTCTCGGCGGTCAGCACGTCGAGCGCGGAGAAGGGCTCGTCGAGCAGCAGCAGCGCCGGATCGACCACGATCGCGCGGGCCAGGCCGACGCGCTGGCGCATGCCGCCGGACATCTCCTTGGGATAGGCGTTCTCGAACCCGTCCAGGCCGATCAGGTCGATCGCGGCTAGTGCGCGCGCGCGGCGCTCCGCGGCGGGCACCTTGCGGGCCTCCAGCCCGAGCTCGACATTCTGCTGCACCGTCAGCCAGGGGAACAGCGCGAAGGTCTGAAACACCATCGCGACATCGGGGCAGTCATCCTCGCGCGCGGCGAAGGTCACCGTGCCCTGGTCGGGCTGGATCAGCCCGGCGATCGAGCGCAGCAGCGTCGACTTGCCCGAGCCCGAGCGGCCGAGCAGGCCGACGATCTCGCCCTCGTGCAGGGTCAGCGAGACGTCGTCGATCACCGGCTTGGCGCGCCGCGCGCCGTAATGATGGGTCAGCTGCTCGACCGAGACGAGCGGGCGGCGGAGATTCTGGGTGGCCATGGAACGGGGCTCCTCAGGCAAGACGCAGGCGGCGTTCGGCGAAGCGATACATCGGACGCCAGACGAGATGGTTGAAGGCGAGCACGAAGGCGGACATCGTCGCCACGCCCAGCGCGACGCGCGGATAGTCGCCGATCGCGGTGGCCTTGGCGATGAACGCGCCGAGCCCCGGCGCCTCCAGCCGTTCCTGCCCCCACACCACCACTTCGGCGACGATGCTGGCGTTCCACGAGCCGCCCGAGGCGGTCAGCGCGCCGGTGACGTAGAAGGGGAAGATGCCGGGCAGCGCCACTTGCCGCCACCATTGCCAGCCCTTCACCCCGAACATGCCCGCGGCCTCGCGCAGGTCGTTCGGGATCGCGCTGGCCCCGGCGATGACGTTGAACAGGATGTACCACTGGGTGCCGAGGATCATCAGCGGGGAGAGCCAGACGGCGGGGTTCAGCTTCCACGCGACGATGCCCATCACCGCGAAGGGGAACAGGATGTTGGCCGGAAAGGCGGAAAGGAACTGCGCGACCGGCTGCAGCCGCTCGGCCCAGGCCGGGCGCAAGCCGATCCATACGCCGATCGGCACCCAGATCAGGCTGGCGAGTGCGATCAGTACCACGACGCGCAGCAGGGTGAGCAGGGCGAGGCCCAGCGCTGTCGCCGCATCGGACCAGCGCAGCGCATGGGCGACATATTCCACCAGCGTCCAGCCGCCGGCCGCAAGCGTCACCAGCACCAGCCCGCGCCACAGCCACTCGCCTGCGGCGCTTTGCTCCTGCCGCACCGGGCGGGCGCGGCGGGGCGCGCGATCGAGCGTCAGCAGCAGCTGGCCGAGCGCGCGAAAGGGGGCGAACAGCACCGGCAACATCCGCGTCGAGCGGAACAGGTCATAGGCCCAGCTCCGTGGCCGCTCGCCGCCGCCGGTTTGCTCGAAGCGGAAACGATCGGCCCAGGCGACCACCGGGCGGAAGACAAGCTGGTCATAGGCGAGGATCACCAGCGCCATCGCACCCACCGCTTCCCAGATCGCGGTGAAATCCTGCCGCTGGATCGCCAGCGCCAGCCACGAGCCCAGCCCCGGCAGCGCGATCGAGGTGTTGCCCACCGTGATCGCTTCCGATGCAACCACGAAGAACCAGCCGCCGGACATCGACATCATCGCGTTCCACACCAGCGCCGGGGTGGCGAAGGGCAGATCCAGCCGCAGGAAGCGGCGAATGGGCGAGAGCGCGAAGCCCTGGGAGACTTCCTCCAGATCGGCCGGGATGGTGCGCAGCGACTGGTAGAAGCTGAACGCCATGTTCCAAGCCTGGCTGGTGAAGATCGCGAACACCGAGGCGAGCTCGGCGCCCAGCACCTGCCCGGGCAGCAGGCCCAGGAAAAAGGTGACGGTGAAGGTTAGGAAGCCGAGGATCGGCACCGACTGGAGGATGTCCAGCGCCGGCACGATGATCTGCGCGGCCCGCCGGCTGCGCGCGGCCAGCGTCGCGAACACGAAGGTGAAGGCGAGCGAGGCGAACAGCGCCGCGAACATACGCAGCGTGGTGCGCAGCGCGTACCAGGGCAGGTTGGCGGGATCGAGCGTGACGGGATGGCGTACCAACGCGTCGATCGGCTCGATCGTGCCGCGGATGCCACGCAGCGCCAGCACCAGGCCGGCGGCGAGCAGCACGAAGGCGATCAGGTCGGCGCGGTTCGGCGCCAGACCCAGCCAGGTACGGGGAGACGCGCGGAGCACGCGCGCATGGAAACGGATCTTGGACATGAACTACCTCGTCTCGAGCCGGGCGCCGCGCGCGGGACGAAACGAGGGCGAGAACTCAGCCCTGGTCGCGCTCGCGCAGCGGCGCCAAACTTCGACTGCCGTCGCTGGGCATTGCGTTGAAAACCTCTTGCTGCAGCCGCGAAGATCAATCGCGGCCAGGGCGCCGGTGCGCGATCCCGGCGGCGCTGTCAATCATGGTGTCGCGCCGACGCGCCGGCGTCATGTCCGCGTCATGCGACGTCAGCCGCGGAACAGTCCGCCGAGCACCCCGCGCACCACCTGGCCGAGCACGCCGCCGCCCCCCTTGCTGCCGAACACCGCCTTGCTGACCTCGTTCGCCACCGCCCGGCCCGCGGCCGACGATGCCGAGCGGGTGGCGGAGCGAATCGCGCGGTTGAGCGGATTGTTGGCCGCCTCGCGCTCGGCGGCGATGCGGGCGCGCTCCTCCTCCTTGGCGCGGCGGGCATCTTCCTTGGCCTGGGTGGCGGCGGCCTTTTCGGCGGCGTCGCGGGCTTGGGCCTCGGCGGCGGCGGCGGTCGCCTCGGCGCGCTTGGCGGCAATCAGCTCCTCGGCGGATTCGCGGTCGATCGCCGCATCGTATCTGGCGCCGATCGCATCGGTTTCGATCAGGATCTTGCGCTCTTCCGTTGCCAGCGGGCCGACGCGCGAGGCGGGCGGGCGGACCAGCCTGCGCGCTACCGGCGCCGGCGAGCCATCCGCCTGGAGCAGCGAGACAAGTGCCTCGCCCACCGCCAGTTCGGTGATCGCGGTCGCCACGTCGAGCCCGGGGCTGGCCCGGAACGTCTCGGCGGCAGCACGGATCGCCTTCTGGTCGCGCGGGGTGAAGGCGCGCAGCGCGTGCTGGATACGGTTGCCGAGCTGGGCGGCGACATCCTCGGGAATGTCGATCGGGTTCTGCGTGACGAAATAGACGCCGACGCCCTTGGAGCGGATCAGCCGCACGACTTGCTCGATCTTTTCCAGCAGCGCCTTGGGGGCGTCGTCGAACAGCAGGTGCGCCTCGTCGAAGAAGAAGACCAGCACCGGCTTGTCGGGATCGCCGATCTCGGGGAGCGTCTCGAACAGTTCGGAAAGCAGCCAGAGCAGGAAGCTGGCATAGAGCCGCGGGCTGGCCATCAGCTTGTCGGCGGCGAGGATGTTGATCACGCCGCGACCGGTATCGTCGTGCGCGAGGAAGTCCTGCATGTTCAGCGCCGGCTCGCCGAAGAAATGGGTGCCGCCCTGGCTCCGCAGCTGGAGCAGCTGGCGCTGGATCGCGCCGACGCTCTGCTTCGAGACATTGCCGTAGGTGGTGCTCAGCTCCTCGGCCCGCTCGGCGCAGTGGGCAAGCATCGCCTGGAGATCGTCGAGGTCGAGCAGCAGCAGCCCCTCGGCGTCGGCGACGTGGAAGGCGATCGTCAGCACGCCTTCCTGCACCTCGTTCAGGTCCATCAGCCGGGCGAGCAGCAGTGGCCCCATTTCGGAGACGGTGGCGCGGATCGGGTGGCCTTGTTCGCCGAACAGGTCCCACAGCTGCACCGGCATCGCGCGGTACTGCCAGTCGCTGTCGCCGATCGCCTGCGCGCGGGCGGCGAAGGCGGCGTGGGGCTTGGCGAGCGGCGACCCGGCCATGCCGAGCCCGCCGAGATCGCCCTTCACGTCCGCCACGAACACCGGGACCCCAGCAGTGGAGAAGCCCTCGGCCAGCCCCTGCAGCGTCACCGTCTTGCCGGTGCCGGTAGCGCCGGCGATCAGCCCGTGGCGATTGGCACGGCGCAGGTTCAGTTCGACCCGCGTGTCCCCGGCTGCGCCAACGAAAAGGCCCGTCTCTTCCGCCATTCTCTGCTCCTCTTGTGGGGAGCAGGCATAGGGAAGAAACGGGCCCTGGTCAGCCGCTTTTGCGGGCGATCAGTTGCCGGCGATGCCGACGGGAATGTAGTTGCCGACGTTCTTGCGCTGCACGAACAGGATGATCTGCTTGCGGCCGGCAGCCTTGGCTGCGGCGACGATCTTGTTCAGATCGGCACCGGTGCGAACCGGCTGCTGGTTGGCCGAGACGATCACGTCACCGCGCTGCAAGCCCTTGCCCGCCGCATCGCTGCTCGGGTTGACGCCCAGGATCACCAGACCGCCCATCGAGGCATCGACGCCGATCTGGCGCGCGATCTGCGGGGTGAGCGGGGTAACGCCCACGCCCAGCGTCGCCGCCGCGCCGGTCGGCGAGCTGCTGTCGTCGCCGTCGTCGCCCTGCGCGCCGTCCTGGTCGTTCGGATCGAACTGGGCGAGCTGCTCCTCGGGCGGGCGGGTGGCGACCGTCACGGTCACCGTCTGGCGCTTCCCGTCGCGGATCAGCTCCACCGGAATGCGGGTGCCCGGGCTGACGTTGGCGACGATGTAGGACAGGGTCTGCTCGGGCGTCACGTCCTTGCCGTTGACCTTGACGATCACGTCGCCCTGCTTGATCCCCGCCTTCTCTGCCGGCTGGCCGGGCTCGACGCGCGCGACCAGCGTGCCGCGATCGGAGGGCAGGCCGAAACCGGCGGCGAGGTCCTTGGTAAGGTCCTGCATGCCGATGCCAAGATAGCCGCGCGAAATCGTCTGGCCCTGCATCAGCTTGTCGATGATCGGCTTGGCTTCCTCGGCCGGGATCGCGAAGCCGATGCCGACATTGCCGCCGGTGGGCGACAGGATCTGCGAGTTGATGCCGATCACGTTGCCGTTGAGATCGAACATCGGGCCGCCCGAATTGCCGCGGTTGATCGAGGCGTCGGTCTGGATGAAGCGATCATAGGCGCCGGTGCCGGTCACGCGGTGCGTCGCCGAGATGATGCCGGCGGTGACGGTGCCGCCCAGGCCGAACGGGTTGCCGATCGCCAGGATCCAGTCGCCGACGCGGGCGCGGCCCGAATCGCCGAACTTGACGAAGGGCAGCGCGGTGCCGTCGATCTTGAGCACCGCCAGGTCCGACTGCGCGTCATGGCCGATCAGCTTGGCCTTGAAGTCGCGCCCGTCGGAGAGCGTGACGGTGATCGATTCGACCACCGCGCCCTGCGCACCGGCCGAGATCACATGGTTGTTGGTGACGACATAGCCGTCGGCCGAAATGACGAAGCCCGAGCCGAGCGACTGCGCCTCGCGCGTCACTGACTGGCCCTGGCCGCCGCCGAACATTTCGAACGGCGTGCCGGCGAACGGATTGGCATTCACCTTCACGCGCTGCGTGGTCGAGATGTTGACGACCGCCGGCTGGAGACGGGCGACCAGATCGGCGAAGCTCATCGGCGCGCCGGCCTTGGGGGCCACCGCCTGGATGGTGCCGGGCTCGTTCTGCGCGGTCTGCGCGCCGGCCGGCTGGTTGAGCGAGAGCGCGGTGGCAGCGCCACCCAGCAGGATCGCGGTAGTCAAGGCGTAGGCGTAACGCACGGGGTCATTTCCTCTCGAAAGGAATGGTATTCGTCTCACACCGCGCTTCTAGCCCGCGCGGCTGAACCTGATTTGAATATGAACGGCCGGACAGGATCATCGTTGCCCGGTGAATTCCCGCAAATACGCATTGTTCGGCGAAAGGATGATCTGGCTCTCGCCCTTGGCGTCGGGGCTGAGGAAGGTCGTGCGATACGACTGCATCGCCCGGTAGAAATCGTAGAATTGCGGATCCTTGTTGAACGCCGCGGCATAGATCTGCGCCGCCTGCGCCGAGGCGCTGGCCCGGATGATCTGGGCGTCCTTGAGGCCCTGCGCCTTGATCGTCTCGGCTTCCTGGCTGCGCGCCGTCGCCATGCGGGTCAGCGCGCTGGTCAGCGGCGAGCCCGAGGGCAGCTCGGTCTGCTTGATGCGGACGTCGACGATCTGCACGCCATATTGGCTGGCCAGCTTCTGCAGCGAGGTCTGGACATTATCCATCACCTGCCCGCGCTCCGGGCTGAGCAGCGTGCTGGAGCGGCGCTTGCCCAACTCGTTGCGCAGCGACGAGCGCAGCAGCGGCTGGAGCTGGTCGCGCAGCCGTTCCTCGGTGCCGACCGTCACCACCATCCGCAGCGGATCGGTGATGCGATAGCGCGCATAGGCGTCGATCTCGAGCCGCAGCTGGTCGGTCGAAAGCACGGGCTCATCGGGCAAGTCGACATCCAGCACGCGCTTGTCGACCCATACCAGCCGATCCATGAACGGGATGCGGAACACGGGACCGGCGTTGGTGCGGCCGAAATTCTCGCCGGTCCGATAGGCGTTGACCGTGCGGTACGGCTTTTCCAGTCGGAGGACGACGACCTGCTTGGTCTCCGGCACGATCGCCACCGTGCTCATCAGCACGATCAGCACGACGATGACGCCGACGACGAGCGCGATCGGGTTGCGTACCCAGGCGATCACTTGGCGCCTCCCTTGTCCTGCGCATCGGCGGGCGCACTGCCCCGGCGCAGCGCCGGCAGCGGCAGATAGCTGTTCACGCCCGGCGCCTCGACGATCGTCTTGTTGGTGTTGGCCAGCACGGCCTCCATGGTCTCGTAGTAGAGCCGACGCTTGGTCACCTCGGGTGCCAGCTTGTACTGTTCGTAGATCTTGTCGAACTCGGCCGCCTCGCCCTGCGCCGCTGCGATCACGCGCTGCGCATAGGCATTGGCGTTGTTGCGGTTCGATTCGGCTTCCTGCTGCGCGGCGGTGACGGCCTTGAAGGCGTCGTCCACCTGGCTGGGGGCCGCGGCCTTCTGGATGGCGACGCCCTGGATGCGGATGCCCGAGCCATATTCGTCGAGGATCTTCTGCATCGCGACCTGGGCCTCGGCCTCGATCTTCGAGCGGCCCTCGCCGATCGCCTCGTTGAGCGTGGTGTTGGCGATCACTGCGCGCATCGCGCTCTCGGCGGTCGCGCGCACCGTTTCGCGCGGATCGGCGATCTGGAACACATAGTCGGAGGCGCTGCGGATGTCCCAGCGGACCGAATAGGCAAGATCGACGATGTTCTGATCGCCGGTCAGCATCAGATTCTCGCCGCTGTTCGGGAAATTTTCGGTGCGGATGTTGCCGACATCGACCACGTCGACCAGCTGGAACGGCGCGGGCAGGGTGAACTGGATGCCCGGATCGAGCGTGCCCGAATAGCGGCCGAGGAAGGTGACGACACCCTTCTCGCGCGGGCCGATCGGATGGATCGACGTGTAGAGCACCCACACCGCGATCAGGCCCGCGAGGATCAGCAGCCACAGCCGGGCGCCGGTCGGCACGCCGGGCAGGCCGCCGCCACCGCCGCTGCGGGCGCGACGCCACAGTTCGTCGAGCGCGCTCGGCGAGCCGGCGGGCCGGCTGCGGCGTCCCTCGGGCGGGACGGACCAGGGGTTGCGCGGACCGCCGCTGCTGCCCTCGCCCTTATCCGAGCCGCTGCCCCAGGGGCTTTTGGGCGCCTCGTTGTGGAAGGTGCCGGACAGCGCGTCGCGGCCAGAACTATTCACCATGCTGACCTTTATAAGCAGGGCGACGCGGATTTACAGTGGCGTCGGACGATTGTGTACCTATGTGCCGCGGCATGACTGAACCGCAGGACCTTACCGCCGCTCTCGCCCCCGTTTCCGCCGGCCGCGCTACGGTGCGGCTGGAAGGCGTCCGCGCCAGCGTCGTGCTCGACGTGACCGGCCTCGCGCCCGAGACCCGCGACGCGCTGGAAGCCGAAGTGCGCAGCGCCGCCGCCGCGCTGCCGGGCGTGGCGGAAGTGCGCATTCTTCTCACCAGCGAGCGCCGCACCCGCCGCATCCTCGCCGTCGCCAGCGGCAAGGGCGGGGTGGGCAAGTCCACCGTCGCCGCCAATCTCGCGATCGCGCTCGCCCGGCGCGGACTCAAGGTCGGGCTGGTCGATGCCGATATTTACGGCCCCTCGCAGCCCAAGTTGCTGGGCGTCGAGGGCGTGAAGCCGCAGGCGCGTGACAAAGTATTGCTGCCGATCGAAACCCCGTTCGGGCTCAAGATGCTGTCGATGGGCGGCCTCGTCGCCGAGGGGCAGGCGATCGCCTGGCGCGGGCCCATGGCGGGTGGGGCGCTCGGCCAGATGGTCGACGCCGATTGGGGCGATACCGAGCTGCTGGTGCTCGATCTGCCGCCGGGAACCGGCGACGTCCAGCTGACGATGATCCAGAAGCACAAGCCGTCGGGCGCGGTGATCGTCTCCACCCCGCAGGACCTCGCGCTGATCGATGCCACCCGCGCGATCGACCTGTTCAACAAGGCCGGGGTGCCGATCGTCGGGCTGATTGAGAACATGGCCGGCTATTGCTGCCCGCATTGCGGCGGCCTCTCCGATCCGTTCGGCAGCGGCGGGGCGGAGATGGCGGCGGGCACGCTCGGCATCCCGTTTCTCGGCCGCATCCCGCTGGCGATGGCGATCCGCGCGGCATCGGATGCAGGAACGCCGCCGGCGGCCGGGGATACGGAGTCTTCCGCAGTATTTGGCGGACTGGCCGATTCCGTCTATGAGTGGCTAAAGAGGTGATGCATGCCGCTTACGCGTGACGAAGACATCCGCACTCTACTGGAGGAAACGCGCACCATTGCGATGGTCGGCGCGTCCGATCGCCCCAATCGTCCCAGCAATGGGGTGATGCTGCTGTTGCAGCGGCATGGCTATCGGGTGATCCCGGTCAATCCGCGCATTACCGGCGAGCATATCTACGGCGAATTCGTCTTTCGCGATCTCGACCAGATCGGCGTGCCGATCGATATCGTCGATATCTTCCGCAAGTCTGAAGATGCCGGCGCGGTGGTCGATGCCGCGATCGCGGCGGGTGCCAAGGCGGTGTGGATGCAGCTCGACGTGGTCGACCACGCCGCGGCGGCGCGCGCCGAAGCGGCCGGGCTCAAGGTGGTGATGGACCGCTGCCCCGCGATCGAGATCCGCCGCCTGGGCCTCGCCCCGCTCGCCACCGCCTGATCAGAGCCGGGCCAGCGCCTCGCGCAACTTCGTCACGTCGCGCACGTCTTGGTAGAGGCCGAGCCCGATCCGCAGCACGTCGCCGCGCACGTCGGTGACGATCTCGTCCTCCAGCAGTGCCGCCTGCCACGCCGCCGCGTGCGGACTGCGCAGCGCCAGGAACCGGGCTTGCGGCGCATGCGGTTGGGCAGCGTTGATCCACTCGGCCTGGAGCGGGAAGCCGTCGAGCAACTGCATCCGAAGCGGCGCGACATGGGCGTTGATCGCGGCGGTGGTCAGCCCCTCGCGCGCCAGCATCTCGCGCACCGCGACGAAGCGGTAGAGCCCCGACGGATCGAAGGTCGCCCCCAGATAGCGCCGCGCATCGGACGCATAGCCGATCTGCCCCGGCGGCAGCGCCAAGTCCTCGAATTCGGCATACCAGCCGGTGATCTCCGGGCGCGGGCCGAAGCCGGGGGGCGCGTGGAGGAAGCCGACGCCTTCGCCCGACATCGCGTATTTATAGCCCCCCGCAACGTAGAACACCCGATCGGCCACCGCCGACAGGTCGGTCTCGACGGCCATGAAGCCGTGATAGCCGTCGATCAGCACCCACGGCCCCTCGGGCCGCGCGAGCGCCGCGAGGTTGGCGACGCCGTCGAAGATATGCCCGGTGCCGAACTGGACATGGCTCGCCACGATCAGGTCGAAGCCGCCGCCTTGCGCAGTGGCGACGATCTCGCCCATCGGCACGCGCGTGACCACCGCCGTGCCCGCTTCCTCCCAGCGCAGCGACTGGCGGCGGAAGCTGTGGAACTCGCCGTCGGTGGCGAGGATGCGCAGCGGCCGTCGCGGCGCCATCGCCGAGACGATCCGCAGCAGCAAGTCATGGGTGTTCGACGCGAATATCACGGTCGAGGGATCGGGCAGGTGCAGCTCGGCGGCGACATGGGCCTGGGCTGCGGGCCAGATCTCGTCCATCACCCGGCCCCATTTGCGGTCGGCGAGCCGCGCGGCATCGTCCCATGCCGCCTGCTGGCCGAGCCACGAGGCGTCGGGCCAGAGGTGGTGGCTGTGCGCGGCGAAGTGCAGCCGGTCGGGGGCGGCGGCCAGCGACCGCTGGAACAAATGCTTGAAGCTGCTCAC
>JAIYAA010000362.1 GCA_027489295.1 Sphingomonadales bacterium | reverse complement strand
TATAGTGTCTCGGGCGCGGTGACCACGTGGAAGACCGGTCTGGTGTGGAAGCCGATCCGCGACATCATGCTGCGCGGCACGCTCTCCCGCGACATCCGCGCGCCCAGCCTCCCCGAGCTCTACACGCCCGCCGTGCTGACGGTGCCGCGCCCGCTCTATGCCGATCTGCGACCGGCGTTCGCGGGCCAGCCCTCCTACACCTATGACTCGGTCACCGGTGGAAATGTCGCGCTGAAACCCGAAGTCTCCAACACGCTGAGCTTCGGCGCGGTATTCAATCCCCGCTTCGCGCACCGCTTCCAGCTGTCCGTCGACTATTACCGGATCAAGATCCGCGAGGCGATAGGCGCGACCGGCGCGGCGACCGCGCTGACCAACTGCCTCGGCACCGGCACGGCCGATCTGGCCAACCCGTTCTGCAGCCTGATCACCTTCGCCAACAACGATCCTATCAAGGGCGCCGTGCTGTCGGTGCTGTCGCAGAATGCCAACTTCGCCGAGTTCAAGACGCGGGGCATCGACGTCGCGGCATCCTATGTCCAGCCGCTGGACGAGATCATCGCCCACGCGCCGGGCCGCCTGACCTTCAGCGCGCAGGCCACCCGCGCGCTTGAATATCGCTCGACCTTCGATGTCTCGCTGCTGTTCCCCAACGGCATCAATCGCGCGGGCCAGACCGGATCGTTCTTCGGCGGGACCAGCGGCGTGCCGGACTGGGCGGTCAACTCGAGCATCGGCTTCCGCGACAAGCGGCTCGGCGCGAACGTCCAGTATCGCTGGATCAGCCGCAGCCACTTCAACAACGGCCTGATCGGGCCCGACGATGCCAGCTACAGCCCGACGCTGGTGAACAGCATCAACAACAATATCGTGCCCGCCCGCAGCTATGTGAACCTCAACCTCAGCTACAATCTCGCCAGCGAGGAAAAGCCGATCGAGATCTACGGCACGATCAACAATCTGTTCGATCAGGATCCGCCGCTGCCGGCGATCGGCAACAACGCCTATTATGATCTGCTCGGCCGCGCCTATCGCATCGGCGTGCGGCTCCAGTTCTGAAGGCTCGTGCCGGGGCGGCCCGCGCGGCCGTCCCGCCTTCCATCGTCATCGCATCCATGAATCGGGGGAGTTTCAACCGATGAAGATCCTACGCAAAACCTGCCGAACCGCGCTCACCCTCGCCCTGCTCGCGCTCACTCCGGCCGCGGCCCTCGCTCAGGCCCAGCCCGACGCGGCGCCCGCGCCCGCGATGCGCAGCCGCCTGCTCACCAGCCTCACCGGCTGGGAAGTGAGCGACTATCTGAAGCGCAATGACGTGATCTTCGTGCCGATCGGCCCGGTCGAGCAGAATGGCGGCGCCCCCACCGACGTCGAATATGTGATCCCGCTCGCCTATGCGCAGGAACTCGCCGCAAAGGGCGACGGGCTGGTGATGCCGTACCTCGCCTATTTTTACCCCGGCGGCACCACCACCAGCCCGGCGACGGTCTATGTCTCCACCTCGGACAGCCTGCCCTATCTGAAGGCGCTGACCCGCTCGCTGATCCGCCAGGGCTTCCGCCGGATCGTGTTCCTCTCGTCGCACGGCCCCTCCGCCAACACGCTGCTGCCGCTGGTGCGCGAGACGTTCGACGAATATCACGTGCCGGTGCTGTGGATGGACACGGGCATGGTGCGCGCCTTCAAGCCGGGCGAAGGCCGCCCCGGCTTCGGCGACGGCCCGGCCAATGGCCGCCAGCTGGTCACGTTCGGCGCCTATCAGCTGGTCGGCCGGCTGAACGACATTCCGGTGGGCCTCAGCCAGCCCAAGCATGCGCTGGCGCGCGACCCCAGCAACCTGTCGCGGATCGTGCCGCCGTTCAACGGCACCCCGGCCGGCAGCTTCTATGCCGATCCGGTAGAGCATGGCGGCTGGGTGGAGATCGTGACGCCGGAACAGCGCGCGCAATGGGGGAGCGAAGGCGCAGCGATGATCAAGGCGCAGGTGAATTCGTTCGACGTGAACGGCATGCTGGAGGCGCTTCGCAAGCGCGATCAGTTCACCAAGGAGCTTGAAAAGAAGTATGGCGATCTGCTGCCGTCTGCGGGACATTGAACCCCGCGTCGAGACGATAGAGGCCAGCCGAGACTGGTGAAACGGGCCGCCCGGGATCACCCCGGGCGGCACCGCAGTTGGAGAGAGAGTGCGATGTTGAAGCTTTCGGCCCTGGCCACCGCGTTGCTGTGTTCCGCGGCAATCCTGGCACCGCCGGCATCCGCGCAGGCGCCGGTTCGCGGCACGCGACCCTCCGCCGATGCCGACGCCCGCGTGACCATCGACCTTTCCACCCGCTGGCGCTTCCATTTCGGTGACGCCGGCGATGCCCCGGCCGCGCCGGGCTTCGACGACGCCGGATGGCAGCCGGTCTCCATCCCCCACACCTGGAACAAGGTCGGCACCTACGCCCTCACCCGCGCCGCCGATGCCGAGATGCGCCAGGGCCAGGGCTGGTATCGCCGCGGCTTTACCGTGCCCGCGCGGCTGAACGGGCGACGGCTGTTCCTAGAATTCGACGGCGTCTCCAAGATCGGCGACGTCTGGGTGAACGGCCGGCATGCCGGCAGCCATGCCGGCGCGTTCGGTCGCTTCCGGCTGGACGTGACGGCGCTGCTCCGCCCCGGCCAGAACAGCCTCGCCGTCCGCGCGGACAACAGTGCCTCGGCACCGGGCAGCAGCACCGAGCATGTGATTCCGCTCGGCGGCGACTTCTTCGTCCAGGGCGGCATCTATCGCGGCGTCCGGCTGCTCGCGGTAGAGGATGCGCATATCGACCTTGCCGATCATGGCGGTCCGGGCGTGTACCTGCACACGCCGCGAGTCTCGGCGGAAAGCGCCGATGTCGCCGCCAAGACCCTGCTGCGCAACCTCGGCACACGGCGCCGTGCGCTGACGCTGACCACCACCATCCAGGACGCCGCCGGCAAGGCCGTTGCCACCGATCGCGCGCCGGTCGCGCTCGCCGCCGGCCAGGCGCTGGCGGTGGAGCGCACCCTCACCGTCCGCAGCCCGCACCGGTGGCAGGGCCGCGCCCACCCCTATCTCTACCGCGT
>JAIYAA010000376.1 GCA_027489295.1 Sphingomonadales bacterium | reverse complement strand
TGGCGCCGTGCACCGGCTTGAAGCCCCAGCCCGACTTGTCGAGGTGCATCTCCCACCACACGCCGACATATTTGCTCGGCTTGAAATAGCTGACATCGCCCAGCTTGTTCGGCGCGTTCAGGTTGAGCTCGATGTGCGACATGTAGAGGCCGGGGGCGTCCTTGGCGATGATCATCGTCCGCCACGGCGTCACGAACGGCGCGTCGCGCGTCACCTTGGCGGCGCCCGCGCCGGGGATCAGCACGGTCTTGAAGCGGGTGCCCTCGACGCGCTGCAGCCAGGTGCCCGCATAGTCGACCAGCGCCGCCTCATGGATGGCGATATGGGTGCCGTCGGCCAGCTTCATCGTCAGCGGCGTGTGCGCGAGCGGTACGCTGGAGATCGGCGTGCGGTTGTAGAGATATTCGTCGCGATTCCATTCGGAGCCCGGGATCCACCACGCCTCGCCATCCTGCGCGATCGTGAATTCGGTCATCTCGTCGAGGATGTGCGCGGTCTTCAGGTTGGGCTGGCCCGGCAGCTCGTAGCGGAAGCCGACCCCGTCGTCGAAGACGCGGAACACCACTTCCATCACCCGGCCGAGCGCGGTCGTCTCCTTCAGCCGGACACGCAGTTCCTTGTGATTGTCGCGGATCGTCTTCCACTCGCCCCAGGGCTGGTCCCAGCTGGTGTCGCTGGCAGAGCTGCTGCTGCCCTCGATGCGGAAGTTGCGCTGGAGTTTGGGGGCATCGGTGAACAGGAAGCCGAGCATCGACGGATTGACGAGCGGCTTGCCGTCGCGGGCGACGGTGTAGAAGGGGCG
The DNA here is from genome assembly GCA_027489295.1 of Sphingomonadales bacterium. The sequence continues at coordinate 12,928 of JAIYAA010000376.1, read as the reverse complement.
CCCGTCATTGTCGGTGGCGACGGTGACGGCCAGATGCCCGTCGGGCGACGTGACGGTAGCGGGGGCGGTCTGCGCTAGTGCAGGGGCGGCAAGCGCAAGCGCGCCGAGCGCGGCCAGGGTTCGCAACATCTTTCTCTCCCAGGATCGTTGTCGCCCATCGGGCTTCCTGCGTCCGGGAGTAGAGCCGGCGGCGGGGGGCGCAATCCGCCCGCCGCCATTGCATTCGTATTCTTAGTTCTGAGCGCTGCAGCTGGTCAGCTTCGATGCCTCGGGCGACTTGGCGACGGTATCGCCTTCCTTGACCTGGTAGAGCTGCGGCCAGCGCTTGCCGGTGACGAACAGGCGCTTGGTGCCCGCATCATAGGCGATGCCGTTGGCGACATTGTCGGTGCCGCGATCCTTCGGGCCCAGGTCGCTCACGTCGAGAAAGCCGGTGACCTTGCCGCTGACGGGATCGATCTTGGCGATCAGATTGGTCTGCCAGATGTTGGCGTAGATCTGGCCGTCCACCCATTCGAGTTCGTTCAGATTGGCGAGCGGGCAGCCATTGGCGGTCACCCGCAGCGTCGAGGTGACCTGCATCGTGTTCGGGTCGAGGAAGCGCAGCACCGGGGTGCCGTCGCTCATGATGATCCCCTTGTCGTTGCGGGTCAGGCTCCAGCCCTCGCCGGTGTAGGAAAAGGTGCCGCGCGGCTCGAACTTGTCGAGACCGTAGATGAAGCCGGTCTTGTCCTGCCAGGTCAGCTGGAAGAGCTTGTCGCCCCAGGCCACGATGCCCTCGCCGAAATAAGGCGCTGGGAGCGAGGTTTCCTGCTGTACCTTGCCGGTGGCGGGATCGAGCCTGCGGATGACGGATTCGCCGATCTGCCCTGTGCTTTCGTACATCGCGCCCTTCTCGAAGAAGAGGCCCTCGGTAAAGGCGCCCGTGTCGTGCGGCAGCGTCGCGACGGCGACCGCGCGCACCACCGGAATACCGCTCGGCTTGATGCGGGTGAAGGCGAATGCGGCGCCGCCGACCAGCACCACCGCCGCCAAGACCACCAACAGGATGCGCTTCATCGGATATCCTTCCAGACCGGCATGTTCGGGCGGCACCAAGCCGAAGCCGGGGCTCCGTGTAAACCCCTAGCGCGCCAGATCGCGGCGGACATAGACGAGTTCATGGGCTTCTTCGCGCGGCTCGATGAGTTCGAGGCGGTAGTCGCGGGCCAGCAGCGGCGCTACCACCGCAAGGCTCTGGCGGTTCCAGGGCGCAAGCGGCTGGTCCATCGTCACCACGACGGGCGGGCGCGTTCCCATGATGCGCCGCACCTCCTTGGCCTCATCGATGCCGGTGGCGCCCTGTTCGGCCTCGTAGGCGAGCGTCGAGGGGAAGGCATAGGCGGTGGGTACGCAGGTGCCCGAGAGATGATACAGGATCGAGTCGCCGGCGAACACATAGGGGCAACCCTGGCGGGCGTGCGCCGCCATCACGTCGGCCGCGGCGCGGGCGGATACCCGGTCGTCCGGTTCGCTGCTCCAGTGGAAGGCGAAGAGGGCCGCCGCGGCAAGCGCCCCGCCCAGCAGCGCGGCGGGCGATCGTCCCAGCGCCGGTGCGGCGACGATCGCCAGCGGCACCAGCAGCGGCAGCGCATAGTGATCGAAGAACGCCCCGATCATCGCATAGCCGACGAGTGCTGCGGCGAGCCACCCGAACGCCACGGCAGCTTCGCTGCGCCTCTCGTCGGGGCGCCAGCGCCATCCCAGCACGGCGCAGACCAGGAAGGGCGAGAGTTGCGCGCCGGTGCCGGCCAGGCGGGCGACGATCTTGGCGGCGGGATAGCCGCGCCGCAGGGTCACCGAGGCGAAGTTGGAGAACCAGAAACGCGCGAACACCTCCGGCCCCAGCGCATGGTACCAGGCGATCGCGGCGAGGGTCGGGGCCAGCCCGAGCAGTGCCCAGGCGAGCGCGGCCCCGGCGAGCAGCGGCAGGCGGGCCCCGGCGCGGTGCAGGTACCAGCAATGCGCGAGGCCGAAGAACGCGCCTTCCACCACCGGCGTATATTTGGTCTGGATGGCGAGACCCGCGAGCAGGCAGACGGCCGCACCCTGCGCCAGGATCGCGCGCCGGTCCCGCCGTTCGGCCAGCATCGGCAACCGCAGCGTTGCCCAGCCGGCCGCCGCCATGAACAGATTGTAGAATACGGGCGACTGTCCGCCGCGCCCGCTGAGGAAGCCCAGCCACAGCAGATAGGCGATGGCGGCCGCGCCGGCACCGATCGGTCGCGCACCCAGTCGGCGAGCGACCAGCGTGATCAGCCCTGCGGTGGCCGCAGCGAACAGCGTGGCGATCCATTGATAGGCAAGGATGCCGTCGCCGGGCAGCAGCCGCATGCCCTCGAACAGCAGGAACAGCCCCAGCGGCTTGCGGTCCCAGAAATCGACATAGGGCAGCGCGCCGCCGAGCATGCGGTCGCCGACCAGCAGATAGTATTGCTCGTCGACATGGATGACCGGGTTGCCGAAGTCATGCGCGCGCAGCGCAACGGCCAGCAGCACCAGCAGCGGCAGAAGCAACAGGGGACGGCGCCAGGGCGAACCCGATCCGTCTGTCAGCATGGCGATCCGTTGTAGCACGGGCAACCATCTACGAACGGCTAAGCCACGAGTCATGCGCGATATTTTTTGCACCGGTCGTGCGGGTTGGTGGCTCGGCGTCGTCGCTGGAACTACCGTTAATTTCTCAGAAAATTTGCGGTTCAGCGGTGCGGGTCGCGCCGCGACGCATCGTCATTGGATCGGGTGGGGAGGAACTGGCCGGGCCAGGAACCAGCCGGCGGCAACACCATCGCCGCTGTGCTGGTTCCGGCATCGCATTCCTGCGCCCATTCGACCCGATGGGATGTTCGCAGTCATGTATCTCGATCTTTCAAAGGACCCGTTCGAACACCGCCCGCAAGGCGATACCCCTGTCTGGACGGTGGTGATCCCCTTCTTCAACGAGCGGGACTATCTCGCCCATACGATCGAGAGCCTTTCGCGCCAGACGGTGCGCTTTACCCTGATCCTGATCGACAATGGCTCGACAGATGGCGGCGCCGCGGTTGCCGAGGCGGCGGCCCGGGCGCATGCGCTCGACTATATGCTGCTCACCGAGCGGACCCCCGGCAAGGTCGCGGCGCTGCGCACCGGCCTCGCCTGGGTGCGGACACGCTGGGTGGCGACCTGCGATGCGGACACGCTGTACCCGCCCCAGTATCTCGCGGCCGCGCAGGCGATCCTGTCGCGGCCCGGCCATGTCGTGGCGGGTGCCTATTTCGTGCCGGACGGGATCAGCGAGCCCGCACGGGTGACCGAGGCCGCGCGCTTCCTCGCCGCTGCCCGGCTGTTGCCGCGGCAATGCCATGCCGGCGGCGCGGGCCAGGCGTTCTGCACCCGCGCGCTGCGTGCCGCCGGCGGCTTCGACGCGGTTCGCTGGAACTTCGTGCTGGAGGATCACGAAGTGATTCATCGCGTGATGCGCAAGGGGCGGATGGGCTATTCGAGCGCGATGTGGTGCATGCCCAGTCCGCGCGAGCGCGACCGGGATTCGATCCGCTGGACGCTTGTGGAGCGGCTGCTTTACTCGGCCGCCGCGCCGATCGCAGGCGACTGGTTCTTCTATCGCTTTCTGGCCGGGCGACTGCAGCGCCGCCGGTTGCTCAGCAGCCGCATCCGCGAGCGCCAGTATCAGCATCTCGAAGGACCGGTTCTTGTCCCGTCTCATTCTCTGCGCTGACGACTTCGCCTATTCGCCGGCGATCAGTGCCGCCATCGTGGCGCTGGCGCATGCGGGCAAGATCAACGCGATCAGCTGTATGACCGTGATGCCGGGCTGGGTCGAGGATGCGCGCCTGCTGGCGGACCTGCCCGTGCATGTCGAGCTGGGCCTCCACCTGACGCTGACCGAGGAGGCGCCGCGCACGGCGATGGCGCGCTATGCGCCGGAGGGCCGCATGCCCCGCATCGATCCGCTGTCGCGCGCCGCGGGCAAGTGGCGCGTGCCGCTGGACGAGATCGCGCTGGAGATATCCGCCCAGTTCGACGCCTTCTTCGCGGCGTTGCGTCGCCCTCCCGACTTTGTCGACGGGCACCAGCACGCGCATGCACTGCCCGGCATTCGCGACCTGGTGCTCGCCGAAACCGCCGGGCGTGCGCCGCGCGCCTGGGTGCGCGACTGCACCGATGCGCCGGGCGCGTTGCTGCGTCGGCCGTTCGCCGGCAAGGCGGTCGGCAGCGCCTGGCATTGCCGCGGCATGCGCGGCGCGGCGATGGCGCTGGGGCTGCGCACCAATAACAGCTTTGCCGGCCATTACGATTTCCGTCGCGATTACGAGTCGCTGTTTCCGCGCTTTCTGCGGCAGCCGGGGCAGTTTCACCTGGTGATGTGCCATCCCGGTGCCGGCGAGCGAGCCGGCGACAGTATTGCGGATGCACGAATTCTTGAAGCTAAGGCCTTGCACCGCCTGCCGATCGCCGACATGGCTGCTGCCGAGGGGCTGGCATTTCCTGCCTGACTTCCGCTGGGAATCGGAATGCGGTGAGCGATGGCGGGCTGAAGGCGGTGTTTCTGGCGCAGCGACCGATGCTGTTGCGCCTGCTCGTCGCGCGGCTCGGCAATCGCGACGATGCCGAGGATGCGCTGCAGGACATGTGGCTGCGGATCGACCAGCTGGCGGAGCAGCCGATCGCCCAGCCCGCGGCCTTTCTCTATCGGGTCGCCGCCAATCTCGCGACCGATCGCCGGATCGCCGCCGGCCGGCGCGGCGCCCGCGATGCAGGCTGGGTCGAAGTGCAGCCGCGTGCGGAGGACGTGCCCGATGCCGAGCGCACGCTGGTCGCGCGCAGCGAATGGCAGGCGGTGGAGGACGCAATCGGCGAAATGCCCGAACGCATGGCCACCGCGCTGCGCATGTTCCGCATCGAGGAGCGGCCGCAGCGCGCCATCGCCGAGCATCTCGGCATCAGCGTGAGCGGTGTCGAGAAGCTGCTGCAGCGGGCCTACAGGAAAATTCAGGAGCGTCTCGAATCCGTTGGTGGGGATTCGGCAGACGCGCATCGTCTGGATAGTGAAAGGGGTTCCGACCGTGCAGGTTGAGACAGCAGACGCGATCGAGACGGCGATTGCCTGGCAGCTGCGGCTGGCGGACGCCGATGCGGACGTGTGGGCCGAATTCGTCGGCTGGCTCGAGGCGAGCCCGGCGCATGCGGCTGCCTATGATCGCGTCGCGATGGCCGATCGGCTGCTCGCCGAGGTGCGCTTTCCGGACCCTGCGATCCAGGCGGAGAACGACAATGCGCCGGCGGCGCGCGGCACGCGCTGGTGGATCGGCGGCGGCGCCGTGGCGGCGGCGGCGGCGGTTGCGCTTGCGGTCGCGCCCTCGCTGATGCCGCGCAGCGCGATCTACCAAGTGGCGACCCGCAACGGCGAACGGCAGTCGATCGCGCTGGACGACGGCACCAGGATCGAGCTGAGCGGTGGTACCCAGCTCACCCTGGACCGCGCCAATCCGCGCGTTGCGTCGCTCGATCGCGGCGAGGCGCTCTTTCATGTCCGCCACAATCAGGCCCGCCCGTTCACGCTGCGCGTCGGCGCGGTCGCGGTCCGCGATCTGGGGACCGTGTTCAACGTCGCGCATGCGCAGGGCCGGATGACGGTCTCCGTGGCGGAAGGGGCGGTCGCCTTCCAGCCGCAGGGCACGGCGGTGACCCTGCGGCCGGGCGATGCCCTTTCGGCACGCGACGACGGCAGCGACTCCCGCCAATCCCGGGTTGCGCCCGCGCTCGTCGGTGGCTGGCGCGCGGGGCGCCTCAGCTTCGCCGGGCAACCTTTGGGTGAGGTTGCGAGCGAGATCAAACGGCTTTACGGCACCGAGATTGCCCTGCAGGGTAGTTTGTCGGAAAGGCCATTTACCGGTGTCGTCCATTTCTCGGGCGCTGCCGACCGCGACGTTCCGCGCCTGGCCGAATTGATCGGGGCAACGTGGCGGCGTGAATCGGGGCAGTGGATCTTGGCGGAACAGGGAAGCGGCGCGCGCTAGCCTCGCGCTGGCACTCGTCCTCGCCCTGCCTGCCGCACCCGCCTGGGCCCAGCGCAGTGCCATCCTCATTCCGGCGACCACGCTCGATGTCGCAATCGGCCAGCTGGCACGCCAGACCGGCGTCGATATCGCGAGCATCGACCCCGGCCTTCGGGCGATTCGTACCCCTGCGATCCGCGGATCGCTGACCGTCGATGCCGCGCTGGCGCGGTTGCTGCGAGGCTCCGGCTACGCCGCCCGCCGCCTGCCCGGAGGCGGCTATCGGATCGAGCAGGCCAGCCCCCGCCGCGTTCGCCCGCCCACGCCGCAGCCAAGGCCTGCGGCGTCGATCGATCCGGCGGCGCCCGTACACGGGCCAGACATCGTCGTTACCGCCAGCAAGCAGCGGGTCTCGCTGCTACGTTATCCCGGCAGCCTCACCCTCGCCGCGGGCGTCAACGGCCTGCCTGCCACGCCGACCGGCACCTTGAGCGATGCGGCGCACCAGGTACCGATCCTGCAGAGCACGCAGCTGGGCGCGGGCCGCAACAAGGTGTTCATCCGCGGGATCGCGGACAGCAGCTTCAACGGCAGCACCCAGTCGCCGACCAGCGTGTATCTGGACGACGTTCAGGTGAATTACTCGGGCCCCGAGCCCGGCCTGCGCCTGTACGACATGGCAAGTGTGGAAGTGCTCGAGGGGCCGCAGGGCACGCTCTACGGCTCCGGTGCGATCGGCGGCGTTATCCGTCTGACCTCCAATCGCGTCGACCTCCGGCATGTCGCCACCGCGGCGACCACGGGCGTCACGGCGACCCAGGGCGCGCAGCCGGGTTTCGACCTGGCCGGCATGGTCAACATCCCGCTGCTGCCGGACCGGGCCGGGCTGCGACTGGTCGGGTACGCGATCCGGGAGGGCGGCTATCTGCGCGACGACGATCGGCTGCGATCGGACGTCAACCGCAGCGATACCGCCGGCCTGCGCGCGGCGCTGCGCATCGAGCCCGGCGCGGGCTGGCAGGTGGAGGCCAGCGGTGCGGGCCAGTGGATCGATACGCGCGACGGGCAATATGCCGAGCGCGCGGAGGGAACGCTGACCCGCCGCACCCTGGCCGCACAGCCGTTCGACAACACGCTGCTGTTCGGCCGGGTGGTGATCAACAAGGATTGGGGGAGCGGCCTGCGCTTCGTATCCGCCAGCGGCGTTACCGGGTACGAAACGCACGAGGTGTTCGACGCGACGCCGCGCAATGCCAAGGGCCGCGTGATCGGGCCGCTCACGCTGTATCGCGCCAATCACGACAAGGAACTGATCAGCCAGGAGGCGCGATTGTCGCGCTCGCTGCCCAACGGCAACAGCTGGGTGGCGGGGTTCACCTATGTCAGCGATCGGGACATCCTCGCCCGCAGCTATGGCCAGCCTGGGCAGGATGTCAGCATTCTCGGCGTCACCAACGTCACGACCGCGCTCTCGGCGTTCGGCGAATCCACCTTCGTCCTGACCCCGGCGCTGTCGTTCACCGTGGGCGGCCGCTACACGTCGGCGCGGACGGACGGCGATCCATCGGCCACGCCGCGGGCGAACAATTTCGTCCGCGGGCGCCTCACCCGGCGCCTGGATCCCACCCTCGCGGCGTCGTGGCGCATCGGCCGAGAGGTGGCGCTCTTCGCGCGCTTCCAGACCGGATATCGCACCGGCGGTCTCGCCGTCGCGCCGGGGATCGGTCGCGTGGCGGACTATAAGTCGGACGCGATCACGGTGGTGGAAGCAGGTATCCGCAAGCTGCGGAGCGGTGCCACCGGGCTCACCGCCTCGGGCAGCATTTCCGCCGCGCGGTGGGAAGACGTGCAAGCCGATCTGATCACGCAGAGGGGGCAGCCCTACACCGCCAATATCGGCAACGCGAAGATCCTGGCGGTGGAAGGCACCCTCGACTGGGTCCCCGTGACGGGGTTGCGGGCGCAAGGATCATTTCTGCTGACCGACAATCGCGTGCGCGGGCCGGTCGCCGATCTGTCTCGGCGCAACAATCGGCGGCTGCCCGAAACGCCCCCCTTTGCCGCGCACGCTGCGCTCTCCTATCGCTGGGAGCAGCGCCCGATGCAGCCGCTGATCGGGGTTTCGGCGGATTACACCGGCCGATCGGTGCTGGGCACGGGCGACTTTCTCGACGTCAGCCAGGGGCGCTACTGGACCGCCGACGCCTATGCCACGCTGCGCATCGGCAAGGCGGAGCTGAGCCTCACCCTGGCAAACCTTACGGACCGCCGGGCGAACCAGTTCGCCTATGGCAACCCGTTCACGCTCAGCCTGCGCGACCAGCTGACGCCGCTGCGACCCCGCAATCTGCGGATCGGCATCACGACGGGCTGGTGACCTCGACGTCCCCGGCAAGCGGGAAGCACAACGAAACGCAGGTGCCCTTGCCGGGGCCGCTCTCCACGCCGAGACGGCCCTGGTGCACGTCCATGATCCGACGGACGATCGACAGGCCGAGCCCGGCGCCATCCGAGCGCTGGTGATCCGCCCGCCAATAGCGTTTGGTGGCCTCCTCTGGGTCGGATGCGGCGATGCCCGGGCCGTTATCCTGCACCCGCAGCACGCCGTCTGCAGTCACCTGCACCTCGATCGCGGTGCCAGGCGGGGTGTGGCGACTGGCATTGGTGATCAGGTTCGCCAGCGCTAGGCCGGCCAGCACGCGGTTGCCGCGGATCCATATTGGCACAGGAGGGGAATCGAGGGCGATCATGTCACCCGCGGCGAGGATCGAGGGAGCATGCAGGCCGATCGTCTCCTGCGCCAGCAGCCCGGCATCGAAGGTTTCGAACCGGTCCTCCGCCATCACCTCCAGCGTGGCGAGATCCTGCAGCTGCGCGACGACATGGCCCAGCCGGTTGGCGGATTGTCGCAGCCGCGCGCGCACGGCGGGGTCGGCGACCGATTCCAGCTCGAGCTGGTGGACGGCGAGCGGGGTGCGAAGCTCGTGGGTCACGTTGGCGACGAATTCGGACTGGCTGCGAAAGCTCGCCTGCAGTCGCACCAGCAGTGCATTGGTGGCGCGGGCGAGGGGGGCCACCTCCAGCGGCAGGCCGGCTTCCTCCAGCCGGACGTCGAGCGAATGCGGCCCGATCGTCGCCGCCTGCTGCGAGGCGGCACGCACTGCGAACACCAGCCGGGCGATCAGCGCGCTGTTGATCAGCGGCAAGAGCAGCAGGATCGAGACCAGCACCGGATCGTAGCGGCGGATGAAGCCGCGCACGACATCGTCGAGGATCGCACCCGGGCCGGTGCGATCCTGCGTCACGATCACCCACAGGCGATCGGTACCCGACCAGACCGGGAGGCTGACGCCGACAAAGGCGCCGGCGCGGAACGAGGCGGGCGCCTCTCCGCGCGGTGCCGCCCGCCAGGGGACGAGATCGGCTTCGGGGCTGCCGTCGATCGGTCTTCCGTCGCGGTCGGCGACCACGAAGGCGCGGCCGTCATAGGGCGAGGCGTAGATGCGCGCGACCATCGGATCCAGCCGTACCGCCGGTCTGCCCGATGCGCGCGCGATGCTGCCCGCGATCGCATGCGCCTGGCTCTGGAGCGTGCGCTGCTCGTAGCGCTCCGCCTCGGTACGCAGGAAGGTGGTGAGCAGCACCGGCAGCGCGACCGCGGCGATCGCGATGGCGGCGAGTTCGATCAGCAGGATGCGGGCGATCAGCGAGCGCGGCCATAGCGTCATGGCAGCGGCCTAGCCGATCGGCCCGCGTCCCGCATCACCCCGTCGCCAGTTCGCGCAGGATATAGCCCACGCCGCGGATCGTCTCGATCCGTACCGTTGCGCCGGCCGCCTCCAGCTTGCGGCGCAGCCGATAGGCCTGCACCTCCAGCGCGTTGGATCCCACGGGCTCGCTCAGCCCGTAGAGCTGGTCCTCGGCGAGCTGCTTGCTTACGACTTGGCCGAAACGGCGCAGCAACAGCGCGGCAAACTGGCGTTCGCGCGCGGTGAGAAGCACCGGGGTGTCGCCTATCACGAGATCGCCCGATGCCGTGTCGAACCGCAAATTGCCGAAGCGCAGTTCGGCCCCGGCCATGGCCCCCTGCCGCCGCATCACCGCGTGCAACCGGGCAGCGAGCTCGTCCACGTCGAACGGCTTCACCACATAATCGTCCGCTCCGGCATTGAGACCGGCGATCTTCATGTCGAGCGCGCTGCGGGCCGTCACCGCGATCACCGGAATCGGGTTGTTCTGTGCCCGCAGGCGGCGCACCAGATCGAGCCCGTCGCCATCGGGCAGGCCCAGATCGAGCAGGATCGCCGCATAGTGGGCGGCGGCGATCATCTGCCGGGCATCGTCGATGCCGCCCGCCACGTCGCTGTGGATGCCGCGGTGCCGGAGCGCATCGGACAACGCCTGCGCCAGCGGCCGGTCGTCCTCGATCATCAGCACGCGCATGAAAGCGGCATCTCGTAAGTTTCCTGTCAGCGACAGCCGCTAATGGCGCGGTGCAGCATCGACCGCAATACAATGTGTGTCTGCTATATTGCACCCGTGAAGGGAAAAGCGTGACTGGACATTCGGAACAAGCCACCAGCCTGCCGCCCGCGCGCCGCCTGTTGCCGCGCGCGCAGGCGATGCTGCTCGGGCTCATCGTCCTCGCAGTGATCGCGATGCTTGTCGTCGGCTATACGGTGCAGGCGATGCTCGCGCCCAAGCCGGTGGAGGAAGCGCCGCTGCCGCCGGGGGCCTTCCGCCCGACCCAGCAGCAGCTGGCACAGCTTCAGTTCGTCAAGGTCGAGGGCGGCAGCAATGTCGAGCTGGTCCGCGCCAGTGGCTCAATTCAAGCGGACGGCGATCACAGCACGCCGATCGTGCTCCCCTTCTCCGGGCAGGTGCTCCAGGTGCTGGTCGAGCCCGGCCAGCGCGTGACGCGCGGCCAGCCGCTGCTCCGCATCGCTTCGCCTGAGCTGATCGATGCGCGGAGCGCGCTCCTCGCCGCGAGTGCGCAGCGCGCCAGCGCGACCGAAGCGCTGCGCATCGCGCAAGGCAATCTCGCCCGCCAGAAGGCGATTACCGAAACCGCGGGCGGCGCGATGAAGGATTACCTCCAGGCCCAGGCCGATTTCGTGTCGGCCCAGTCCGCCGCGCGTCAGGCCGACGCGGCGCAGCGTGCCGCGCAGGACCGGCTGGCGCTGTTCGGCCACACCGAAGGCGCCGGTACCTCCGCCTATACGGTCTATCGCGCGCCGGTTTCGGGCATCATCGCGGACCGCAGCGTTGCGCCGGGCCAGTTTCTGAGCAGCGGCAACACCACGCCGCTGATGACGATCACCGATCCCGCCCGCGTGTGGCTGGTCGCCCAGTTGGCCGAGAGCGAGGCGGCCAGCATCCGCGTCGGCGATCAGGTGGTCGTCACCACGCCGGCGCTGCCCGGCCAGCAGTTCACCGCGACGATCGACAATGTCGCCGCCGGTCTCGATCCGACGACGCATCGCCTGCCGGTACGCGCGACGATCGCCAATCCGGGCGGCGCGCTCAAGCCGCAGATGTTTGCGGCCTTCACCATCCGCCGCCCGGTCGATACCGGCCAGGGCGTGCTGATCCCCGCCGTGTCGGTGATCCACGAGGGGGATGCCGCCCGAGTCTGGGTGCGCGCGAGCGACGGCCTGCTTTACGGACGCCCCGTGCAGATCGGCCAGACCGATGGCGGCCTCACCCGCGTGCTCGGCGGCCTGAAGCCCGGTGACAGGATCGTCGCCAGGGGCGCACTGTTCGTCAACGAGGCGGGCCTCGGCGAATGAACCGCCTCGTCGAAATGGCGCTGCGCCAGCGGATGCTGGTGCTCACCCTGCTGATCGGCATGATCGCCGCGGGCCTGCTGGGCTTTCTGAACCTCAACATCGAGGCCTATCCCGATCCGGTGCCGCCGATGGTGGAACTGGTGACGCAGAGCGACGGCATCTCCGCCGAGGAGATGGAGCGCAACGTCACCACCCCGATCGAGGTGGCGATCGCGGGGCTCCCGCACCTCACCGCGGTGCGTTCGATCTCGCTGTTCGGCCTGTCCGACGTGAAGATCCAGTTCAGCTATGACGTGACCCACGAGCAGGCGCAGCAGATGGTGCTCGGTCGCCTCTCGCAGCTCGGCACCCTGCCCAACAATGCCCAGCCGCTGATCTCCCCGACCAGCCCGATCGGGGAGATCTATCGCTACCGGCTGAGCGGTCCGAGCGGCTATTCGGTGATGGATCTCAAGACCATCCAGGACTGGGTGCTTCAGCGCCGTTTCAAGCGCATCCCGGGCGTGATCGACGTGACCGGCTGGGGCGGCAAGCTGCGCTCCTACGAGGTCCAGCTCGACCGCGACAAGCTGACCGCGCATGGCGTGACCGTGCCGCAGGTGCTGGCAGCGATCGGCAAGAGCGATTCCAACGTCGGCGGCCAGACGGTCAATTTCGGCGAGCAGGCGGCGATCGTCCGCGGCGTGGGCCTGATCCAGTCTACTGACGCGATCAACAACGTGCTGGTCGGCATGGCCGGCACCACCCCGGTGCTGCTGCGCGACGTGGGGACCGTGAAGATCGGCAACCTGCCTCGCCTCGGCGTTGCGGGCGAGGGGCAGGACGACGATATCGTCATGGGCATCGTGCTGATGCAGCGCGGCGCCCAGTCGCTGCCGACGATCAACCGCGTCAAGGAAGAGATCGAGACGATCAACACCAGCGGCATCCTGCCGCCCGGCGTGAAGATCGAGCGCATCTATGATCGCTCGGACCTGATCTCGGTCACCACCCATACGGTGATGGAGAACCTGCTGGTCGGCGTGATTCTGATCTTCGCGCTGCAATATCTGTTCCTCGGCGACCGGCGCAGCGCGCTGATCGTGGCGATCACGATTCCCT
>JAIYAA010000351.1 GCA_027489295.1 Sphingomonadales bacterium | reverse complement strand
TCCTTCAGGATGCCGATGATCTGCTCTTCGGAAAACTGCTTCCGTTTCATCTGTCCGTCCCTTTCCGGGGCCGGACTCTAGCTCCAACTGGAGGAAAAAACGGGGGTCACGTCAATGCGCCTCTTTGGACCCCACCGAACGCCAGGACGTCGATTTGCTTTTGGGGGTATTTTCTGGGGTAATCGCCGCGACCCCAGCGGAGTACCCCCAGATGGCGCTCAAGGAACTCGAAGTCCGCTACGCGACCAAGCGGCAAAAGGATTACAAGCTCGCCGACGGCGAGGGCCTGTACCTCCTCGTCCGACCCAATGGCTCGAAGCTCTGGCGGATGAAGTACCGCTTCGACGGCAAGGAGAAGCTGCTCTCCTTTGGCCGCTATCCCGATCTCAGCCTTGCAGAGGCGCGGCTGCGCCGCGCCGAGGCCAGGGTGGCGCTGGGGCAGGGCAGGGACCCCGGCGCCAGCAACAAGTCGCCAGCAGGCAAGACCTTCGAACAGGCGGCGCGGGCCTGGCATGAGAACCGCGAGAGCAATCTCGACGAAGGACATGCCAGGCGGCTGATGACGCGGCTTGAGCGCGACGCGTTTCCGGTGATCGGCGATCGGCGATCGGCCGCTTCGGTCTATCACCAGCGCTGACGTGCTGGCGATGGTTCGGACCGTGGAAGCGCGCGGCGCGCTCGACGTCAGCTGATGGTCGGCTTCGTCGCGATGGGCGATGACGAGGAGAATGTTTGCCGGAAGTTTGGACGGAAGCTTGCGTAGAAACGTTTCGCTCGCCTCGTCCACCCATTGCAGGTCGTCAAGAAACAGGAGGAGGGGGCTGCCATCCTGCGCGAAGGCGGCGAAGCTTTGCGCGAGCGCGGTATGGATCCGCGCGAGCGCCTGGGGCGCCGGAAGCTCGCCAAGCGCGGGCTGTGCGCCGATCAGCAACTCGGTCTCGGGAACGAGATCGACGATCAGCCGGCCATGGCCGCCCAGGCCCGCGAGCAGCGCCGTTCGGACGCGATCGACTTCGTCCTGATCGCGGCTGATCAATTGCAGCGTCAGCGTGCGCAATGCTTGCGCCAAAGGCGAATAGGGCGCGGTAGATTGCAACTGCTCGGCCTTCCCTTGGGCAGAATAGCGCAGCGGCGGCTGACTCGGCGGGAGCGCGCCCACCAACGCGGACTTGCCGATCCCGGCCGCGCCCGCGATCAGCACGAGCTCGGATCGCCCGGTGTCGGTCACGCGGCCGATGGCGCGGGCAAGCGCTGCAATCTGGGGATCCCGCCCGAACAGCGCCTGGTTGCGCTCGCCGACGACATAGGCATCGGCGCGGCCGAGCTCGAAGCGGCCGATCGTGCCGCCGGCGTGCCATTCCGCGCGGCATTGTGCTAGATCCGCATGGAGTGCGGCGCTGCTCTGATATCGCTCCGCCGGATCCTTGGCGAGCAGCTTGAGCAGCACCTCGGCCAGCATGGCGGGCACGTCACTCCGGACAAGCTCCGGGCGCTCCGCTGCGATCGCGGCGTGCGCATGCCGCCATTCCGCCGACGACCCCGCCGCAAGCGGCAAGCGACGGGTGAGCAGCTCATACAGGGTGACGCCGAGGGAGTAGAGATCGCTGCGATGGTCAGGCGCGCAACTGCGTCTTCCGGATTCCGGCGCGGCATACGGCAGGACATGGTCCCGCCAGACGGGCAATACCGCGGGGTCCCCCAGCAGCACGCTGCTGCCGAACCCGGTCAGGCGGATGCTGTCGTCGGCGGCGATCAGAAGGTTAGTCGGTGTCACGACGCGGTGGATCAACCCCGCGGCATGCGCGTGGCCGAGTGCTGTCGCCGCCGCGCACGCGATCGAGAGAAACGTACCGATCGAGACCGTGTCGGCGAAGCGGCTGCGCAGCGGTCGCCGGGCGTCGTCCGCATAGACTAGCGAGAGGCTCTCTGCCGATCGGATCAAGCCAAGCGGCTTGCGTGCCCAGGCGGCATCGAGTCGGCCAGCGAGCCGGGCCTCCTGGTCGATCAACTTGCACGCATCGGTTGCGGTCCACCGCGCGCTCAGTACCAGCCACTGGTCGTTTTCCCCGTCAAGGGTGGCGAGATGTAGTGCCAGACCCTCGTCAATCTGGATGAGCCTGCGTTTGGTCCGGCTTAACCAGGCATCGTCGAGCACGTCATCGGCGAACGTCACGCCGCGGGCCTGCTGCGGAGGCTTTTTGCAAAGGCGCGAGTCTCCGAATTCGGCGTCATATGTCCCCCAGAAACAACGACCAAGCGTCGTGTAGGAGATGGGCCTCCGACCAGCCACCATGCGATGGGTTAGCCGTACGAAACGGATCGGTCGGCACGATTTGCGATCGCACGTGGAAAGCAGTTTGTCTCGACGCAAACCGTGCGGATTTTGCCTAAAGCACTCGATCGTGAAGCATGCCACCGTAGCCAACCGGGCCGCGACGGCGTTTTGCACCCCCGCACCCGCCGCCATCATACAACAATCTTATCGGTGTTGGGCGAGCAGGAACGGCGCGCAAATGCTTCGCTATGGGTCGCCCCTAACTGCAGAGATGAAGACGAACCTTTCTCTTTTTCTGGCTGGCCACGCGCAGCCAGAGAATGACCGCTCAATCCAAAACCTGCCGATCGCGACTGCGTTCGAGAATGATGGCTTCGTCCCAAGGCAAGCCTTTGGACGAACATCTGCGATCACGACATCTACTCGTCGAGGATTGAAGGCGCTTTATCGAATCCCACGGACGGCGGGGGTACAGATGGGGGTGCTGGCCGGCGGAATCATAAAACAATGGTTGTAATACAAGTTCTTGAGCGTGATGGAATTCGTTTCACGGATCCTGCCCCCGCAACCAAACATCACCCAAGCAGGCCCCGGCGCATCAGCGCCGGGGCCTGCTTGCGTTCCGGGCCTGGCCCAGGCGTCACGAGGCCCCACCGCTGCTCGCAACGTCCACGACATGGCGCCCCGGACCCAGATCGTCGCAAGACAAGACTTCACCTTCGATCTCCAGCACCCGCACGGCGCCGGGCCCCTGCACCCGCGCCACCGCCATCCCAGGCATCGGTAGTCTCAGGATGAGATCGGCCCGCACATTCCCCGGGATCTGCAACATCAGCCGAGGCGTCGCGCCACCCCGCCAGCGAACCACCACCGGCCCGCGGATCGTCGGCACGCGCGCCTCCCAAGCCGAGTGAGTTCGTCGCTGGCGATTGAAGCATCTACGCATTTACCGGAGCGAGCAGGAAGGCACGATACCTGTTCGACGGCGTCGATACGCAGGATTTCGCGGCGCGGATCTTGCCGGAGTTGCTGGCTACCGCCTGGCCCTGGCCCTATGGCGTCTCCGGCTGAGGAGAGCGACGGGGGATTGGCCCAAAACGCCAGGAAGGCCAACGGGGCTGCCTTGCTGGGTGCCGCTATCCAGAATGGGGAGCGCCTAGTCTTCGATGTAATGATCCTTGGCGAAGGATCGTCCGGCGAAGGCCCTTCTGGCGGTCCAGTCGATCGGCGGGTCTACCCAGAAGGCATCGTTCGCGGGGAGGCCCAGCGCCAGCAGGCTTTCCGCCGCGATATACATGCTGCCGGCGTTGGAATAGACGTCCCCCAGCGCCGGCTGCGCCCCGGCAAAGCCGATCGTCAGATATCCCGCCGCATCGAAATTCGTCGGATTGGAGAAGATCGCCCGTTGCGCGGCCATCGTCGCGGCGCGGACCTGGCCCGTGGGGAGGGAGGGCGGCAGCCGTTTGCGAAGCGCCAGCAGCGCCAGCGGCTGGAGCACGGCGGTGCGATAGGTCAGCGATCGTCCGATCGGCGGGTAGCTGCCGTCCGGCCCGATCATCCGCTCGAGCTGCTCGGCATAACGCTGCATCCGCCGATAGGCCTGCTCGCGCAACGGCGCTGCCGGCTGGCCGGCGATGCGGCTGCCCGCTGCCGTCGCGACGTCCAGGACCTGTGTCAGCATCGGGTGGAGCACATAGGCGCCGTAGAAATCGAAATGGAAGCGCGGGCCATCTGCATACCAGCCGTCGCCGACATACCATTCGGTGACCTTGCGGACTGCCAGATCCACGCGCATCGGATCCCAGTCCTCGCCGATCGAGAGCAGGAAGGCTTCGTTCATCGCGGCGAATAGCAGCCAGTTGGTATAGGGTGGCGTGACCCGCCGGAGCTGCTTGATCTCGACGACGACGCGGCGTTTGGTGGCGACGTCCAGCGGCTCCCAGAGCTGCTTTGGCGCGCGAAGCAGGGCTTGCGTGAAGAAGGCGGAATCGACCAGCGGCTGACCCTCGCGTCGCCATAACAGATAGTCGGGACTGGCGGGGTCGACCGCATGGGCGAGGCTGGCCAGTGCCTTTTGCCGCAGATCCTTGCGCCGCAATCCCTCCGCGGTGCCGTCTTCGGGAAGCGCGAGCCAGGGTGCTATTCCCGACAGCAGCCGTCCGAATGCTTCCAGATAGGCCACCTTGGGATTGCGGCCGTCCCAACTGGGGCTGAGCGCCGGCTGGAACGTTTTCTGCAATCGCCCCTGCGACATGGGGCCGAGGATGGGCGCTGCCATCTTCGTCAGCAGTTCGACCATGTAGCGGCGATCGGCGGCGCCGGAGGGCGCGGCACGGTGAGCCTGCGCCTTGCCGGAGGCGGTGCCTGCGACCGCGCCGGCGCCGGCGGCTGCGGCCAGGAAATGGCGGCGTTCCATGCGAAGCTCCCTCGGCCGTTCAGCGCGGCGGCGTGAAGTCTAGCTGCTGGGCGGCGGCATAGCGGTCCCACGCGGCACGCGTCCGAAAGCCGCCTTGGCCCAGGCTCCAGGCTGAACCCGAATAATAGACGAAAGGCTTGCCGGGCTCGACCCGGAGCAGGACGAGATAATTGTCGGCATCCTGCCGGATATCGACGATGCGTGCCGGATCGACGCGGATCGCCACCGCCATGCGGCCATGGTCCGGGCTGCCCGGGCCCCACCAGGAAAGCAGTCCCCGCGCCCGATCCACCGTCAGCTCGCCGCCTTCGCCGGTGGGGCGCTTGCCGATGCCGATGCCGACGGTCAGCACGCCTGGCCGATCCGAGTGGAGGGTGGAGACCATGCGGGTGAAATGCGTGCCGAGCGGCAGCGTGAAGCGGCGCGTCTCCCAGACCTTGCGAACCACGTCGACCGGCCAGGGGGCGTAGTCCACCGCGAAGTCGGCCGTGTCCGGCCCCTTCCTGAAAATCCGGTGGCTGCGATAGTTGCGCGAGGTCCACAGCTTGTTGTCGTACCAGATTCCTAGTCCACCCGCGCCGCGCCCGGTGCCGACATGATAGAAGTCCAGCCCTTCGCCATGATAGCCGTGCTGATCCCCGGCGCGCAGCTGCCGGTCCATATAGGGCCACGGCACATTCTTGCCCCAGCTGTCGATGCCAGAGCCCGAGGGTGGCTCGGCCGCCTCCAGTGCGCGCGCATAGATGCGATGCGCGGTCTTGTCGTTCTCCCACAGAAGATCGTCATGGCGATAGCCGGCGATCATCACGGCAGCGCGGGGCGTGCGGTCTGGCGCCGGCGGCAGCGGCTGCACCACGGGCGGCAGGCGTTCGGCGGACGGCAGGTCCTGCGACAGCGCCGGTCCGGCGAGGGCGAGGCCCAATGCGGCGAGGAGCATGCGCGGCTTCCTCGTCGCAAACCGTGCATCGATCGTCCTGGGGCCACGCGCAAGTGATCGCATAACTTCCTCCCCCTATCCTCCCATCCGGATCGACTGGCCGGTGGAGCGGTGATAGACCATGGAGTACGCATCGGAGATTAGTATGACAAGTAGGGATGACGCCCAGGCCGCCCGAGCCTCGTCTGGGGACGGGGAGGGGGTGCGGACCGGATCGCTGACCAAGGATCTGTTCGCCAAGCTGGAAGCGCAGATCCGTTCCGGGGCACTGCCCGCCGGTGCGCGGTTGCCGTCGCAGAAGGAAATCGCGTTGTCGGAGCGCGTCAGTCGCACCGTGGTACGCGAAGCGGTTGCGCGGCTGACGGCGCACGGGCTCACCGTGTCTCGCCAGGGGGCGGGGGTGTTCGTCGCGGAAACCGCAGAATATCGCGCCTTTCAGATCACGCGCGACGAGATTCAGGAACTGGCCGACGTCATCAAGCTGCTCGAGATCCGCATGGCCGTGGAAACCGAAATGGCGGGACTGGCAGCGGCCCGGCGCACGACCGCCGACATCGGCGCGATCCAGGATGCGCTTGCCGAAATGGCGGCGGTTGCGGCGGACCCGGCGGCGGCGGCGCGGGCCGATGCCGCGTTCCACCTGGCGATCGCGCGTGCCACCCAGAACGAATATTATCCGCGGTTCGTCGAATTCCTCGGCCTTCGCCTGGTTCCCTCGCGCACCCTCTACCTTGGCGACAAGCCGCGCGAGGCCCATCAATCTTATGCGGCCAAGGTGCTCGGCGAGCATGAGGCGATCGTCGATGCGATCATCCGCATGGATTCCGTGCGCGCGCGCGAAGCGGCCCGCCGGCACATGCACGAAAGCCTGACGCGCCACTCCACCCTGAGCGCCAGCCTGCGCACTCGCAAAGCCGACCCGCTCTGAGCGCCGAACGAAAACCTATCATATAATAAGACGCGCTGCGCTCTGATCGCGCGCCGCGTTTTTGCCATCTTCTCTCCTTCAAGCGCCAATGTGGCGAACGCTGCGATTGACCTCCGTGTCAAAAGTTATCATACAAGCTGCGCACGCACGGCACGGTCGTGAACGTGAAGAGGAGAGAGGAATGGGGAGATCGGAACTCGCGTCAGCGGTTTCTGCCGGCGCGCTTATCTGCATTCTGGCCGCAGCACCTTCCTACGCACAGGAAGCGGTGCGCCCGGCCGATCCAGCCCGGCCCGGCCAGCCCGAGAGCACGGCGGGGCAGGATGCGACCACGGAGGAGGATATCGTCGTCACCGGCTTCCGCAGCAGCCTGGCGCAGGCGGTTCAACTGAAACGCAGCGAGATCGGCTTCCGCGACTCGATCGTGGCCGAGGACATCGGCAAGTTCCCGGAAGCGAACGTCGCCGATTCCATGCAGCGTATTCCCGGTGTCATCCTTTCGCGGGACGGTGGCGCAGGTACCAACGAGGGGCAACGCGTCGAAATCCGCGGTCTTGGTGCCGATTTCGTGGTGACCACGCTGAACGGCGCACCGGTCCGCACAACCTCCGCCGGCAGCGTCGGCAGCTCCAGCCGGGCCTTCAACTACGACGTGTTCCCGTCCGAATTGTTCGGCCGCGTCGACGTCTACAAGTCGCCGCTCGCGCATCTGGAGGAGGGCGGCATCGGCGGCAATGTCGATCTGCAGACGCCGCGTCCGTTCGACAGCCCCGGGCGGGTGATCCGCTATACCGCGCAGTACAATTACAACACCCAGTCCAAGGCATGGCGTCCGCGCGGATCGGTCGTGCTCAGCGATACCTGGGGCAATTTCGGTGCGCTGTTCGGCGTCGCCTATGCCAAGACGGTGAACGAGCGCTCGGGCTTCCAGTCGACCGGCGGCTACAATTCCTCGGCGCTGGGCCGCCGCCCATATTACGCGACGGCCGCCAATCCGGTGCCGGCCAATACGAGCGGCCCGTTCCAGTTCGAACTGAATCTCAACAGCCCGCTGGCGAATTTCGGCAATCTCAGCCGCACGCAGATCGAGAACGCCCTGCTGCCGCGCTTCTACCGCGTCTACACCTCGAACACCGAACGGGAGCGCCTGGGATTTGTCGGCTCGCTGCAATACAAGGGCAGCCGGTTCGAGGCGAGCGTGGATGGCATCTATTCGAAGCTGACCGACCAGATGGACGAGTTCACCTTCGGCGTACCCGTCAGGAGCACCCGGACGGCGCCCGGCACGACGGATTTGCCCGGCCGGGGCAGCAATGCCGGCATCATTCCGCTCGACGTGAAGATCGACCCGTACAACAATCTCTACGGCCGGTTCGGCAACACGAGCCTGCTGACCGAAAGCTTCTTTCGCGACTTCAAGACCGAGTACAAATATGGCGTTGCCCGCGCCGTGTATGACGTGAGCGACGCGCTGAAGCTTTCCACACAGGCGGCAATCAGCAAGAGCGATGCCTGGCAGTCGGGCAATCGCATCGTCTCCAACATCTACGGTATCGAGACGACCTACGATCCCACCGCCAACGTCAGCTATCCGACGATCACTTCCCCGGTGAATTTCACCGACACGACCCTGTACCGCGACCCGTCGCTGGGCTTCGGGCTCCAGCGCGAGATCGACGAGGTGAAGAGCGTGCGCGGTGCCGCCGAATGGACGGTGGTGGACACCGGCGACAGCAGCATCGCGTTCAATCTCGGCGGCAGCTATGTCTCGAGCACCAAGGAACGTACATCGCAGGACGGCTCGGCGCTCGGCCGGGCGCGGGCGCTGCCCAATGGGGGCACCTTCGCCTCCAATCCGACGGGGGTGTTCCAGTACATGGATCCCTTCCTCCAATATGGCACGCTCGCGAACGGCGGAAATTCCGGCTACCCGTCCAACTTCGCGACCTTCTCGCGGTCCTTCGTCATGGACACGCTTGCGGCCAATGCGTCGAACCGCGCCGCTCCGCAGCAGCTGAACGCGACCTACCAGGCTGAGGAGCTGGTGAAGTCCGCCTTCTTCGAGACCAACTTCAAGCTGCCCATCGCCGGCCACGCGCTTCGCGGCAATGTCGGCATCCGCTATTCGGATACGCGAACGGATATCGACAATTACACCAATGCCGGCGGCACCTTCACCCCCACCAATCGCAAGGGCGGCTACAAGAACTTCCTGCCGTCGATGAGCCTGGCGTTCGACCTGACGTCGAAGCTGGTGCTGCGCGGTGCGATGGGGCAGACGCTGACGCGCGCGGCGCTGAACGACATCGCCGGAAGCATCGTCGTCCCCAACGCGTTCAACGCCGCCGTCACCGTGGGGAATCCCGATCTGCGGCCGCAGATCGCCACCACCTATGATGCCGCGCTCGAATGGTATTTCGCGCCAGGCGGGCTGCTGAGCCTGGGACTGTTCGAGAAGGACATCGTCGATCGCCCGACCGCGGTGATCGAGGACATTCCGTTCGCGCAGGCCGGCCTGGATGCCAGCTTCTTCAGCTGCGCCGCCTTTGGCGGGCCCACCACGCCCTGCACGCTCGCCCAGATCAATGCGCTGACCAATGGCAACCCGCTGATCCGCCGAACGATCGTGCAGAACGCCGAGAGCCTGCAGCTGAAGGGGCTGGAGATTGCCTATCAGCAGAATTTCACCTTCCTGCCGGCGCCGTTCGACGGATTGGGCCTGACCAGCAGTTTCACGGTGATCGACCAGAACCAGAAGGGCCTGGACTTCAACTTCGTCCTGACCAACGGCGACGTCATCCAGCTGCAGACCGTTCCCGATTATACCTACAGCATCACCGGTTTCTACGAGAAGGGACCGTTCTCGCTGCGGGGCTCGTACAACTATCGCGCGAAGACCGGCAGTGCGCAGCGGAACAGCGGCAACAACGAGATCAGCTATTTCGCGCCGCAGGGGTATCTCGATGCCACCATTTCCTACAAGATCAACGATCTGGTGGAGCTGCGCGTCGATGCGCTGAACATCACCAACGAGAATGTGTTCAACTATTTCGAGAACCCGCAACAGCCGAACGGGCGCATCCACCGCGACAATTCCTACTTCAACGGCAGGACCATCGCCGTCGGCATTCGCGGTCGGTTCTGAGGAGGAAGGGGGACATGCGGCACGGCTGCCTGTTCCCCGTGTTGCAAGGGGCGGCGGCGCTTGCTGTGGCAGATAGGCCCTCGTCCTCGCCCGCGGGCAACGCGGCGCTCGCTGCGCCATGATCTGGAGACGGATGACATGAAGTATCTCGCCTTGGCATCGCTGTTGCTCGTTTCTCCACCGGGCCCGGTGCACGCGCAGGGCAGGGCAGCGGCGAAGCCTGCCGCCACCCCGATCGAGGTCGCGACGCGTCTCGCGGATTGGCAGCTCGGCCAGATGCACGGTGGCACCGTCTCCCGCGCGACCGGCGAGACCCGCAATCCTCGCGCCTGGGAACAGGCGGCCTTCTGGGTGGGGATGACGGCGCTCGCCGATGCGGGGGGGGCACCCCGCATCCGCCAGGCCATCCTCGACATGGGCGCGGCCAATCGCTGGCTGCCGGGCGACAAGCCCTATTTCGCGGACGATCACGCGATCACCCAGGCCTATCTGTGGGCCGCACGCAACGGCGCCGGTGAGGGCGCGCGCATGCCGACCAAGCGCACCTTCGATCGCGTCGTGAACGAACCCGCCGTCGCATCGCTCGCCTTCCACGTCCCGCCAGAAGGCTATGGCGCGGCGGAATGCCTGACGCGCTGGTGCTGGTGCGATGCGCTGTTCATGGCGCCCGCCGCGCTGGCGGAGCTCTCGTTGCAGACCGGCGATGCGCGGTACCGCGATTTTGCGATGCATGAATTCTGGGCCACCACCGATTTCCTGTACGATCCGGCGCAGCGCCTCTTCTATCGCGACAGCCGCTTCTTTGAACGGCGGGACGGCCAGGGGCGGAAGGAATTCTGGAGCCGCGGCAATGGCTGGGTGTTCGCCGGCATGGCGCGCATCATCCCGTTGCTGCCCAGGCACAGCGCCGATCGCGTGCGGATGGAGGCCCTGTTCCAGCAGATGGCCGGCCGTCTCAAGGATCTGCAGAAGCCCGATGGCTATTGGTCGCCCTCGCTGCTCGCGCCCGAAGGGTCGCCGCCGGAATCGAGTGGTACCGGGTTCTTCACTTACGGGCTGGCATGGGGGATCAACGCCGGGCTGCTGCCGCGCGCAGACTATGAACCGGCCGTACGCCGCGGCTGGGCTGCGCTGCAACGGGCGATCCAGCCCGACGGGCGGCTCGGCTATGTCCAGCAGGTGAGCGACCGACCCGACAAGGTTGCCCCGGGCGACACGCAATATTACGGTGTCGGTGCCTTTCTGCTCGCGGCGACCCAGCTATCCGCGCTCGATGCGCCCAACCGCTGAACAAGGGGCCACGCGTGTTCGAAAAGACCTACTACGCCACCCATCCGGAGATGATGGCGGGCGCGTCCAACCAGGCGCTGCGGGATCGATATCTGGTGAGCGGGCTGTTCCGGGCCGGAGAGCTCGTCCTGGCCTATTCGCATGGCGAGCGCTTCATCCTCGGTGGTGCGGTGCCGGCGGGCAAGCCGCTCGCGCTTCCGATGCAGGCCGAACCCGCCAGCGCGGCCGGACACCCGCTGCTGGAGCGCCGCGAGTTGGGGGTGATCAACATCGGCGCGGGAGAGGGCATCGTTCGCGTCGATGGAGAAGCGATCGCGCTGGCTCGATACGAAGCGCTGTACGTACCGATGGGGTCGCGCGACGTGACCTTCGCGGGCGACGGCGCGCGGTTCTACCTGCTGTCGGTTCCCGCGCACGCCGCATTCCCGCTCCGCAAGATCACCGCCGCCGAGAGCGAGCCGATGCAGCGCGGCAGCCTTGAGACTTCCAACCAGCGCACGATCTATCCGCTGATCCTGCCGCATATCTGCCAGAGCGCCTCGCTGTGTCTTGGCCTCACCCGGCTCGAGCCCGGCAGTGTGTGGAACACCATGCCGCCGCACGTCCATGAACGCCGTTCTGAGATCTATCTCTATTTCGACCTGCCGGAGCAGGAGCGCGTGTTCCATTATATGGGCGAGCCGGAAGACCTGCGCCACATCGTGATGCGCAACGAAGAGGCGGTATTGTCGCCGCCCTGGTCGGTGCACATGGGCGCCGGGACCAGCGCCTACAGCTTCGTGTGGGCGATGGCGGGTGAGAATCTCGACTATCACGACATGGCCGTCGTCGACGTGTGCCAGCTGCGCTGAGCATTCGACGTCTGAGGGGCGTGGTGGCGAGACGTGGAGCAATCGTGGCTGACCGTATCGTTCCACGGTCCCGAAGCGCCGCAGGCATGGGCAGCCGGTGCCCCTCTCCCAGGCGGCGGCTGTCCCTATGGCAGGCCGGCGACCCCGCCGACCCCATACGCCGTGATGCCAAACGTCAGTGCGATGGTCTGGCCGGGGTCGATCCGGTGTCCTTGCCCGGAATTTTGATGTGCAACTCAGCGCGCGGGAAGTCGAGCGCGAAGGCTTCAAACAGATTGAGGATATCCGCGCCGAGGATGATTGCCGGCTCGGCATCTCCAGCCTGCGTATCGGTGAAGTAGATCGGCACCTGCCGAAGCGTGGCTGGACCAACAGTGACCGCTTCCATCTTCGCCATGCGAACACCCTGGCCACTAGCGGTCGCCCCCCGGATCTGGCCGCCATTGCGTAACCGTGCGTCGTCGTCCGCCCAACCCAGCGCACGCAGGGCTGCCGCGTTCGCAACCGTCACCGCGGCCCCGGTATCGACCAGCGCGCGTACATGCACGCCGTTGATCAGGATCGGGACAAGCAAGAGCCCGTCTGCGCCCAGCTTGCCGGACAGGCTGATGAAGCCCGGTGCCGGTGCGGCCGAGGGCGCCGCCGTCACGCGTTGGGCGATCCGATCAAATACCAGCTTGCGATCGCTGAACGTTTCCATCCCGATGATGCCGAGCGCCGAGGTCGAGTGCGGATTGGGAAAGCGGAACAGCCCGATCTGGCGCTCGTCGATCAGTCCGTTGAAGAAATGATCGATCGGATAGATGCTGGCAGCGTCGGCGCCCGTGGCACCGCTGATCTGCAGGTCGCTGGCCATCGGGATCAGGCCCAGCCGATCGGCGAGCGCCGGCGCCATCAGGCTCGATTGCGCGCCGGTATCCAGCACCATGTCGAAGGGCCCCTGTCCATTCACCTGGATCGACACCATCGGACGTCCGCGATCGTCATGGCGCAACGCCTCGCTGGGCAACTGCTGTGCGACAATCGCGGTAGAGAGGGAGAACAGCAGTACAGGCATCAGCATTGCAGGGGCTTCCAATCCGTTCACTGCCCGGTGCGTACATCGCGACGCTTGTACGAAGCTGGCAGACCTTAAAGGCTTGCCTGGAACGAGGGGACGCGCACCGAGGACGGCCGACCGTCCTCCCCTGGGTGTCCCCCCGCGGCGCACGGGAAATGGAGCTCGAAGATGGCGCCCTTGCCATCGGCATTACGCGCGGAGGCGGTGCCGCCGTGCAGGGTCGCAATCGCCTTGACGATGGCGAGGCCCAGACCATGGCCTTTCCGCTTGGACGGCTGGCGCACGAACGGTTCGAACAACGCCATCGCCTTTTCCGGTGCGATGCCCGGGCCGAAGTCGCGCACCGACAGCAGGCCGTCTTCATCCAGTGCGATGAAGACTTCGCCCCCGTCCGGCGTGAAGGAAATCGCGTTGTCGACGAGGTTGGCGATCGCCACCTCCACCAGGTCTGCGGCGCCGGACATGGCGTAGCGATTGACCTGTGGCGCGAAGCTGAGCGCAATGTCGCGCGCGCTGGCGAGCGGCGTGAGATCCGCGATCACCTTGCGCGTGCTGGCGACCAGATCGACACTGCCGGTCACTTCGAACAGCGTGTCGATCTTCATCAGCGTCAGCAACTGGTTGACCAGGTTGGTCACCCGCCGCACATCGCCGATCAGCTTTTGCTTGATGGGTGCGTCGTCGAGCAGTTCGAGCCGGGTTCGCAACACGGTGAGCGGCGTGCGCAGTTCGTGCGCGGCGGCGGACAGGAAGAATTTCTGTCGCGCCTGGGCACTGCCGAGCCTGTCGATCAGCTGGTTGGTCGCGCGCACCAGTGGCAGCACTTCCGCGGGCACGCCCTTTTCCGGCAATTGCCGATCGAGCCGGTCCGCGTCGAACCCATGGGCAATTCGCGCTACCCGGCGGATCGTGCGGATATTGTACGCCAGAACCGCCGACAGCAGCAGGAAGAACGCGCCGACGGTGTAGAAGAAAGTGTCGCTATAGGCCCAGAATATCTTCCGGAAGGCCTGCTCGGTACGATTGATGTCAGTCGGTATCGGTCGCGTCAGCCCGTAGAATTCATAATAGCGGGGCTGGTCGCAGTAGAGATATTCCATGGTGCCCTTGTTGCCGGCGGTCGAGAGATCGCGGAACATCTGCATGCAGAAGCCGGGGGCCGTGACGCCGGCGCGCGCCGCTTCGATCCGTGCGATGCCGGTCGCATGAAAATAGGTGGGGCGGGACATGTTGCCCAGCACCCGATCGCCGACGCGGAGGTAATATCGGAAGCCCGGATTGCGGTGGACCGCCGCGTCCATCACCGCCTGGAATTGGCGCGAGACAGCCCGATCGGGATGGCCACCGAGCAGACGGGCTTCTTCGTTGATCGTGTCCCGCACCTTCTGCGCGCTGATATCCAGCGGATCATAGGCGCTGGGCGGGAGCAGCGCGAGGATCGGGCGGATCGCCAGCAGATAGGCGCCGATGCCCAAGAGCAGCATCGTGAGGATCGTCACCTGCCCGAACATGGAGCGGTGGGGCCATGCCAGCTTCATGAACGCCTGCCGATCATGGTCCCTGCCGCGCCATCGCACCGTCGCCGAAGGGCGTTTCGTCGGCACCCGCACCAAGTTCGCGGCGCACGAGCGTGCGTAACGCCGCTTCGGTCTGCCGTGCCGCGGCCGTATCCGGCCAATGCTTCAGGCTGTCGAGCATGATCGTGAAGCCTTCGGTGCTGATGCCTCCGTATAGCGCCTCGCTCTGCGCCGGATAGATGCTCTGCAACGCTGCCGCCTGCAGCAGATCGGCTGCCGTAGCGGTGTCACCCGCCAATGCCAGCACCTCGGCATAGCGGATGCGGGCCGGCGCGGAGAGCAGGGGCAGCGTGGCGAGCCGTGTGCGGAGCGCGGCCGACTGGTCCGGACTGAGACGCGTGCCGGTGCGCAGCAGCAGGCGGGCGAGCAGGTCCAGCGCGTCGGGACGGATGGTGCCCGCGGAGAGCGCGGCAAGGGCGGAAGCGCTGCGACGTTGCGCTGCGCCCTGCTCGACCAGTCCGGCCACCATCAGGTTCCCCAGCGTCTCCTGATAGGCGCGCGGGAGCGGGGCGAGGCCGGCCAGCCAGCGCTCGAATTCGGCGGTGAGGGGGGCCGACAGCAGCAGGGCGCGCAGCGGGGACGGGGCCGCGTCCTTGTCGCACGCGGCGGCCAGCGCCTCCAGAAACTGGGTGCGCTCGGCCGATGCGCTTCCCTGGTCGTTTTCGCGGGGCGCGCTGGCACGCCAGCCTGCGCGCAGCGCCGCGCGCACGGCCGTGGCGCCCTGGCCGGCGACGGCCTCTGCCGCGCGGAGCGGCGAGGCGCCGGCAGGAGCCGCCTGTGCGCGCTCGGCGCTCGCGCGGCGGCGCTCCGCTTCCTGGATCGCAGGGTCATTGGGGAAGGCCGCGGCATAGGCCGGATAGAGAATCCCGACGAGCCGGCCGAAGGAAGGCTCGATCGATCCTCCGCCCGGTGCGTT
>JAIYAA010000404.1 GCA_027489295.1 Sphingomonadales bacterium | reverse complement strand
TTCTGCACCGATTGCCGCGTCTCGCGGATCGCGGCGGCGCTGGCGATCATCTCGGTGACGTTGAGGCCCGAGCCAAAGCGCCGCACCGCGCGACGGAACGGCAAGTCGGTCACGCCGGTCATCGGCGCGAGCAGCACGGGGGCTTCGACCGTCACGGGGCCGATCTGGATGGGGGCGAGTTCGCTCATCAATTCTGCCTGAAAATCAGGCAGCGCATGTAGCCATCCGATGCGGCAAGAGCAAGGCAGGCCTACCCCGGGGCCGGAAACTCGGCTAGGCGCACGCCCCATGACCGCGTTCAGGACCGCCGCCCTCCTCGTCGCCGCCGGCAGCGGTACCCGCGCCGGGGCGCGGGTACCCAAGCAATATGCCCTGCTCGGCGGCAAGCCGCTGCTCGCCTACGCCCATCAGGCGCTCACCAGCCACCCGACGATCGACGCGGTGCGGACGGTGATCGGCGAAGGGCAGGAAGCGCTGCTGGAAGCGGCGATGGGCCCCATCCCCTTCGTTACCGGCGGCGCGACCCGGCGCGACTCGGTGCGCAACGGGCTGGAGGCGCTGCGTGCCGATGGTTTCCGCCAGGTGCTGATCCATGATGCGGCCCGGCCTTTCCTGCCCGCGCGGGTGATCGACGATCTGCTCGCCAGCCTGGAGGGTGCTTCGGGCGCGATCCCCGCTCTGCCGGTCGCCGATACGCTGGTGCGCGGCGATGGCGCGGTGATCGGCGATACCGTGCCGCGGGACGGCCTGTACCGCGTCCAGACCCCGCAGGCCTTCGCCTTCGACGCCATTCTCGATGCCCATCACCGCTGGCCCGCCGGGCAGGAGGCGACCGACGATGCCCAGATGCTGCGCGCGATCGGCCACCAGGTGGCGCTCGTCCCCGGAGACCCCATGCTCGAAAAGATCACCCACCCCGCCGATTTCGCCGCTGCCGAAGCGAGGCTGGCCTCGGCGATGCGCGTACGCACCGCCACCGGCTATGACGTCCACCGCTTCGCCGAGGGCGAGGAACTGTGGCTGGGCGGCGTCCGCGTGCCCCACAGCAAGGGCCTGTCGGGCCATAGCGACGCCGATGTGGCACTCCATGCGATCACCGATGCGCTGCTCGGCACGATCGGCGCCGGCGATATCGGCATGCACTTCCCGCCGAGCGACCCGCAATGGCGAGGTGCGGCCTCGGCACGCTTCCTCGAACATGCCGCATCGCTGGTCGCGGCGCAGGGCGGCGTGCTCGATTTCATCGACCTCACCCTGATCTGCGAGGCACCCAAGATCGGCCCGCACCGCGCGGCGATCCGCGCCTCGATCGCGGCGATCCTCGGTCTCGATCCGGAGCAGGTGAGCGTGAAAGCCACCACCACCGAACGCCTCGGCTTCACCGGCCGCGGTGAGGGCATGGCGGCCCAGGCTGTGGCAACGGTACGCGTACCTGCAAGGAACTGACTCGTACTGGGGATCAACCGGTGGCAAGGGGGCGCCGCTATGGACACGATTCTTCCCACCGAACTCGTAGAAGCCGCGCGCAAGGTCATTGACGCGAACCGTCTTGCCGGCCGCCGCGTCGCCGTTGCGGAAAGCTGCACCGGCGGCCTGGTCTCTGCCGCGCTCACCGAATTGCCGGGTTCGTCCGACGTTTTCGACGCCGGCTTCGTCACTTATTCCAACGACGCCAAGATGGACGTGCTGAAGGTAAGCCTCGACGTGCTCGAAACCTTCGGCGCGGTCTCGATCGCGGTGGCCTGGAGCATGGCGCAGGGCGTGCTGGAGCGGACCAAGGCCGATGTCGCGGTGGCGATCACCGGCATCGCGGGCCCGGGCGGTGCCACCGAGAACAAGCCGGTCGGCACCGTCGTCTTCGCCCAGGCGATCCGCGGCGCCGATCCCAAGCACGTCGTCGCCGACGCGCGGCATTTCGAGGATAACGGCCGCGGCGGCATCCGCCTTCAGGCGGCGTTGTGCGCGCTCGACTTGCTGATGCCGGAACCCGAGGCGCCGGTCGAAGACGCATAAAGCTTTGCCGCGCGCTCTTCGAATGCACCGATCATCTTGCGGAGCGCGCGGTCGAACACCTGGCCTGCCAGCATCTCGAACACCCGGTTCTTGAACGCGAAGTCGACGCAGAAATCCACGTAACACCCGCCCTGCCCGTCCGGCCGGAACTTCCAGTCGTTCGACAGATGCTTGAGCGGCCCGTCGACATATTCGACATGGACGGTCTCGGGCCGCGCCTTGGTCACGCGCGAGGTGAAGGTCTCGCGCAGCCCCTTGAAGCCGACGATCATGTCGGCCACGACCTGGGTGTCGCTCGAGGAGCGGACGCGCATCGCGCTCACCCAGGGCAGGAACTCGGGGTAGCGCGCGACATCGGCCACCAGATCGAACATTTGTTCCGGCGTGTAGGGAAGCTGCCGGGTTTCGCTGTGCTTGGGCATCAGGCCTTGGCGCTCGCCTTCGCCAGCTTGGCCTCGCGGGCCGCGCGCATCTCGGCGAAATCCTCGCCGGCGTGATAGCTGGAACGCGTCAGCGGTGACGAGGCGACCTGGAGGAAGCCCTTGGCCCGCGCGATCGCGCCGTACGCCTGGAACGCCTGCGGGGTCACGAATTCCTCGACCTTGGCATGCTTGGGCGTCGGCTGGAGATACTGGCCCATCGTCAGGAAATCGATGTCGGCCGAGCGCATGTCGTCCATCACCTGATGGACCTCCAGGCGCTGCTCGCCCAGACCCAGCATGATGCCGGACTTGGTGAAGATCGACGGATCGAGCTTCTTGACCATCTCCAGCAGCCGCAGCGAGGCATAATAGCGCGCGCCCGGGCGGATCATCGGGTAAAGCCTGGGGACGGTTTCCAGATTGTGGTTGTACACGTCCGGCCGCGCGGCGACGATCGCTTCGACGGCGGCCTCGTGCTTGTTGCGGAAATCGGGCGTCAGGATCTCGATCGTGGTGGTCGGGCTCGCCTTGCGGATCGCCTCGATCACCTTGACGAACTGGTGGGAGCCGCCGTCCGGCAGATCGTCACGATCGACCGAGGTGATGACGATGTGCTCCAGGCCCATCTGCACCGCCGCCTCGGCGACGTGCTGGGGCTCCAAGGGATCGACCTTGCGCGGCATGCCGGTCTTGACGTTGCAGAAGCGGCAGGCGCGCGTGCAGACGTCGCCCAGGATCATCACGGTCGCGTGTTTCTTGGTCCAGCACTCGCCGATGTTCGGACACGCCGCTTCCTCGCACACGGTGACGAGGTTCTTGGAGCGCATCAGGGCGCGGGTCTTGGCGAACCCTTCCGAGGTGGGGGCCTTGACGCGGATCCAGTCGGGCTTGCGGACGCGCTCGGGGCGCGGCAGCGGAGTCTGCTCGTTCATGGGGGGCAGATAGAGCGCCGCGCTGCGTTTCGCCAGCCCCGGAAATTGCGCATTTAGGTGCAGGGAGCGCAACCGGCCGATCGGCGTTGTCGACGTCGACAATTCACAGAAGGACGATTAGGCGAAGCACATGGCAGGATTTCAAGAACTGATCGGTGGCTATCACCGCTTCCGCACCGAAGGCTGGAGCCAGCAGCGCGCCCGCTGGGCCGAGCTTTCGGAGGGGCAGAGCCCCAAGGTGATGGTGATCGCCTGCTCGGACAGCCGAGTCGATCCGGCGCAGATCTTCGATACCTCGCCCGGTGAGATCTTCGTGGTGCGCAACGTGGCCAACCTGGTGCCGCCCTATGAGACCGACGGCGGCCGCCACGGCGTCTCCGCCGCGCTCGAGTTCGCGGTGACACAGCTCAAGGTCCAGGAAATCGTGGTGATGGGCCACGGCGCCTGCGGCGGCGCGCACGCCGCGCTCACCGAACGCTTCGCCGATGCCGAGCAGGGTGAGGGCGGCTTCATCGCGCACTGGGTCGACATGCTCGACGAGGCCCGGGACAAGGTCCGCGCCGAATTCGGCGACGGTCCGGAGGCGGTAAAGGCGATGGAGCACGAGACCGTCCGCGTCTCGATGCGCAACCTGCGTACCTTCCCCTTCGTCGCCGAGCGCGAAGCGGCTGGCGACCTCACGCTCCACGGCGCCTATTTCGCCATCGCCGATGGCATACTGCACGTGATGGACGACGACGGGAAGTTCGGCGCCGCCTGAAGACGCCGGGCTGGGGAAGCGCCTAGAACTTCCCCAGCGCTTCCGTCGCCACCTTCACCACCTCCGGATCGAGTTCGGGCGGCACCATCGGCACGTGCTTTTCCAGCTGCTCGGCGATCGCCGTCAGCGCGGCGATGCGAGCGGCCTTTTTGTGGTTGCCGTCGATCACCGTCCAGCGCGCGTGCGGCGTGTCGGTCTCGTGAAACATCTCGTGCATCGCGTCGAGATAATCGGCCCTGCGGGCGCGGTTGCGGAAATCGTCCATGCCCGTTTTCCAGCGCTTCCACGGATGGGTCAGCCGGTCGCGCAGCCGCTTGTCCTGGGTCTTCTGGGTAACATGGAGGAAAATCTTGACCAGCGTCGCGCCGTTTTCGACCTGCTGCGCCTCGAAATCGTTGATCTCGGCATAGCCGCGCCGCCACTCGGCCTCGCTGGCATAGCCTTCCACCCGCTCGACCAGCACCCGCCCGTACCAGGTGCGATCGAACACGCCGATCTGGTGCTGCGCCGGCAGCCGCTGCCAGAAGCGCCAGAGGAAATGGTGGGACAGTTCCTCCTGGGTCGGCGCCGAGATCGGCCATACCTCGTAATAGCGTGGGTCCCATTCGGCGGTGAGGCGCTTGATCACCCCGCCCTTCCCCGCCGCGTCCCAGCCCTCGAACGCCACGATCGCGCGGCGCTTGTGGATGATGTGCGCGGTCTGGATATGGCTCAACCGCTTCTGCAGCTTGGCGAGCTGTTCGTCATAGTCCCCGTCGAGCGAGAGACCGGCTTCATAGTCCGAAAGGTCGATCGTCATAGGGCGGCTGAACGCGCCGGCGCGATCAAGGCTGCATCGACGCGGTTGGCGAGCGGCTTGCCCTCCGCAAAGTCGGCGATGCTGGCAAGCGTCGTCTCCGCGATCGCCGACAGCGCTTCCTCGGTGAGGAAGGCCTGGTGGCCGGTGACCAGCACGTTGGGGAAGGTGAGCAGCCGCTGGAACTGGTCGTCGGCGATGATCTCGTTGGAGAGGTCCTCGAAGAACAGGTCCGCCTCCTGCTCGTACACGTCGAGCGCGACGGCGCGGATCTTGCGCGCCTTGAGCCCCTCGATCAGTGCACCGGTGTCGATCAGCGCGCCGCGGCTGGTGTTGACGATGGTGAGGCCGTCGCGCGCCTCGGCGATCACCTGCGCATTGATCAGCCGGTGGGTGTCCGGGGTGAGCGGGCAATGCAGGGTGAGGATCTCGGCGGTGCGCAGTAGCTCCTCGCGCGGCACATAGCGCACCCCGATCGCCTCCAGTTCGGGATCGGCGTGGAGATCGCTTGCTAGCACCGTGCAGCCGAAGCCGGCCCGCAGCGTCCGGGCGACCAGCGCGCCGATCTTGCCGGTGCCGATCACGCCGACGGTGCGACCATGGAGGTTGCGCCCGATCAGCCCGTCGAGCGCGAAGTTGTTCTCCCGCACCCGCGACCAGGCGCGCGGGATCTGGCGGTCGACCGCGAGCAGCAGCCCGATGGTGAACTCCGCCACCGCATGCGGTGAATAGGCCGGCACCCGCACCACGGTGATGCCGTGCCGCCCAGCCGCCACCAGATCGACATTGTTGAAGCCCGCGCAGCGCAGCGCCACCAGCCGGATGCCCGCCTTGGCCAGTGCCTCCAGCACGGCTGCGTCGACCACGTCGTTGACGAACACGCAAACCGCCTCGTGCCCCGCCGCCAGCGGGGCGGTCAGCACGTCGAGGCGGGGTTCGAGGAAGGTCAGGTCGTGGCCGAAGCGGGCATTGGCCTCGGCAAGGAAGCGGCGGTCATAGGCCTTGGTGTTGAACACCGCGACGCGCATGACCGCCGACATCGCCTCAGCCGGCCTTGGGGCCGTCGACGCCCGGCGCCAGCCGGATGTGCAGTTCCTTGAGCTGCTTGTCACTGACCGCCGAGGGCGCGTGCATCATCAGATCCTCGGCCTTCTGCGTCATCGGGAAGGCGATCACCTCGCGGATGTTCGGCTCGTCGGCGAGCAGCATCACGATGCGGTCGACACCCGGGGCCGAGCCGCCGTGCGGCGGCGCACCGAACTTGAAGGCGTTGATCATGCCCGCGAAGTTGGTGTCGACATCGGCCTGCGTATAGCCGGCGATCTCGAACGCCTTGTACATGATCTCCGGCTTGTGGTTCCGGATCGCGCCCGAGGACAGCTCGATGCCGTTGCAGACGATGTCGTACTGATAGGCGAGGATGTCGAGCGGGTTCTTGGTCTCCAGCGCCTCCAGCTCGCCCTGCGGCATCGAGAAGGGGTTGTGGCTGAAGTCGACCTTCTTGGCGTCCTCGTCATATTCGAACATCGGGAAGTCGACGATCCAGCAGAACTCGAAGCGCTTCTTGTCGATCAGCTCGAGCTGGTCCGCCACACGGGTACGCGCGAGGCCGGCGAGCTTGGCTGCCTGCGCTTCCTTGCCGGCGGCGAAGAAGATGCCGTCGTTCGGGCCGAGGCCCATGGCTTCCGCCATCGCCTTCATGCCGTCCTGGCCATGGTTGTTGGCGATCGGGCCGCCGAACACGCCGTCCTTCTGCGTCGCATAGCCGAGGCCGGGGAAGCCTTCGCTCTGCGCCCAGCTGTTCATGTCGTCGAAGAACTTGCGGCTCTTCTCATGGGTGCCCGGCGCCGGGATCGCGCGGACGACGTCGCCGCCCTCGACGATCGAGGCGAAGCGGCCGAAGCCCGAGCCCTTGAAGAAGTCCGACACGTCGGTGATCACCAGCGGGTTGCGCAGGTCCGGCTTGTCGTTGCCGTACTTGAGCATCGATTCGCGGTACGGGATGCGCTTGAACGGCAGCGCGCTGACGGTGCGGCCCATACCCTCCCAGTCGGCGAATTCCTCGAACACGCCGTGCAGCACCGGCTCGATCGCCGCAAACACGTCGTCCTGCGTCACGAAGCTCATCTCGAAGTCGAGCTGGTAGAATTCACCCGGGCTGCGGTCCGCACGTGCGTCCTCGTCGCGGAAGCACGGCGCGATCTGGAAATAGCGGTCGAAGCCGGCGACCATCAGCAGCTGCTTGAACATCTGCGGCGCCTGCGGCAGCGCATAGAACTTGCCCGGATGGACGCGGCTGGGGACGAGATAGTCGCGCGCGCCTTCGGGGCTCGACGCGGTGAGGATCGGCGTCTGGAACTCGGTAAAGCCCTGGTCAATCATCCGGCGGCGGAGCGACGCGATCACGTTCGAGCGCAGCAGGATGTTCTTGTGGACCTTCTCGCGGCGCAGATCGAGATAGCGGTTCCGCAGGCGGATCTCTTCGGGATATTCCTGGTCGCCGAACACCGGCATCGGCAGGTCGGCGGCGGCCGACTGGACGGTGACTTCGGCAGCGCGAACCTCGATCTCGCCGGTCGGCAGGTTCGGGTTCACCACGCTGGCATCGCGCGCGACGACCGTGCCGGTGACGGTGATCACCGATTCGGAACGCAGCGACTCGATCGCCTCGAAGGCCGGGCCGCTCGCATCGGTGACGATCTGGGTGATGCCGTAATGATCGCGCAGGTCGACGAACACCAGGTCGCCATGGTCGCGCTTGCGGTGCACCCAGCCCGACAGGCGGACGGTTTGCCCCACGTCCGCGGAGCGGAGCTGGGCGCAGGTGTGGGTGCGATAGGCGTGCATGTTGCTGATCTTCTCACCTTGTCGTCATCCCCGCCAGGGCAGGCGGTGCCGGAACGGGCCGGCGCGACGATATTGAAACACTATGACCGCGCGCATTCCGGTCACACCCCACTTTTGTCAACCCGAAGACCGGTATATGGGCGTCAGATGCACATTCATGGTCTGATCGAAGACAGCGTCACCCTCGCCGATCTCTGCAAACGCCTCGCGCAGTCCGACTACGTCACGGTCGACACCGAGTTCATGCGCGAAAACAGCTACTGGCCCGAGCTTTGCCTCATCCAGGTCGCCAACGACAAGGAGGCCGCGGCGATCGATCCGATGGCTCCCGGGCTCGACATGGGCCCCCTGCTCGAGCTGATGGTCAACAACGAGGACGTGCTCAAGGTCTTCCACGCCGGCGGCCAGGACATCGAGATCGTCTACAACCTCACCGGCAAGACGCCGCACCCGATGTTCGACACCCAGGTCGCTGCAATGGCGCTCGGCCAGGGCGAGCAGATCGGCTACTCGAACCTCGTCGACACCTATCTTGGCATCGTCGTCGATAAGGGCGCCCGCTTCACCGATTGGGCGCGCCGCCCGCTCGACAAGCGCCAGATCGATTACGCGATCGCCGACGTGACGCACCTTTCCAAGATCTTCCCCAAGATGCTGGAAAAGCTGCGCAAGTCCGGCCGCGGCGTGTGGCTGGACCAGGAGATGGAGCGGATCAGCGACCCCGAGAATTATCGCAACGATCCCGACCAGGTGTGGCAGCGCGTCCGCATCAACAGCCGCAAGCCCGAGGTGCTCGGCCGCCTCAAGGCGCTGGCCCGCTGGCGCGAGCTGGAGGCGCAGGGCAAGGACCTGCCGCGCGGCCGCATCGTCAAGGACGAAACGCTGGCCGACATCGCCGCCAACCCGCCGCGCAAGCAGAGCGATCTCGCCAAGGTCCGCGGCCTCTCCGCCGCCTGGGCGGGCAACGACATCGGCGGGCGGATGATGGCAGCGATCGCCGACTCGAAGCCGATGCCGGCCGACGAGATGCCCGGCCGCGAAGAGCGCAAGCCGGCGCTCGGCAAGGACGGCGCGCTGGTCGCCGATCTCCTGAAGCTACTGCTCAAGATCCGCGCCAAGGAAGTGAACGTCGCGCCGCGCCTGCTCGCGCGGTCCGAGGATCTGGAGGCGCTCGCCGCCGGCGTCCGCAAGGACCTGCCGATCCTCGAGGGCTGGCGCTACGAACAGTTCGGCCGCGACGCGTTGGCGCTGGTGGAAGGCCAGCTCGGCTTCGCGGTGCGCAACGGCAAGCTCAAGATGACCCGCACGGAAGAACCCGCATGATCGGGCGGATCGCGCTCCTCGCCCTGGTTGCCGGCACTGCGGGCTGTGCCCCGCAGAAGCAGGCCGAGCCGCTGCCGGCGATGGTGGAGTGCGATGCGAATCGGGTGCTCTACCTGAAGGGGCAGCAGCGCGCCGCAATCGACGAACGCGAGGCGCTGCGCCATTCGGGCGCCAAGCGCCTGCGCTGGATCGAGCCGGGCTCGGCGGTGACGATGGACTTCCGCGTCGACCGGCTGAACCTGCATGTCGACAAGGGCGGCACGATCACCGACGCGCGCTGCGGCTGACGCGGGGTCAGCCCCGCTTGACCAGGGTGAGCTGGATCACGTCGATCCCGCCGCCCCGGAAACCGCCCTCGCAAAACATCAGGTAATAGCGCCAAAGCCGCACGAAGCGATCGTCGAACTGCGGCGGCAATAGGCCCGCCGCGGCCGCCGCATCGAAGCTTTCGCGCCAGCGCCGCAGCGTCTCGGCATAATCGAGCCCGAAGGCTTGCCGGTCGCGCCATTCCAGCCCCTCGGCTTCGGCCAGGGCGCGGAATTCGCTTTCCTTGAGCAGCATGCCGCCGGGGAAGACATAGGTCTGGATGAAGTCGACGTTGCGGGCATAGCCTTCGAACATCGCTTCATCGAAGGTAATCACCTGCAAGGCCGCGCGCCCGCCCGGCTTCAGCGCCCGCGCGATGGCGGCGACATAGGCCGGCCAATATTCCCTGCCCACCGCCTCCGCCATCTCGATGCTGGCGACGGCATCATACTGGCCGGTCACGTCGCGATAATCGGTAAGGCCGAACCGTGCGCCTTCCATACCGGCGGTGCGGGCCTCGGCCCAGGCCTTCTGCTCGGTGGAAAGGGTGATGCCGTGGAGCTTGCGCCCCTGCCGCAGCGCCAGCTCCGCGAACGAGCCCCAGCCACAGCCGATCTCCAGGATGGTGTCGCCGGGCCGAGTGGCGGTGCGGTCGAGGATCGCCTGCAGCTTCCGCTCCTGCGCAGCCTCCAGCGCCTCGTCCATGTCGCGGAAGAGCGCGCTCGAATAGCTCATGCCGGGGTCGAGCCAGCGCGTGTAGAAATCGTTGCCGAGGTCATAGTGGAAGGCGATGTTCTTGCGCGATCCGCCGCGATGGTTGCGGCGCATCCAGTGCATCCACCGCCGCGGCAGCAGCGACAGCCCCCGCGAGCGCGCCTGCGCCGCCAGCCCGGTCCGGTTCCGGCCGAACAGCGCGAACAGCTGCACCGGATCGGGGCTCGACCACTCGCCCCTGTCCCACGCCTCGTACCAGCCGGCCGAGCCGCCGGTTGCCAGCCGTAGCAATGCCCGCCAGCTATGGAGCGTGACCAGAGCCGCCGGCCCCGCGGCGCCGCCGCCGAGCAGCCGTGCCTGGCGATCGGGCGTGAATACTTCGAGGCTTCCCTCGCCGATGCCGCGGTCAAGCCGATCGAGCTGGCGATGGAAGAACGGGCCGAAGAGAGCCAAGAGCCCCGAGCGGCGCGCAGCGACTCGTGCGGTATCCTGCGCCGGAGCGTTCATGTGCCGAAACATGCACGGCTAATCGCCCCGGGCAAGCCCTCAGCCGATCGCCCGGCCTGCGGCAAGCGCGCGTTCGCGGCCATCACGATGGCTGATGCGCTTGCGCGGATAGTCGCGCGGGCGGCATCCCGCCTCCTCGGGATCATGGATCGCGGCATCGGGCAGCTTGGCCAGTTCCGGCACCCAGTGACGGATATAGCCGGCGGCGTCGAACTTGTCGGATTGGGACAGCGGCGCCATCACTCTGCTCCACTGGCTGGAGTCGACGCCGGAGCCGGACACCCATTGCCAGTTCACCGCGTTGCTGCCGTAATCGGCATCGACCAGCGTGTCCCAGAACCAGCGCTCGCCCGCGCGCCAGTCGATCAGCAGGTGCTTGATCAGGAAGCTGGCGGCGATCATCCGCACCCGGTTGTGCATCCAGCCGGTCGCCCAGAGCTGGCGCATGCCCGCATCGACGATCGGATAGCCGGTCTGGCCCCGCTGCCAGGCGCGGAGATCCGCATCGGCCTCCGCACCGCTGCGCCACGCCATCGTGTCGAACGCCGGGCGGCCGTTCGC
>JAIYAA010000227.1 GCA_027489295.1 Sphingomonadales bacterium | reverse complement strand
GTGCGCTTGCGCGCCTCGGCCATGATGCCGGCGATGTTGACGCCCAGCTTCTTGCGCTCCTCGAAGCTCTGCAGCGGGACATAGGCGGCGGCGCTGTTCGGGGCGAGCGTCTGCGACGGACCGTCGAAGCCCGCAAGCATGACGGAGCCCTTCACACCCGGGATCGGCAGGATGCGCGCGACGACCTTGCGCATCACTTCATCGGTGCGTTCGAGCGACGAGCCCGGCGGCAGCTGGATGACCGTGAGGAAGTATCCCTGGTCCTGCGCCGGGATGAAGCCGACCGGCGTCACCCAGAAGGTCGCGACCGTGGCGGCGATCAGCCCGGCATAGACGACCATCATCCGCTTCGGCCGGGTGACCAGCTTGTGGGTCAGCCGGGCATAGCCATTGCTCATCCGCTCGAATCCGCGGTTGAAGCCGTCGGCTGCGCGGCCGAAGAAGCGGCCGATGCCGCGCCGCTCGCCATGCGGCTCATGCTTCAGCAGCAGCGCGGCCAAGGCCGGCGAGAGCGTCAGCGAGACGAGTAGCGAGATGGCGGTGGCGACCGAGATCGTCACGGCGAACTGCTTGTAGAAGGCGCCCGACAGACCGTTGAGGAACAGGGTCGGCAGGAACACCGCGAACAGCACCAGCACGATCGCGACCAGCGCGCCCGATACTTCGTCCATCGAGGTGCGCGCCGCCTCCAGCGGGGTCATGCCGCGCGCAAGGTTGCGTTCGACATTCTCGACCACGACGATCGCGTCGTCGACGACGATACCGATGGCGAGCACCAGCCCGAACAGCGACAGGTTGTTGAGCGAATAACCGAGCGGCAGCAGCACCGCCATCGTGCCGATCAGCGAGACGGGGATCGCCACCACCGGGATGATCGCCGCGCGCCATTTCTGGAGGAACACGATCACGACGAAGACGACGAGGATCACCGCTTCGCCCAGCGTATGGTACACCGCGTCGATCGACTGGGCGATGAACTCGGTGGGATTGTAGATCACGCGATATTCGAGGCCCTTGGGGAAGGTCTTCGAGATCGTGTCCATCTCCGCCTTGATTCGCAGCGCGGCTGCGAGCGCGTTGGAGCCCGGGCGCTGGAAGGCGGCCAGGATCACGGTCGGCTGGTTCGAGAGATATGTGTTCGAGGAATAGTCGGCGGCGCCGAGCTCGACGCGCGCCACGTCGCTCACGCGGACCTGGCGACCTGCGCTATCGGTGCGAATGACGACACGGCCGAACTCCGCCGGGGTCTTCAGGCGCCCCTGCGTCTCGACGTTGAGCTGGAAGGCGTTGCCGCTGCGCTGCGAGCCCGGCTGGCCGAGCGAGCCCGCCGCGACCTGGATGTTCTGCCCGCGCAGCGCCTGGACGATGTCGCCGGCGGTGAGGTTCAGCGCGGCGGCACGGCCGGGATCGATCCACACCCGCATCGCATAATCGCGCGCGCCGAACATCCGCACGTCGCCCACGCCTTCGAGCCGCGCGAGGCGGTCCTTCACCTGGGTCAGCGCATAGTTGGAGATGTAGCTGCGATCGATGGAATTGTCCGGCGAGATCAGGTTGACGACCATCAGGAAGTCGGGGCTGGTCTTGCGCGTGACGACGCCGAGGCGCTGCACTTCCTCGGGCAGGCGCGGGATCGCGACCGCGACCCGGTTCTGCACCAGCACCTGCGCGGCATCGAGATTGGTGCCGGACTTGAAGGTGACGGTGATCGTCACTGCGCCGTCGCCGGTCGATTGCGACG
The DNA here is from genome assembly GCA_027489295.1 of Sphingomonadales bacterium. The sequence continues at coordinate 22,470 of JAIYAA010000227.1, read as the reverse complement.
ACTGGTAGAGCATGTCGTCGACGCCGTTGATTTCCTGCTCGATCGGCGCGGCGACGGTTTCCGCCACGGTTTCGGCCGAGGCGCCGGGATAGCTGGCCGTCACGGTGACGGTCGGCGGCACGATGTCGGGATATTGCGAGATGGGCAGCGCGAAATAGGCGATGCCGCCCATGATCGTGATGATGATCGCGATCACCGCCGCGAAGATCGGGCGGGTGATGAAGAAGCGCGAGAGGCGCATGGCCTTCTCCTTTTGCGAGCGGACGCGCGTGCCCGCGCCCGCGTGGGATCACGCGGACGGGGCACACGGGAAACTACCTGCCGCCGGGTATCGGGGTGGGACCCGGCGGCAGTTCAATCAGCGGGCGAAGGTAGCCTGGCCCGTGATCGGAGCGGAGACGGTCGGCGCGCCGGTCGCGGCGGCCGGCGTGATGATGCCGGCCTTGGGCTGCACCTTGCCACCGGGCTGGGCGAACTGCGTGCCCGCGATCACCACCTTGTCCTGTGGCGCGAGGCCCGAGCGGACGATGCGGAGGCCGTCGACCACCGGGCCGAGCACCACCGGCTTGGGCACCACGGTGCCGTCAGCGTTGACGGTGAACACCAGCTTGCGCGCCTGATCGGTCTGGATCGCCGAATCCGGCACCAGCAGCGCCTGTGCCTTGCCGCCCGCGGCGAGCCGCATGTTGCCGAACATGCCCGGTGTCAGGAACATGTCCTTGTTGGCCAGCACCGCACGACCGCGGATCGTGCCCGATTTCGGGTCGAGCCCGTTGTCGGTGAAGTCGATCTGGCCCTTCCAGCGATAATCGCCCTCGTCCTGCAGCCGGATCTCGACCGGGCTGGCGGACGACCCCGCGGCGCGCTTGGCCTTGAGGAACAAGGCCTCGGAGCCGTCGAAGGTGAAGTAGATCGGGTCGAGCGCGTTGATCGTGGTCAGGAGGGTACCCCCCTGCCCTTCGCCGGCCGCGACCAGATTGCCCGGATCGACGCGACGATCGGAGATGCGGCCCGAAATCGGCGCGCGCACCTGGGTGAACTCGACGTCGAGCGCACGGGCACGCACGCGCGCCTCCGCTGCCGCGACCGACGCGGTTGCGGCGCGGACGCGCGCCTGGAGGCGTTCGACGTCGCTCTTCGACACCGCTTCGACACTCACCAGCCGCTGTGCGCGGTCGAGGTCCGAACGGGCCAGCGCCAGATCGCTCTGCGCGCTCGCCAGCCCTGCCCGCGCTTCGGCCAGCGCCGCGGCGAAGGGACGCGAATCGAGGGTGAAGAGGAGCTGGCCCTGCTTCACCACCATGCCGTCCTTGAAATGGATCGCGGTCACCGCGCCCGAGACGCGCGGCCGCACCTCGACGGAGCGGCTCGCCTCGAAGCGGCCGACATATTCGTCCCACTCGTTGACCTCGCGCGACAGCGGCGTCGCGACGGTGACGACGGGCGCGGCCGGCGCGGCGACGGCAGGCGCATTGCGCCCGCTCATCCCGAAGCCGGCCGCGACGACGCCGACCGGCACGACGACCAGCGCCGCCTTCTGCCAGGTGCGCATTCGCTTGGGGCGGTGCTGCGCCGCCGCCTCGCCCTCAATGGGCGCGTGCATGTTCATGATGATTCCCCTGATTCATCGCCGCGCGGCCGCGGCTGATGCTGGTAAGCAGCGTCTCGAGCTGGCCGGGCGTGTAGCCGGCAGCGTGGAAGCGCTGGATTTCGGACTGGGCGACGCGGAAGCCGCGATGCCAGGAAAGCACGGCCATGCGGCGCAGCGCCTCCAGCTTGGGATCGGCCAGCCGCGGATTGCCCCGCTCGCCGCCGAAGATCACGCCCAGTGCGACCGACAGGCGACTGGGGGCGTCCAGCGACGACAGCCGATCGCGCTGGGCGATCGCGACGACCTGCCATTCGAGCGCGCTCAGCTTGGTCTCTTCACGGATGGAGAGGCTGGCGGGCAGCGCCGCCGCGTTGCCGGCCATGTCGGCGAGATCGAGATATGCCATGGTGCTTCTCCCTCTTGGTACCGACGGCGAGCAAGGCTCCGCCAATCCCGCGAGTCCCTCTGGTCGCGGGTGCCGGCATGGTGTGGCGTGGATGCGCGAAACCGATCGCGGCGATATCCTCGCCCCGCTCGATCGCCCGGATGCCAGGCGCGCAGTTCTACCGTCGGCACCAGCCCCATTGGCCGGCGTCGTCGCTCAAGGATGTTGGATGGCTAGAGCCTAGGGCTCACCCCGTCTCTTGCGTGCAAGCTGGCGCATGTCCGCGTCTCCGTCTGCCCCGCGACCCCGTGGGGCGGCGGATCACTTTCTATACCAGCCGGTATATAAGTCGCGCTGCGGTGCGTCAACAGCCTTTTTATACCGGCCGGTATTTTTCTTCGCAAGGACGTTGTTGGCGTCCGAAACGATTTATCGCGCCGGCCACATCGACAGGCTGGTCTGCACGAGCCGTTCGAGATCGGCGCAGGTCGCCCCTGCCCCGCCCTGCAGCGCGATGCCCTGAAGCAGCGCGATCAGATAACCGGTCAACCCTTCCGGATCGGCATGGTCGGGAAGATCGCCTTCTTCCTTGGCCCGCTCGAACCGGGCGACGATCGCGCGCTTGGCGGATTCGCCGCGCTTGAGCACTTCCTCGCGAATCGACTCGGCCTCGGCCCCGCATGCCACCGAGTTGATCACCCCCATGCAGCCCTTGGGATCGCTGGTGTCACGCTGACGCTCCAGCGCACCACGCAACAACGCTTCGGCAACACCGCGTGCGGACGGCGCTTCGAGTGCCCGACCGATATAACAGAGCTTCTCCCGCTCGTAGAGCTCCAGCGCCTTGCAGAACAAGGATTCCTTGTTGCCGAACGCCGCGTAGAGGCTGGGACGGGTGACCCCCATCGCCTCGGTGAGATCGGTCAGCGAGGCGCCTTCATAGCCCTTGGTCCAGAAGATGCGCAGCGCCGCAGCCAACGCCTCTTCGACATCGAACTCACGGGGGCGGCCCTTGGTCGCGGTACAAGCAGCGGTTTTCATAACGAGCGGTATATAACCCCGCCGGCGCGGTAATGCCAGACCGTGCATGTCCCCCGTGCGGTAAAGCGGTGGAGGCATCGCGTGCCTCCACCGTCGGCGCGGTTACGGGCGGACGCCGCGCACGCCGTTGAGCACCGCCAGCGCGGCGATGCCGAGGAACGCCGCGCTCGTCCACGGCCGGGCCTTGGCGAAGCTCTTCGCCTTTTCGGTGATCGGAGCGTCGCCCGAGAAATGGGCGCGAATATCGTCGGTGAGGGCGGTCTTGCCGTTCGAAACGGTCTTGGTCGCGTCGGTCATGGTCGTCTCCGTTGTTCCGGGCGCGGTCGCGCGCACTCGGCCTCAACGCCCGCCGCGGCGACGGTTTCCCGAAAACAAGCGTCCCGGCCTAGCGGCCGGGACCAGGGGTCGTCGGGGGACGAGCGGGTCAGAAGTTGAAGCGCACACCCACTCGATAGGTGCGGCCAATCGTGTCGTAGAGCGCCGGGTTCACGTCGAGGCCGGTATTGGTCTGCGGCGACGGCGCGGGGTCGACGTTGAACAGATTGTCGACCTTGAAATAGGCCTGCACGCCGCGCGTCAGCTTGTACGATCCGCCGACATCGACATAGAAGGCGCCGGGCATGAAATTCCGGCTGATCGTCGGGTTGTTGCCGGTCGAGACGGGGCAGCCGGTCTGGCAGACGACATACTGGTTGCCGAACACGCCGTCGGAGAACCAGCGCTCCTGCACCAGCAGGCTGAACTGGTCGTTATCGTAGCTCTGGATCGCCAGCCACTTCCAGTTGGGCGTCGCACCTGTATTGGCACCGGCATTGTCGACCGTCGCGACCCCGGCGATGCCGGCGCGGACGAGGAACTCGCTGACATGCGTGCCGAGCGCGCGCACCGTGAAACTGCCCGGCAGTCCCAGCGGGCGTGCCCAACGATAGCTTGCCTCGATGTCGAAGCCGCTGGTCTTCCAGCTCGCCAGGTTGAACGGCTGAACGTTGATGAAATTGCCGCCCTGGACGGGGCTGTTGAGCAGGAAGCCGCCGCAGAAGGCCTGGTTGCCTTCAAAGCAGAAGCGCACGATCTGGTCCGCCGACAGCGTCGAAACCACGCCGCTCAGCTTGATCGTATAATAGTCGAACGACAGGCTGAGGCCCGGCAGCCAGCTGGGGTTGGCCAGCGTGATGCCCAGCTCGGTGTTGCGGGCGATTTCCGGCTTGAGGTTGGGGTTGCCCACCGTGTTCTGGAACGCCTGCACCGCCACGTTGCGGAACGGATCGTTGAAGTTCGGCAGCGTGGTGACGGTGGGTGCGGCGAACAGTTCGGAGAGGTTCGGCGCGCGCACGTCGCGCGAGGTGACGCCGCGGAGGCGGATGCCCTCGATCGGCGTGTTCCAGGTGCCGCCGATCTTCCATGCCCAGACGGTGCCCGACGTGCTGTAGTTGGTTACGCGCGCGGCGCCGTTCAGGTTCGCCTTGCCGATCCCGTCATTGTCGAACAGCGGCAGGTTGAGCTCGGCAAAGCCCTCCCACACATGGTATTTGCCGCTGCCGTTCTTGTAGTTGCCGGCCGCCCAGTTGCTGCCGAGCGCGGAATTGAGCAGCGGATCGGCCGGATAGGCGGTGCTGTTCGGGCTCACGCTGGTTACGCCGGCGCCGTACGGATCGCCGTTCACCCGATAATATTCGCGGCGATATTCGCCGCCGAACGCCAAGGTGAGCGGGCCGGCCCAGAGGTCGACCAGGTTGCCCGAGACGCTCACGCTGGCGACGTCCTGGGTCAGCTTGGTATGCTGAAAGGGGCCGGCGGCCGGCGTCACATAGGCGAGCGCGGAGGCGGAGGGCGCGAACCCGCCGAACACGTTGATCGGCTGGCAGCCCGCAGCCCGCGCGACCGGATCGGCACACACGATCGCGCCGTTCAGGCTGATCGCGTTGGTCGCCGCGACATAGCGGTTCTGCAGCACGATATCGTGGACGTTGATGTCCGAGATGGTGACGCCGTGCTCGTAATAGGCATCATAGTTCCACTGGCCGCCGACGACGTCCAGCCGGCCCTTGGCGCCGAGCACGCCGCGATACTGGCGGCGATCGGTATAGACCTGCGGATCGGGGAAGGCGCCGTTGCTGGTGCCAAAGTTGAACTGGGTGATGCCGGCCGTCGTGCAGCGGTCGCGCACCAGCTGCGGCAGATAGGGATTGGCGCACTGCACGGTGAGGTTCGGGCGGTTATAGCCCGGGCTCGGCTGGTTGTTGGTCTTGACCTGGCCGATGTTGAGCGTGCCGTAGAACTCGTTGTTCGGCGCGAAGTCGTAGCCGATGCGGGTATAGCCGACGACGCGCTGCAGCTTCGAGACCAGCGACGCGCCCGAGCCCGGCGCCCCGGTCAGATCGCCGCCGACGCAGAAGCTGTTGCCCGGATAGCAGTTGCTCACCCGGCCGGTGCCGAGCGGCGCGCCGTTCGAGCCGTACTGGAAATTGTACGGGGCGCCGCTGGCGTCGAATGCGATGCCCTGCAGCGGGCCGTTGTTGATCAGGCCGTAGCGCGCATACTGGTAGGGCTGGGCATAGTCGCTGTAGACGAACTGCGGCGAGCCGCCGCTGGTCACGCCGGTGTTGAGCAGGGTCGTCGCCTTGTACCAGCTGCGGCTGCGCGCGAGATCGGTACCGAAGTCGCCCGGGCCGACGCCGCCGTCATGGGCATATTCGCCGCTGACGATCAGGTGCAGCCGGTCCCCCGCGAACGACTTGCCCCAGGCGCCCTGCGCAAGGATCTGCTTGTTGTCGCCATAGGTGGTGATGCCGCCCTGGAGGTTGGCCTTGAAGCCGGTGAACTTGGTGTCGGTCACGAAGTTCACCACGCCGCCGACCGCATCCGAGCCGTACGAGGCGGAGGCACCGCCGTTCACCACGTCGACGCGCTGGACGAGCAACTGCGGGAATAGGCTGATGTCGGGCACGCCGGTGACGTTGGCAGCGGAAACGCGCTGGCCGTCGAGCAGCGTCAGCGTGCGGATCGTGCCCAGGCCGCGCAGCGAGAAGGAGCTGAGGCCCTGCTGGCCGCTCGACGTGCTGAACGTGCCGGTCGCGGCGCCGGTCGAGCCCTGGAGCGACGGCAGCTGGGCGATGGTGTTGAACAGGTTCGGCTGCGCGTTGGCGGCGATCTGCTCCTGGCCGATTACCGTGGTGGGCGTCGGCGCGGTGAAGCCGCTGGCGATGATGCGCGAGCCGGTGACGGTGATCTGGGCCGGCTCGGCCTCGGGGGTTGCCGGCTGGTCCTGCGTCGGCACCGCAACGGGTACGGGCGCGCTGGTCTGGGCCTCGGCGGTGCCGGCCAGGCCGATCGCGGCGAGCGCGATCAGGCTGGCGCCGCAGAGCTGCCGACGCGGTGCGAAAATCCCCTTCATAGGTCGAACCCCTCCAATGTTTTCCGGTCGTTATCCGACCCGTGGCGATGATGGTTCGACGCTAGTCCTGCCGGGGGCCGCCGACACGTACGACATAGGTGGTAGACGGCCCGCCCGGCCTCAGGGGCGGGCTGCGTAGAGCGCGTGGTGGGTGAGGATGAACAGCGTTCGCTTGTCCTTTCCGCCGAACAGGATCTGGAGCGGGCGCTCGGGAACGTCGATCCGGCCGACTTCCTTGCCGTCGGCGCCGTAGACGAACACCTGCCCGTTCGCGACATAGACGCGCCCGTCGGGCGCCACCGCCACGCTCTCGCCCCCGCGATTGGCGAAGGGCTTGAGGTTGGTGAGCGTCCCCGCCGCGCCGACCGTGCCGCTATAGGTGACATTCTCCGATCCGTTGGTGACGAACAGCCGCTCGCCGGGCTTGCCGCCGACCAGCCCGTTGGCGTTGAGCGCGTGCGACCAGCGCCAGCCGACATGGTCGGTCGGCCCCTGCTGCCACACCCGGAAGGCGGGCAGTGCGGCGCTGCCGTCCGGCGATACATATTCCTGCGTCTTGGCCTCGCCCGCTTCCTTGGCGAACAGCTCTGCCATGGTGGTGAACTGATAGGTCCGCTGATCGAGCTGGTCGCGGAATTCGCCGTTCGCCCACCAGTTGACCGGCAGCAGCGTCGTCGCGTTGCTTGCGGAACGCACCGGCGTCGGCGCGATGCGGGTCAGCTGGTCGCGCGGCCCGTCCGGATCGATCGAATAGACCGCACCTTTCGGCCCGAGCGACGACAGCACCAGCAGATGGCCCGAGGCATCGACCGCGAGATTCACCGGATCGAGCGCATGGTCCCGGATCACCTCCAGCCCCTTGGCCTCGGTCCAGCGCTGGATGCGCTGGAAACGGCGGTCGATGAAATAGAGGCGCCCCTGCGCGTCAACGGTCGCGCCGGAGATCGAGTAGAAGCCGTCCTCCAGCTTCTCGACCTTGCCCGAAAGCGGCTTCTCCGCCACCTGCCGCTCGACCGCGCCGATATCGAGCCGGGCGAACTCGCGCTCGCGCACCGTCCGCTTCCCCGTCACGTCCTGGATCGCGTTGTCGAACGGATATTTGCTGGCGCGCAGAAAGGTGCCGCAGCCTTCGTCGTCGCAAGATGCATAGCCGCTTTCGGCATTGGTGTGCAGATTGCGGAAGCGGATGTCCGAGGCATTGAACAGCCGCACCGCGCTCGGCGCCGGATGGTAGCTGCGCGTCACACGGTAGGTGTGATAGTTGGCGAACAACAGATTGCGCGAGTTGCGGATCTCCAGCGAAACCGCGTCGGGACCATCGCCGACTTCCTGCTCGGTCTGGGGCGCGAGGAACTCCCAGTTCTGGACATTGTCGAGCACGATCTCGTTGCGGACGTGATGCTCGACCGACATCTCGTAGACATGCCCCGGCGTGCTGGTGTTGGTCACATAGAAGCCCGCCTGGGCGAAGGTGTTGGGGCTCCACACATCGGTGAAGGTGCCGCCGCCATTGTCGGTCACCCAGATACTCGGATATTGGGCGTCCCAACGACCGTCCGCCACCGGATCGCCGCTGCGCGCCTGCTGGGTGCCGAGCGGCTTGCCGTCCGCGGTGGGGGTGCCGCCGCCGCCCATGATCTTCACGTCCTGCATCAGGCTGTTCGCGCCCGATCGCCACAGCACCGCCGACGCGCGCGGATTCACCCGGCCGGTGAACAGGCCGATGCCGGAGAGGATGTTGTCGCCTCCCTGCGGCGTCTCGACGATCGGCACGACGCCGCCCAGCCCGGCATGGGCGGGGTTGTTGTCGGGAAGCGTAAACTGGGTGATCGCCGGGTGCAGCCCGATCAGCACGCTGTCCGGGCGCAGCTTCAGGCGATCGGTGACCTTGTAGAAGCCGATCGGCAGGTACAGCACGCGATTGCCATCGATCGCCTTCTGGAGCGCGGCGGTATCGTCGGTGGTGCCGTCCCCCTTCACCCCGAGCGTCCGCACGTTCACCCACGCGGAGATCGGCGGCAGCGCGCGCACCGCCGGATCACGAGGCGCGGGCAGGCTCGCGAGCGGCTGCACCTCCGCCTGGAGGTCGTATTTCCCCATCGCACCCAGTTCGGGCACCTTCAGGCCATAGGAGAAGGCGGCGACGCGATACGCCCTCCCCTTCCCTGCCACCGCCTTGCCGCTGTCGCGGAAGCGGGCGAAGACAGGGCTGTCGATCGCCACCGCATTGTCGAAGCCGACCTGGGTGAAAACATTGTTTTCGTTGGAGATCACCACGCCCGCCTGAGACACGCGCTCGAACCGCACATCCTTGCCGTAGAGCGAGTCCGAATAACCGCGGTCGATCTCGATCCCCACCGGGGTGTCGCGGATCGCGACGTTGACCAGCGTGAGGTCCACCTCATGCTCGCGGATCGCCGCCGCTCGCTGGCCATCGAAGGTCGAATCGATCAGCGTGAACTGCCAGGCGGGTGAGGTCTTCTCGGTAACGATGCCGTAGCGCCCGCCCTTGAACGCCACCTTCTCCATCACGTTGCCGGCCTGGTAAACCCCGGCGAAGCCCGAGCCGATCCGGAACTCCATGTGGCTGAGAAAGGCGTGCTGCGCCATGCGGAAGCGCACGCCGGCTGCTGCCGGGTTGCCGGCGCCGATCTCGATGTCGACGTTGCTCATCGCGGAATAGAAGGTGCCCGAATTGGCGTCGCGCACGATCTTGTCGCGCGGCACCACCGTGGGGACGGGCACCGGCACCTTGCCGACGGCATATTGGTCGTCGCCGCCGAACACGATCATCGTCGATACGCCCTGCTGGAAGCCGGGGGTATTTGCCCCGAGCAGGATCACCGGCCGCGTCGCACCGACGCCGTAGACGCGCACGCCGGCCGGCACCACCAGCGTGCGGCTGATGCGATAGCGGCCGGAGGGCAGGAAGACGATGCCGTGCCGCGTCGCATCGCGTGCATCGTCGACCGCTTTCTGGAGCACGGCAGTATCGTCCGCCTTGCCATCGCCCCGGGCTCGTACCGTGACGGCGCGCGGCTCGTCGGGCGCGGTGGGGAGGATCGACGCCTGCTGCGCGGCGGCGGGTGCGGTGAGCGAGGTCGCGACGAGCAATCCGGCCAGCAGGCAGCGCATATCTATCCCCATCCTAACTATCTGATTGCACGGGCTAACGGACATGGAAGCGCATGGCACCTGCGACCAAGGTCGTAGTTTCCAGCACCCGCGCCGCCTTTCACAAGCGGGCCAGCCCCTCTCTCCGGAGCCGTACCGCCATGCCCAGCCTGCCCGCCGGATCGCCCTTCCCCGGCGCCGTGATCGTGATGGGCGTCAGCGGCTGCGGAAAGTCGACGCTCGGCGCGCTGCTCGCGGAGGCGCTGGGCTGTCCGTTTCTCGAGGGCGATACGTTCCATGCGCCCGAGGCAGTCGCCAAGATGCGCGGCGGACAGCCCCTGACCGATGCGGATCGCTGGCCGTGGCTCGATCGACTGGCGGCGGCGGTGGCGGAGTCGATGGCGCGGCACGGGCGCGCGGTGGCGGCATGTTCGGCGCTTCGCAGCGTCTATCGCGAGCGGCTCCGTGGACGGATCGGCGAGCCCGTCCAGTTCGTCCTGCTCGACGCCGACCGCGCGCAGCTGATCGCGCGGATGTCGAGCCGCCCCGGCCATTTCATGCCGCCAAGCCTGCTCGACAGCCAGCTCGCCACGCTGGAGCGTCCTCAGCCCGGGGAATCCGCGCTGGTCCTGCCGGGCAGCGCCTCCCCGACGGGGCTGCGCGACCAGGTGCTGGCGCATCTGGAGGTCGCCGCGCTCAGGGCATGAGCCGGCGGCGGCCCTCCCCCAGGTGCCAGCGCATCGCCAGCGCGGCACGCTCGGGGTCCTGTGCGCGGATCGATTCGACGATCACCTCATGCTCGTGGAGCATCACCGCCACGATTTCAGCCGAGCGCGACCGCGAAATGTCGACGCCGGCCTGCATCACCTTCTCGACATCGGGCCAGAGCGCGTCGAAGGCCTGCTGAAAGGCGTGGTTGCCGGTCGCGTCCGCGATCGCGCGGTGCAGTTCGCGGTCTTCGACATGCGCCGGGGCACTGGAGAGCAGGGCCGCGCGCAACCCCTCCAGCGCGGCTTCCAGCGCCGCCATCTGCTCCGGGGTACGCCGCACCGCCGCCAGCCGCGCCGCTTCGGTTTCCAGCACGAAGCGCACCTCGTAGCTGCCCAGCGTGAGCGGCAGCTCGGCGAGCGGCATGAACGCGGCGAGCCGCTCCGACGGTCGCCCGCGCACGAACGAGCCCGCGCCGCGGCGAACCTCCGTAATGCCGTCGGAGACCAGGCGCACCAGCGCCTCGCGGATGATCGCGCGGGATACGCCGCACATCTCCGCCAGTCGCGCTTCGGAAGGCAGCCGGTCGCCGACTTCCAGTTCCTCGGATTTGATCCATTCGACGATCGCCGCATAGGCGTGGTCGGCTAATCTCGGCTGGTTCATCGCCCGGCGCCCCGGGCCCGTCTGGCTGCCATGTCCCTCCCCTGCCCGTTGCGATAACCTATCAGACAGGTTTAGGCAGATATGCGGCCAAATGCCAGCCATGTCCGTTCAGGACGCATAGCTCTGCACTTTTTGGCTTGAAGCTGTCCTACAAATCTGTGTAGTTAACGTTAACGAATCTGGAGGCTCCGGCCTCGCAATCGGATCGATCAGGGAGAGAGGGCATGCACGCCGCGACTCAAGCGCAACCGACCGAGCGGATCAGCGGAGACGCCATGGCGATGCCGCGATTGACGCCTACCCAGATGGAGGTGCTCCGCTGCGTGCATTCGGGTCTGCTCAACAAGCAGATCGCCTATGAGCTCGGCATGGCCGAGGCGACCGTGAAGGTCCACATGACTGCCGTGATGCGGAAGCTGAACGTCCGAAACCGCACCCAGGCCGCGATCGCCGCCGGCCAGTTTGGCTGGTAGCCCCGCCCCGCTCAGGCGGAAAGCAGCCGACGTTCGAGCAGCGCCTGAAAGTCGCGCCGGCCGTCGGCGATCAGCAGCACGAAGACATGATCGACGATCACGCGGTAGATCACTCGATAGGGCGGCGCCACCAGTTGGCGGAACTCGCGAATGCCCAGCGCGTCGAGTTCGCGCGGCACGCCGCCGCGGTCCGGATAGGTCTCCAGGCTGTCGACCTTGGCCAGCATCATCTCCAGAAAGTCGGCGGCCTGCTCCGGCGATCGGTTCGCCCCGAGCCAGCCGTGGATCTCGGCCAGGTCGGTTGCGGCACCGTCGGTAAGATAGACCGTATAGCGGTCGCTCATGCGGCGTCGTCAGCGCCGCCCGAGCGCAGACGGGCAATGGCGTCTCGGGCCGGGGTGATGCGGCCGGCTTCGATATCGCGCGTTCCCAGCGCCATCAGCTTGAGCAGCGCCAGCGTTTCCTGGGTCGCCTGATAGCTGGCGACGTCCTGCAATACGGCCCGCGCCTCGCCATTCTGGGTGATGACCAGTGGCGCCCCGCCCTCCGCCAGCCCGCGCAACACGTCCGCAGCATTGGCCTTCAAATAGCTGACGGGCTTGACCTGTTCCGAATAACGCATGCTGACTCCCGACCCTTATGATGTAAAATCAGACCATTATCGGTCTGAATATAGTCTTCACACGCGTTTTTAACAATCGCGCTTCCGATAAGTTGCGCCGTTTTGGTGCCGACCTTGCCGCTTTGAACGAAATATGAGATGTGTCGCGTAACTCTCATTCAACCGCGCGGAGCGAGGCACGAATGCATTCAGACATTGAGCGGATCGGCGAGCTCGCCGATGCCGGCGAGCGCATGATCGAAAGACTGCGCCGGAAGGCCTTTCTACCTGAAAGCCGCAAGGGGCTCCATGTCCGTTTCGGCATCGCCGAGGCGGCGCAATTGCTCGGCTGTTCGACCAATCGCATTCGCATGGCAGAGGAGGACGGGCGTCTGCCCCCGCCCCCGCCGAGCGAGAATGGGCGGCGCCCTGGCTATACGGTGGAGGAGATGCTCACCATGCGCCGCGTGCTCGGCGCCTCCCCTGCCCGCGCCCCGCTCGACATACCTGCGATCATTGCGGTGCAGAACTTCAAGGGAGGCGTCGGCAAGTCGACCGTCACCACCCACCTCGCCCATTATTTCGCCGTGCAGGGCTACCGCGTGCTCGTGGTCGACTGCGACAGCCAGGCGACGACGACGACGCTGTTCGGCTTCAACCCGCATTTCAACATCACGCGGGAAGAGACGCTCTACCCCTATCTGTCGATCGACCCGACCCAGGCCGACCTGCTCTATGCGGTCAAGAAGACGCCTTGGCCGAATGTCGACCTGATCCCGTCGAACCTCGAACTGTTCGACGTTGAGTATGAGCTGGCGGCCGCCGGCGCCGATGGTGGCTCGATCCTCGCGACCCGGTTCCGCAAACTGAAGGCGGGGCTGTCTGACCTTGCCCGCGACTATGACGTGGTGATCCTCGATCCCCCGCCCGCGCTGGGCACGATCAGCCTGGCGGTAATGCAGGCGGCGAACGCGCTGCTGGTGCCGCTGGCCGCAACCACGCCGGATTTCTGCTCGACGGTCCAGTTCCTGTCGATGATGGATCAGGTGCTGCACCAGCTCACCGAAGCCGGCATCGAGGTCCAGTATGATTTCGTGCGGCTGATCTGTTCCAAGTTCGACGGCAACGACCCCAGCCACGCGATGGTCCGCCAGATCATGGAGCAGGCTTTCGGCCCGGCCCTGCTGCCGGTGCCCATCCTGGAATCGGCCGAGATCAGCCATGCCGCGATGCGAATGATGTCGATCTACGAACTCGATCGTCCGATCGGCACAGCGCGCACGCACAAGCGCTGCAAGGCCAATCTGGACGATGCGCTCGGCCAGGTCGAGGCGCTGGTCCGCCGCAACTGGGGCCGGGTGGCACCGGCCAGCGAAGAGGATGTCGTCAATGAAGCGGCCTGATCGCGCCGCCCCCGGGCAAAAGGGCTGAACCGTGGCACGTACCCAGAAAGATTATCTCGCCGATCTGCTCGCGGAGGAAGCCGCCGCAGAAGCGGTGCAGCCGTCCGCAGACATGGCCCCCCGCCCCGCCTCTGCCCCCGAACCGGAGCTGCCGGCGCGGCTCAACCGATCGCGCGGCACCACGCTGCTCGGCCGCGAATCCGCGCTCGCCCGCGTCGCCTCGGGCGAGGTGCGGCAGGTCACCCAGCTGCTGCTCGATCCGGCCAAGGTGCGGATCTGGCCGGGCAATGCCCGCATCTATGCGGACCTCACCGAGGAAAATGTCCGCGAGCTGATCGACTCGATCGTCGCAGAGAACGGTCAGAAAGTGCCCGCCGTCGTCCGCCGGATCGAGGGGGACCCGCAGCATGACTATGAGGTGATCGCCGGCACCCGGCGGCACTTCGCGATCTCATGGCTGCGCGCGAACAGCTATCCCGAGATGCAGTTCGTGGCGCAGGTCGCGCAGCTGGACGATGAGGCGGCCTTCCGGCTCGCCGATCTCGAGAACCGCGCCCGCAAGGACGTGTCCGACCTCGAGCGCGCGCGCAACTATGCCGAGGCGCTCAAGGCCCATTACGGCAACCACCTGACCCGCATGGCGGAGCGGCTCAAGCTTTCCAAGGGCTGGCTGTCGAAGATGATCAAGGTCGCCGGTATCCCGGACGGCGTGATCGCCGCCTTTGCCTCGCCGGCCGACGTCCAGCTGAAGCCCGCCTATCCGCTCGCCCAGGCACTCGACGACAAGACCGCCGCCAGGGCGATCCTTGCAGAGGCACGGGCGCTGGCCAAGCTGCAGGTAGATCGCCGTTCGCTGGGGCATCCCGGCATCGCCGCGGCCGACGTGCTGCGCAGGCTGCTCGCGGCACCCGGCGGTCCCGCTACGCCGGAGACGCTGTTCACCTGGGCGATGCCGAGCGGCCGGACAGCGCTGAGCGTGCTCTCGGTCAACCGCCAGGGCGTTACCGTCCGGCTGCATGCCGGGTCCGGGGCGGGCCACGAGGAACTGGCCGACGCGCTCCGCCAGGCCCTCGAACAGCTCGACCGCGAAGGTCGGGGACTGCAACGGTGATGCGGTTTCCCCGGGGAAACGAGCGTGGCGTACGAAGGCCGCGTTTCCCCGGGGAAACGCCCCCCCGCGCTGACGCGCAGCGGCCGCGCCGCGCGCCCAGCCATTGTCGCCGTCCGCGCGCGACGACCACCCTCCCCCGATCCCGTTTCCCCAGGGAAACGCCCTCCCCCGCCCGCCAAGCCGAGGCCGCATGACCCAAGCCGATCGCAAGTCGATCCCCGACCAGTTCGACCTGTTCCTGCCCTATCTCGCCGACATGCCGCTGCGCGACCAGCGCGAGATGATGGAGCGCCCCTTTTTCAGCCTCGCCAAGACCAAGCGGCTCAAGCCGATCGACTATAAGAGCCCGGACGGCAAGCTGTGGGTCCATGTCTCCGCCAACCCGGACTATGGCATGGCGACGATCTGGGATGCGGACATCCTGATCTACTGCGCCAGCATGCTGGCCGACATGGCACGCCGCGGCCGCAACGACATTCCGCGCAAGCTCCATCTGATGCCCTATGACCTGCTCCGCGCGATCGGCCGCCCGACAACGGGGCGCGCCTATGAGCTGCTCGGCCAGGCGCTCGACCGCCTCGTCGCCACCACGATCAAGACCAACATCCGTGCAGAGAACCGCCGCGAAGCCACGTTCAGCTGGCTGGACGGCTGGACCCAACTGGTCGACGAGCGGACCGAACGCTCGAGGGGCATGACGATCGAGCTGTCGAACTGGTTCTACGAAGGCGTGCTGATGACCGGCGGCGTGCTGTCGATCGACCGCGCCTATTTCGACCTGACGGGCGGGCGCGAGCGCTGGCTCTACAAGGTTGCGCGCAAGCATGCCGGCGGGGCAGGGGAGGCGGGCTTCGCGATCTCGATGCCGACACTCTTCGAAAAGTCCGGGGCAGAAGGGCAGTATCGCCGCTTCAAGTTCGAGATCGCCAAGATCGCCGAACGGGACGAGCTGCCCGGCTACACGCTGTCGCTGGAGACGCCGGCCGGCAAGCGGGAACCCAACCTGCGGATGCGTCGCCGATCGGAAGGGGAGGCGCCGCCGGCCCCGGTACAGCGCCCGTCCAAGGCAGACGCGCCGTTGCCAAACGCCGTACCCGCCGCCAAGGCGCCGGAAACGGACCCGGACGCGGCACCGATTGGGCCCGAGGCGCGAGCCTTGATACGCCGCTCGCTTACCCGCCTGGCCAGCCGCGGCACCAGCGGCATGGTCACAGACGCAACGCTGGAAACGCTGCGCCACGAATGCCCCGGCTGGGACTATCAGGAGCTGCACCGCCAGTTCCGCGATTGGGTCGAAGCCGATAGCGCCCGGACGCCCGCAAACTATCAGAACGCCTTTATCGGTTTCGTCCGGCAGTGGCATGCCCGCAACAAGAACCAGCTGCGATGACCGCGCTCGACCGTTCCCGAAGTGTCGGGCTCCCGAAAGAGACGGCCGACGACCGTGCGTTCCAGCCCGACATTTTGAACCTCTTCCAGCCCGCACATGCTCCAACTGATTCAAGTTCGCTGCATTGGTCGCGCATCGATGCCGTTTTATCGACCCCTTTCACCGCCTTTCGACCCTTCGGGAACGTCCTTCGACCCTCTGGGAACGGTTCTTCGATCTTTCGGGAACGGCGGGCTCGACCCTTCGGGAACGCCCGGTCGACACAACAGGAACGCCCCTTTTGCCGCGACTCGTGTGAATCCGCCGACATGCGCACCGGCGCGACCCGCTTAACTCTCTAACGAATCCAGAAACTCTCTAACCCCAACGAGATTTTCATTTTCATGGAAGGGGAGAAGATGCCCACGCAACTGCACCGCCCTTGGCACGACGCCACCCGCGTAGCTCGCCGGTCGATACTGGGTGCGGCGCTTGCCTTCCCCCTCGTCGCCCATGGGCGAAACCGCCAACGACTCCTATACCGTGACAGCTTCGACCGCGGCCTGGCCCAATGGCGCGTGGAATGCGAACAGCCGGGCAGCATCCGCGCCGCCCATGGAACGCTCGACATCGACGTTCCGCGCGGTGCCACCATGTGGTTCCGACACCGGCTGACCGGCCCGATCGCGGTCGACTATACCGTGACGCCAATCGCCGCCGGCGGACCCAACGATCGCGTCAGCGACGTGAACTGCTTCTGGATGGCCCACGATCCGGCGGTACCTGCCCAGGATGTCTTCGCACGTCCGCGCAGCGGCGCCTTCGAGGACTATGACAGCCTCCAAACCTATTATGCCGGGATCGGCGGCAACGGGAACACTACCAGTCGGTTCCGCCGCTATGTCGGCACGCTCGGCAACCGTCCGCTGCTCCCGCAGCATGACCTGCGGGATGCAGCATCCCTGCTCCAACCAAACCAGCCGCTGCAACTGCGCCTTCTCGCGAACGGCTCCCACATCGCACTGTTGCGCGGTGGCCAACCGGTCTTCGTCCTCGACGACGAAGCGCCGTACCGCTCGGGCTATTTCGGCCTCCGCACGACCCAGAGCCACCTCCAGGTGCGAGACTTCCGTGTCTGGCGCCTCCTCTAGATAAACCACATTGTGGGCGATGCGCTCACATAGTAGAATGAGGGTTGCCGCAGAACGACGGTGAGGAGAGGACACGCATGCGTTACCCGATCGCGCGCCGCACGCTGTTGCAGGCAGCCGCTGCAGGACCGCTGATCGCTGCCGTCCCGCCAACAGCGACCGCTAACGAACGGGATCCGTACGGCGAAGCCCGATGGATTGGCGGCCCGGCCCCAACAGGGGCGATTCAAGGCACCTGTTGGGGCCAGGCATGGCCACAGGGCGCTTTGCGCGACACGATGCCGCTCACAGCCCTTGCGGCCGACGGCACACCGATCGCGTTGCAGAGCTGGACGCTCGCCCGCTGGCCGGACGGTTCGCGCAAATGGACCGGCCATGCCATCGCCGCAGCATCGGCAGCGCCCGCCAGTATCCGCGTGCGCCCGGGCAAGCCGGCATTGCCGCCGGTGGCCGTACGCGTACGTGCGAGCGCAGACGCCGTGGAGATCGAGAACGGACCGCTGCGCTGGCGCATCGCACGCACCGGGTCGGTATTGGTGACGGCGGAAGGGGAGGGGGGCCTCCCCTTGGTCGGCCCAACCCGGCTGGTTGCCGAAGTACGCACCGGCAGCCCTGACGGCCCCCGCCTGGCGCTCTCGGGCGACATCGAGCAAGTCACGGTCGAGCAGCAAGGGCCGGTGCGCGCGGTCATCCGTATCGATGGACGGCACCGAGCCGGCACGCAGGCGATGCTGCCCTTCACCGTACGGCTGGAATGCTATGCGGGCGCGCAGGGGCTGCGGATCGTCCACAGCTTCGTCCACGATATCGATCCTTCCGCCTTTTTCCTTTCGGGCATCGGCCTTGCCGCTACGGTGCCGATGCGCGGCGCGCCGCATGACCGGCATGTCCGCATCGCCACCGGCGCGGAGACCATGTTCGCCGAGGCGGTGCGCCCGCTCACCGGGCTACGCCGCGATCCCGGCGCAGCGTTCCGGGCCGCGCAGGTCGAGGGCAAGGCCGTACCGCCGCTCGCGCAGATGCGTGCGCCGGTGCCCGCCCTGCTCGACCGTATTCCCGCCTGGGACGGGTTCAGCCTGCGCCAGTTTTCGGCGAACGGCTTCACCCTCGCCAAGCGCACCGGAAGCGACATGGCGTGGGTGGATGCCGGAGAGGGACACCGCGCGCCCGGGATGGCCTATGTCGGCTCGCCCTGGGGCGGGGCGGCGATCGCGGCGCGCTGGTTCTGGCAGCGCCATCCGACCGAACTGGCGATCGACGGCGCAGCGGGCGATGCGGCGCAGCTTACCGCCTGGCTCTGGTCGCCCCATGCCCCGCCGATGGATCTGCGGCGCTACCACGGTGCGATGGGGATGGAGACCTATGCAGCGCAGAACCAGGGCCTCGATATCACCTATGAGGATTATGAACCCGGTTGGGATTCACCCCTGGGGATTGCTCGTACCAGCGAGCTGATGCTCTGGGCCTTTCCGGCAACGCCGCCCACCGATCGGCTCCTTTCCCTTGCCGCCGCCGCCGCCGAACCGCCGCGCCTGATGGCCGATCCGGCGCAGCTCCACGCCGTGCAGCTGTTCGGCGACTGGGGCCTGCCGGACCGATCGACGCCGATGCGCGCCGCGATCGAGGATCAGCTCGGCCGGCTGATCGACTTTTACGACGGCGAGGTGGACCGGCGCAGCTGGTACGGCTTCTGGAATCACGGCGACGTGATGCACAGCTACGATGCCGATCGACACCAGTGGCGCTACGACATCGGCGGCTTTGCCTGGGCGAACAGCGAACTCTCGCCCGATCTCTGGCTCTGGTACAGCGTGCTGCGCAGCCGCAGCCCGCAGGCGTTCCGTCTTGCCGAGGCGATGACGCGGCACACTAGCGAAGTCGACGTCTATCACCTTGGGCGCTTCGCCGGGCTGGGTACACGGCACGGGGTGCAGCATTGGGGCGACAGCTCGAAACAGCCGCGCGTCTCCAACGCCAATTACCGCCGGATCTTCTACTATCTGACCGCCGACGAGCGCACCGGCGACCTGATGCGCGCGCTCACCACCTCGCACGAAGCGCTGCGCACGGTGGAAATCGGTCGCAAGGTGCCCGGCGCGGCCCGCGAGGCGTTGCCTGCCGGGGTCATCGAGATGGCCTTCGGCACCACCTGGGCGGTGCTCGCGGGGGCGTGGCTAACCGAATGGGAACGGACGGGCGATCCGAAATGGCGCGAGCGGATCGTCGCGGGCATGGACAGCATTGGCCGCCTGCCGCGGGGCTGGCTCACCGGCAGCGCGCCGTACGACCTGGCGAGCGGCCGCTTCCTCGATCGCGGTGCGAAGATCCAGATGTCGCACCTCAACGCGGTGTTCGGCGCGGTCGAGATCAATGCCGAGCTGCTGCGGCTGCTTGACGTACCGCGCTATCGTGCGGCCTGGCTCGACTATTGCCGCTGGTACAATGCCCCCAAGCCCGAATGGCTGGCGAAATGGGGGGAGCCGTTCGGGCCGCGCAACCTGCGGGAGGCGCACTCGCGGCTCACCGCCTATGCCGCCCATGCGGCGGGGGATGCGACGCTCGCGGCGCGCGCGGCGGCGGAGTTCCTGTCCGGCGATGCCGGGCTCGGGCTCAGCCAAGCCGACCCGCGCCGGCCGCTGGCGGGGGGCGGGGTCGAGTGGCCTGGCATCTCCACCAATGCAGCGTCGCAATGGGGGCTCGCGGCCATCCAGAACCTCGCGCTCATTCCGGCGGCGATCGACGC
Source organism: Sphingomonadales bacterium (assembly GCA_027489295.1). Next base: position 2,720 of record JAIYAA010000227.1, on the reverse strand, counting down.
CGGCAAACCGGGCAGGCCGCGCGGGGGGAGCGAGGCTTAGCTTTCGCCCGGCTGCGCCATCTCGCACATTCCCCGGTATCGGGCCTCGACGCTGGCCAAATACGTTGTCCCTCAAATACATATGTTAACGGTTGCGACCTAGATCCTGACGACGAATGATGAGGAATCATGGTCGCTATCGCTTATTGCATCGCCGGACAGCACGATCTGCGGCTCGTCGCACTGGCTGGGGCTACGTGCCTCCTGACGGCGCTTACCGCGGTGCTGATGGTACGGCAGGGGCTTCGGGCACCGCGTAATATTCCCGTGTGGAAGACCGCGGGAGCGCTTGCCACCGCCTTCGGCATCTGGGCGACGCACTTCATTGCGATGCTCGGCTATGATCCGGGTTTCCAGTTCGGCTTCTCGATCGGTCTGTCAGCGGTATCGCTCCTCCTCGTGGCAGGAACCATGTTGGTCGCCTTCCAGATGGTGGAGAGCCGCAGCAGCAGCGCGCGGCTGACGGCGGCAGGCCTGGTCGCGATGACCGGCATCGCGCTGATGCACTATACCGGCATGGCGGCGATCGACATGCCCGCGCGGATCCGCTGGGATGTCGGCTATGTCGTCCTGTCGATCCTGTTCAGCGCGGCGCCCTTCGTGCCGGCATTGATCCTCACCGTGCGGCGTTCCTCGGTCTGGTCGGGCCTCGCCGCGGCGCTGCTGATGGCGCTGGCGGTGGTGAGCCTGCACTTCACCGGCATGACGGCGATCCAGCTGATCCCGTGGCAGCGCGATGTCGTCGGTGCCAATCTCTCGCCGCGCACGATGTCGGTCCTGCTGTCGGTCATCACCGTCGCGCTGCTGGCGGTATGCGTGGGCAGCGCCTTCATCGCCCGGCGGACCCTCGCCGCCATCGCCGCGAGCGAGCGCCAGTTCAGCATCCTCGCCAAGGGCATTTCGGATTGCGCGCTCTACATGCTCGACGCGCAGGGGCGGGTCGCCAACTGGAATACCGGCGCTGCTCGCCTGAAGGGTTATGCCGAGGCGGAAGTGGTCGGCAGCCACCTGTCGCGCTTCTACACGCCGGAGGATCGGGCAACCGGCGCCGCGGATGCCGCCCTCGCGACGGCGATGGAGACGGGCAAGCATAGCGGCGAAGGCTGGCGCCTGCGCAAGGACGGCACGCGCTTCTGGGCGCACGTCACGATCGAACGCATGGCCGACGAGGACGGGCGCCTGCTCGGCTTCGCCAAGATCACGCGCGACATGACCCAGGCGAAGCTCGATCAGGACCGAATCGCCGAGGCGCAGCGCCACCGCGACGCGGCGCTGGAGAACATGCACCAGGGCCTGTGCCTGTTCGATGCCGATGCGCGGCTGATCCTGCGCAACGATCGCTTCCTCAAGCTGTGGCGGTTGCCCCCGGGCAGCTGCGCTCCGGGATCTACGCTGCGCACGGTGGCGCAGCAGGCGCTTGAGGCGCGCCTCGGCGCCGCCGTATCCGCCGAGCGGGTGGAGGAGGCGTGCGGCCGCATCCTTGCCGCGCTGGAGGGCAGCGACCCCCGGGTCGTCGTCGAATATGACGCTGATTTCGTCCTTTCGATCGACAGCCGCCGGCTGCCCGGCGGCGGTTGGGTGACCACGTTCGAGGATATTACCGAGCGGCGGCGCTCCGAGGCGCAGATCGCGCACATGGCGCTGCACGACGCGCTTACCGGCCTGCCCAACCGCGTGCAGTTCCACAACTGGCTGGACGCAGAGATCGCCCGAGCCACCGCCAGCGGCGCACGGGTCGCGATCGTGGCGATCGATCTGGACCGCTTCAAGGAAATCAACGACTCGCTCGGCCACGCCGAGGGCGATCGGGTATTGCGCGAAATCGGCGCGGCGCTGCGGGACATGCTGCAGGACCACGAAATCGCGGCACGGATGGGTGGCGACGAGTTCGTTGTCGGGAAGCGCTACGATCATGCCGGCGAGCTCGAAACCTTTGTCGCCCGGCTGGAGGCGTGCATCTTCAGCGGCTTCGCGGCGTACGGAGCGATGGCGGTCGGCGCCAGCATGGGCGTCGCGGTGTTTCCCAGCGACGCCGGGGACCGTGAAACCCTGCTCAACAATGCGGACCTCGCCATGTACCGCGCCAAGGGCGATTTCGCCGAGCGCATCTGCTATTACGAACCCGGCATGGACGAGCAGGCGCGGCACCGCCGGGTGATCGCCAACGACCTGCGCTATGCCGCCGCGCGCGGGGAACTGCGCCTCCTCTACCAGCCGCAGCGCTCGCTCCAGACGGACGAACTGGTCGGCTACGAGGCGCTGCTGCGCTGGGCGCACCCGAAGCTGGGCGGCATCCCGCCGATGGACTTCATCCCCATCGCCGAGGAGACCGGCGAGATCATTCGGCTCGGCGAATGGGTGCTCCGTACCGCCTGCGCGGAGGCGGCGGCGTGGCCCAGCGGGCACAAGGTCGCGGTCAACCTGTCGCCGGTACAGCTGCTCAAGCCCGATCTGCCCGAGGTGATCACGGCGATCCTGATCGAAACGGGCCTTGCGCCCACTCGCCTGGAGCTGGAAATCACCGAGACCGCGCTGATCGCCGACAAGACCCGCGCGCTGCACAGCCTGCGCCGGATCAAGGCGCTGGGGGTGCGCGTGGCGATGGACGATTTCGGCACCGGCTATTCGTCGCTCGACACGCTCCATTCCTTTCCGTTCGACAAGATCAAGATCGACAAGTC
>JAIYAA010000164.1 GCA_027489295.1 Sphingomonadales bacterium | reverse complement strand
GGCCAGGTGATCCTGGAAGGGTTCCTCGACCTCAAGATCCCCTGCTGGGTCCGCCGCCTGATCACGCGCGGGCTGGCGCTGGTGCCCGCGCTTGCCGGCGTGCTGCTGCTGGGCGACCATGCGGTGGGCAAGCTGCTGGTGCTGACCCAGGTGGTGCTCTCCGCCGGCCTGCCCTTCGCGATGGCGCCGCTGCTGCTGCTCACCGCCGATCGCCACCTGATGGGCCGCTTCGCCAGCCCGGCATGGCTGCAGGCGATCGCCTGGCTGCTGTTCGCAGGCATCACCGGCGCCAATCTGTGGCTCGTTTCGAACCTGTTCGGCTGATGCGCGCCCGCTCGACGCGCCGTTCCGGCAGCGCTACAGACCGGCGATCATGAAACGTCCTCAGCTTTCCGTCGTCGTCCCTTGCTACAACGAAGAAGCATGCCTCGACATGCTCCACGCCCGCGTCAGCGCCGCTGCGCGCGATGCGGTGGGCGATTCGTACGAGATCGTCTTCGTCAACGATGGCTCGCGCGACCGCAGCTGGGAGGTGGTGCAGCGCCTGTCCGCCGCCGATCCGCACCTCGTCGCGATCAACCTGTCGCGCAACCACGGCCACCAGCTGGCACTCACCGCCGGGCTCGACCTGTGCGCCGGCGAGCAGATCCTGATCATCGACGCCGATCTCCAGGATCCGCCCGAGCTGCTGACCGAGATGCGCGCGACCATGGCCGCGCAGGGCGCCGACGTGGTCTATGCCGTCCGCCGCAAGCGCGAGGGCGAAAGCCTGTTCAAGAAGGCGACTGCGGCGATCTTCTACCGCATGCTCGATCGCATCACCGACACGCCGATCCCGCTCGACACCGGCGATTTCCGCCTGATGAGCCGACGCGCGCTCGACGCGCTGCTGTCGCTGCCCGAACAGGCGCGCTTCATCCGCGGCATGGTCGCCTGGATCGGCTTCCGCCAGGTGCCGTTCGTCTATGACCGGCACGAGCGGCACGCCGGCGAGACCAAGTACCCGCTCGGCAAGATGATCCGCTTCGCGCTCGACGCGATCACCGGCTTCTCCACCGCACCCTTGCGCTTCGCCAGCCATGTCGGCCTGCTGCTGACGGCGGCGTCGGCGCTGCTGGTGCTCTACATCCTCATCGCCTGGCTGCTCGGCCGCGCGGTGCAGGGCTGGACCTCGACGATGCTGGTCGTGGTGGTGCTGGGCGCGGTGCAGATGTTCGTGCTGGGGATGATCGGCGAATATCTGGGCCGGCTCTACGTCGAATCGAAGCGACGGCCGCTGTACCTAATCGCCGATGTCGCGGGGCCGGTGCAGGGCCATGCCTCGCTCGGCTATCGCCACCAGGATTCGGGCGCGATCAGCGTGTCGCCCCAGGCCCGCCACAACGACGCGGTGGAGTAAGCGGCGTTCCCCTCCCGTCTGCGGGAGGGGAAGCAGGCTCAGCGCTTCGGCTCGGCCAGCACGATGATCGACAGGCCCGGCGGCATCGGCAGGCGACCGAGCAGGTGGCGCTCCAGCCCGAAGATCGTCTCGAACGCCTTGTTGAGCACCGCCGGCGGCGGCGAATCGTCGCTGTCGTCCTTGCCCATCAGCTTGCCGGCGAAGCGCGCCGCCACCGCCACTGGGAAGAGCAGCGAGTTGAACCAGCGCAGCTTGTTCCACCGGAGCCCCGCCTTCTCCAAGGCAGCGAGCAGCGTCGCCTTCGAATAGCGGCGCTTGTGGTGGTTCACCGTGTCGTGCGCGCTCCACATCCACTGGTGCGCAGGGACCGTGATCAGGATCTTGCCGCCGGGCTTCAGCACCCGCGCCATCGCCTTCAGGGCCGCCACATCGTCCTCGATATGCTCGACCACGTCGAGCACCGCGACCAGATCGTAGCTGCCCGGTTCCACGCCGGTCAGGTCGGGCAGCGGCGACGAACCCACCGGCTTGCCCAGCCGCGCGCTGGCGATCTCCCGCGCCGCCGGATCGATCTCGATCGCGTCGACCTCGCCGAATGCGCCCAGCATCGGCAGGTTGTGGCCCGTGCCGCAGCCGATCTCCAGGATGCGCGCGTCCTTCGGCACCGCGCCGTAGCGGGCAAGATAGTCGGCCAGGATGTCGCGGCGGGCGCGGTACCACCAATGGGTGGAGTCATGCGCCGCCATGCGGTCGTAAACGATGCGATCCATTTCAGCCGAAAACCCACAAACGGTTGAGTGCAAAAGTGGCGAAGGGCGTGACGAACACCGCGGGCACCAGCGGCCACCAGGTGGGGCCATGGACCCAGGGGCCGGTGAGCACCCAGGTGAAGCCGGCGTTCATCAACATGCCCGCCGATTGCACGACGAAGAACTTGACCTTGAGCGCCGCATTCTGCTCGGCGCCGTGCCCCTGGAAGCTCCAGCGGCTGTGAAAGACATAGCCGAACACCACCGCGACGAGAAACCCCGCCACCGAGGCGAGCACCGGCGGGATCACATAGGTGGCAAGCGGCCAGTAGACGCCTGCGTATACCACCGTCGACAGGCCGCCCACGATCACGAAGCGGATCAGCTGCTGCACCACCGGCTGCGCCAGCAGCGTTTCAATCCTATGCAGTACCGCCGTCACTCTCGCTTGCCCTTGGACCCTGCCCCGCCCTAATGCGCACCAGCATCCGAGGAAAGCGATTTTGACGCCCATCCCTACCCGGCTCTTCCGCCTGCGAGACGAATTCGACCGCCACTGGCTCCTGTGGACGCTGGTCGCCTGGGCCTGTGTGGTGGTGTGGTTCCTCCAGCAGCGCCAGGGCAATATCTACTGGCTGTCGCTGGGCGATACCGACGACAACATGCGGCTGATGCAGGTGCGCGCGCTGCTGGCGGGGCAGGGCTGGTACGATCTGCGCCAGTACCGGATGGATCCCGCGCTGGGCGGGTTCGACATCCACTGGTCGCGCATCGTCGACCTGCCGATCGCCGGGCTGATCCTGCTGCTCAAGCCCTTCCTCGGCACCGCGACGGCCGAGAAATGGGCGTGCGGCATCGCCCCGTTGCTACCGCTGGCGGTCACCATGACCGGCCTGTCGCTCACCGTTCGCCGGCTCGTCTCGCCCTTCGCCTGGCCGATCGCGCTGGTGCTGCTGGTCGCCGTCTGCACGACGACGCTGCCGATGTACGCCCCGCTGCGCATCGACCATCACGGCTGGCAGCTCGCCGCGCTGGCGATCACCGTCGCCGGCATCGCCGATCCCCGGGGCGCGCGCGGCGGCGCCGTGGTCGGGCTGGCGAGCGCCTTCTCGCTGTCGATCGGGCTCGAACTCCTCCCCTTCTGCGCGATGGCCGGGGCGATCCTGGCGCTGCGCTGGGTATGGGATGCGGCCGAGCGGGGCCGGCTGATGGTCTATGGCCTCACCCTGGGCGGCGGCTCGGCGATCGGCTTCGCGGCCTTCGCCTCCAATGCCAACCAGGCGATGCGCTGCGACGCGCTGACTCCGGTATGGCTGAGCGTGCTGGTCGCCGCGGGCGCGCTGCTGGTGGCGCTGACGCT
>JAIYAA010000234.1 GCA_027489295.1 Sphingomonadales bacterium | reverse complement strand
TTCTTGGCAATGAAGCTCAGCGTGCGCTGGGCCAGATTGCCGAAGCTGTTCGAGAGATCGGCGTTGGCGCGGGTGACGATCGCCTCATCGCTGAACGTGCCGTCCTGCCCAAAGCTGACGTCGCGCATCAGGAAGTAGCGCAGCGCATCGACGCCGTAGGTCTCGGCCAGCTCCATCGGATCGACGACATTGCCGACCGACTTGGACATCTTCTCGCCGCGGTTGAGCAGGAAGCCGTGGCCGAACACCTGGCGAGGCAGCGCGATGTCGGCGGACATCAGGAAGGCCGGCCAGTAGACGGTGTGGAAGCGGACGATGTCCTTGCCGATCAGGTGCAGATCGGCCGGCCAGTAGCGTGCCAGCCGCTCGGCATCGTCGGGAAAGCCGGCGCCGGTCAGATAGTTGGTCAGCGCGTCGACCCAGACGTACATCACGTGGCCGGGCGACCCCGGCACCGGCACGCCCCAGTCGAAGCTGGTACGGCTGACCGAGAGATCGACCAGCCCGCCCTCGACGAAGCGCAGCACCTCGTTGCGGCGCGATTCCGGGCGGATGAAGTCGGGGTTGGCGGCGTAGAAATCGAGCAACGGCTGCTCGTACTTCGACAGGCGGAAGAACCAGGTCTCCTCCTTGGTCCATTCCACCGGGGTGCCCTGGGGCGAGAGCTTCTGGCCCCCTTCCCCTTCCTGCAGTTCCTTCTCCTCGTAGAAAGCTTCGTCGCGGACCGAATACCAGCCCTCGTAGCGATCGAGATACAGGTCGCCCTTGGCCGCCATCTTCTCCCAGATCGCCTGGCTGGCGCGGTAGTGATCGGCCTCGGAGGTGCGGATGAAACGATCGCACGAAATATCTAGTTTCTCCGCCATCACGCGGAAATGATTCGACATTTCATCCGCAAGCTCGCGCGCGGTCATGTCGCGGGCGCGGGCGGTCTGCACCATCTTGAGGCCATGCTCGTCGGTGCCGGTCTGGAAGAACACGTCGCGACCCTGCTGGCGCTGGAAGCGCGCGATCGCGTCGGCGGCGATCATCTCATAGGCATGGCCGATATGCGGCTTGCCGTTGGGATAGTGGATCGCGGTGGTGATGTAGAAGGGGTCAGCCATGCCCGCCGCTTTAGGATGCGGCGCAGCAACGGGCAACCTGTACCCTCAGCGCCGCGCGAGCCGCGCGAGGATGCCGCTCATTTCGAATACGGTGGCGGTCGCGTCGAGCGACAGGCCCAGCGCGGCTCCGGCAAGCTCGCGCGCGCCCGCATAGGCATCCAGCGCTGCGCGCAACGCCTCACCCTCCAGCCGCTTGGCGCGCGCGGCGATGAAGCTCGGCGTGCGCTCCAGGAACGCCTCGTAGCGCGGCTGGGCGGCCTTGGCCCCGAGCTGGCGGCCGAGCCGGGTGCGCAGCGCATTGTCCGGATCGCCGTAATCGGCGAGCTGCGCCATGTCCGCCTCCAGCGCCGACAGGTCGAGCCCGGCGAAGCGCAGCGCGCGGCCCGGCGAGCCCTCGGCCGCCTCGACCAGCGCGGCGATCTCGATCTCGCTGGCCTCGGGGATCTGGCGGCGGAGCACCGTGGTCGTCTCGACGTCTGTCAGCGGCTCGAAGCGCAGCAGCCGGCAGCGCGAGCGGATCGTCGGCAGCAGCCGGCCGGGCGCATGGCTCACCAGCAGGAAGATCGTCCCCGCCGGCGGCTCCTCAAGGTTCTTGAGCAGCGCGTTCGCGCCGCCGCGCTCGAGATCGTCGATCGCGTCGATGATCACCACCCGGCGCGGGCTCAGCGACGGCTTGGTCGCGAACAGCGGCTGCAGGCTGCGCACCTGCGCGATGGTGATCGAGCGGGCGAGCGCCTCGTCCGGCTTGTCCGCGTCCTTGGGCAGCCGGGCGAGGACCTTGAGGTCCGGGTGGCTGCCCGCGGCGATCAGCGCGGTGGTACGGCTAGTCTCCGCCACCTCCCAGCCGGGCAGCAGCCGATCGGGTTCGGCGGCCTCCGCGAGCATCCGCGCGGCGGCAATGCGGGCAAAGGTCCCCTTCCCCACGCCCTCGGGCCCGGCGATCAGCCAGGCATGGTGCAACGCGCCGCTCGCCATGGCGGCGGCGAGCGCGTCGCGGGCCTGGTGATTGCCGATCAGGGCGGTGGCCAAGGCGATCAGGCCAGGTGCAGCAGCGACATCAGCCCCGCCCACGCTCGGCCGAAGAAGCCCGCCTGGCCGACATCCTCGGCAGCGACCAGCGGCAGCACCTGCTGCGGCATGCCTTCGCCTTCGATGATCAGATCGGCGACATGGTCACCCTTGTGGAAACCGGCCTTGACCGGGCCCTGATAGACGATCTTGCCGGCCAGCTTGGGGCTAAGCCCCGAGGGCAGCGTGATATTGAGGTCGCGCGGCGCGACCACCGCCACCTTGTTGGCGGTGCCGCCCTGCACGTCGACGGTGCCGACGGTGCGGTCCTTCTTCACCACCGGCTTGGTGCTCCACGCCGCAAAGCCCCAGCGCATGAAGCGCACCGATTCGTCGGCGCGGCCGCTATAGCTGTCGAGCCCGGCGACCACCATCACCAGGCGACGGCCATTCTGCTCGGCCGATCCGGTGAAGCCATAGCCGGCCTCTTCGGTGTGACCGGTCTTGAGCCCGTCGGCACCCGGCACCTTGCCGAGCAGCGGATCGCGGTTGCCCTGCTCAATCGCCGCGCCGGCACCCAGCGTCTTGCCCCAGGTGAAGCTCGGCAGCGAATAGAAAGACTTGTAGAGATCCGGGAACTCGCGGATCGTCGCGGCCGCCAGATGCGCCAGGTCGCGCGCGGTCACATAGGTGCGACCTTCATCGGGCCAGCCGTTCGACGTGCCGAAATGGCTGTTGGCGAGGCCGATCTTCTTCGCCCGATCGTTCATCAGGTTGACGAAGCCTTCTTCGGTGCCCGCAATGCCTTCCGCCAGCACCACGCAGGCGTCGTTGCCCGAGAGCGTGACGATGCCCTTCAGCAGGTCCGCCACGGTCGGCTGCTCGCCGACGCCGAGGAACATGGTCGAGCCCTGCGAGTGCCACTTCTTCCAGGTCTCGGGTCGCACCTCGATCTTCTGGTCGAGCTTGAGCTCGCCCTTCTTGATCAGGTCGAACGCGACATAGACCGTCATCATCTTCGCCATCGAGGCGGGCGGCATCCGGCGATCGGCGTCCTTGGCGAACAGCACCGCGCCCGAGGACATGTCTTCCATATAGGCGATCGGTGCGGGCGTCGGGAAATCGGGGCCGGCGGCCTGCAGCGGCGCGGCGATGGCGAGCGCCAGGAACGAAACGGCGGCGAGCTTCTTCATGATGATCGGTCCAGAACGCGATAAGTGTACCCCTATCGGACCGTGGTGCGGCGCGCATCTCCGAACCCGGCCCGAACGGCCCCTTCCCGTGCCCGCTCCGCCGCCGCCTCCGTCGCGAAGGGGCCGAGCTGGACGCGGTAGAGCCCGCCCCCTGCCTTTACGAAGCCCTTTAGCTTTTGGGCAAGCGCAGTCGCGCGTTCGGACGAAGAAAGTGCGGCCACTTGCACCAGATAGCGGCCTTGGGCCGGCTTCGCGGCGGCGGGCCTGGCGGCGGGGCGAGGCTTCGGCGGCGCGACAGGGCTTGCGGCCGGATGCGGGATGACGTCGGCGATCGGATCGGCCTGCACCGGTGGCGGGGGTGGCGGTGGCAGGGGTTCGTTCGAAGCGATCGCCATGGGCGGCAGCTGCAGGCGAAGGGCACGCAGCAACGCGGGCGGCGAATCGATGCGGGGCTGCGCGGCGCCGGCGCTGCGCAGCGCGGCCTGGTCCTCGGTCGAGGGTCGGACGGCACGGATCCGCACCGCCACCAGCCCATTGGCAGGCACCCCAAGCTGGCTGGCAGCACCTTCGGAGAGCGTGGCGATCGCACCTGGCGCTTCCGCGGTCTCGGCGATGCGGACGAGGATCGTGCGGCCGCTGTCGAGGGCCGTCACCTCGGCATAGCTCTCGCCGGCAAGGTTCGGGCTGATCGCGAGCGCCGCGGCCCCGATGGGCTGCACCGCGGCATAGCCCACCGCGTCGTAGCGGCCATCGCCGGGCTGGAGCTGCGAGGTGCCGTGCAGCCCGCTCGCGGTGGCGGCCGGGTCGGTTTCCTGGGCATGGGCGCTCGCGGCGGCAACCAGCGCGAGGGCAAGTGTGAAGGGTCTAGCGTTCCACGGCATCGGCCAAGAGGCCTACCGACAAAGCGTAAAAATTCGAGCAATTATAGTCGAGGATCACGCGGTAATTGCCGGTGAGCAGATAGGCGGTGGCGCCCTGCCCGTCGGGCTCGATAAGCGTGGCGAGCACGTCGTCAGCGGGCCAGGCGCGGGCCTGCGGCACCACGCCCAGCGCGCGCCATTCCGCGATCGTCTTCCACTGGCTCTGGCGGCTGTGCACGCGGGCGCAGCGCGGGCTGGTGGTGCGCGGCGCGATCATCCGGCGGTCGAGCGTGCCCGGCACCGAAACCGCAAAGCCCCAGGGCACCCCGGCACGCCAGCCGGCATCCACGAAATAGGCGCCGATCGAGGCGAGCGTGTCGGCATCGCTGGTCCAGATGTCGGCCATGCCGTCGCCGTCGCCGTCGCGGGCGAGTCGAAGATAGACGCTGGGCAGGAACTGCGGCCCGCCGAACGCGCCCGCCCAGCTGCCGACGAGCTTGTCGCGCGGCACGCCGCGGTCGATCATCTTGAGCGTGGCGATGAACTCGTCGGTGAACAGCGCGCGGCGGCGGCCTTCATAGGCAAGGCTGGCGAGCGCGCGGGGCAGATCGAATCCGCCCATCACCCGGCCGTAATTGGTTTCGTGCCCCCAGATCGCCACCATGATCGATTCGGGCACGCCGGTCTGCTGCTCGATCGCGGACAGCCGGCCACGGGCGCGCTGATAGGCGGCGCGCCCGCGCGCGATGCGATCGGCGTCGACATGGCGGGCGCGATAGGGCGCGAAGGCCGGAATGGGGGCGTTGGGGCTGCTTTCGGGCTGCTGGCGATCGAGCTCGACGACGCGCGCATTGTAGGTCAGCGTCGGGACCACCGCGTCGATCGTCCGTCGGCTGACGCCGGCCTTGGCAGCCTGTTCCGCGAGCGACGGCAGATAGGCCTCGAAGCCGGCAGCGTCCTGCGCGGAGGCAGCGGAAATCGGAACGGCGACGGCAAGCGCCAGGGCGGCCACCCCGGTGGGGAACGAACATACGCGCAGCATGGCCAATGCTGTTGCACAGCGGATCGCCGACCGGAAGGCCGTGCTCGGGAGAACGCGACGAACACGCACGTCTGGGGCGACCAACAGAAAAACACCGGCCGCGCGCTGCGCGACCGGTGTCCTTCGATCCAGCGCACCCAGAGGGTGCGGGTTGCCTGATTAGGCGAGCGCGACGCGCGTGGTGCGGCGGCGCATTGCCGCGCCGACGAAGCCGAAGCCGCCGATCATCATCGCCCAGCTGGCGGGTTCCGGAACCGGCGCGAACACGGCCTGCGCGCCGTACGAACCGTTGCCGCGGCCAAGGCCCTTGATGACGATGGTGTTGAGCTGGCCTGCCTTGACCAGGACGTCGTTGACCACGAACGATTCGTTCTGGTCCTTCTTGCTCTTGGTGGCGGTGAGCTGCACGCCGTTGAAGAACACGGAGGTGATGTCGAGGTCATCCTTGCCACCCACCTTCACGGCGCTGGTGCTGAGCGTGGCGCTGCCCAGCAGATACTGCGGCAGGGTGAAGCTGTAGGTATCTTCGAACTTGCCGGCCAGGATGCCCGAGCGACCGAAATTCGCCGAGTAGGTACCGTCAGCGCCGGCGACAATGCTCATGTTCGCGGCGGTATAGCTATTCTTGGTGATGGTGGTGGCAGCCTGCGCCGAACCCGAGAAAGCGGCGACGGCGAGCATGGCGCCAACTGCAGGAAGAAGCTTCTTGATCATAAAACCCTCTGTTTTCGCTGGTGTCGAATGGATGCTGTAAGCCTGTTCCGAACTACCCATTCGCCGGCCAGCTTCAACAAGACGCTGGTCCCGTTCGGGGACCGAATCCCATCGCGAAACAGCGATTTCCACGCGTTAACGAAGTAATCCGCTT
>JAIYAA010000026.1 GCA_027489295.1 Sphingomonadales bacterium | reverse complement strand
CAGATCGCTCCGCCAGCCTTCATCCACCACCATGACCGTTGATCCGTCAGCCTACACTGACACACGAGAATCAACGAGGATTCCAGCCGGTTCCTTCAACCTGCCAAAGTAGTGCTAAGGCAGTGATGCTATCAGGGGCATCCCTGCTCCTCCTATGGTAGCTTCGGAGCTGCCCCAAGGTAGTTCGACTGGCTATGCTCCAATGGTCACCCAGCGGAGCATAGCGAAAGTCCCACGCTATCATTGGCGGATCTGGCGTACTCGCCACGGAGCACCGTGCGCCGTCAGGCGGCGAGCGGCAGGCACGTTCGGTCAGGAACGGGATCGTGCAGCTTCTGACGATCATGCTTCATGATCAGAGTGAAGTCTTGCCCATAGGGGGAACCTGTGGTTTTTGCGCGGAGGATTTTGCGGTGTCCGATTGGGGTATCAGGAATGACCTCTCCCACATACCTGTTGGCGAATGCCGATATAGCAATCTCGGGAAGGGATCCGTATAAGAAGATCTTATCATCCATCCACATGGCATGATGCTTTCCGTTCGAGCGTTTTAATGTCCAAAAAGCGTTGCTCGCTTTGCTCGGATCGATCATTTCCATGGTATTTAGATCAAATGCCACCTTGATTGACCGGTCCTCCAGGCGAATGAAGAGGTCCGGTCGCTTTGATTTGGTTGGGAAGGCTTTTCCGGTAATATTCACACCGTACCTGTCGAGTACGGCCGCTGGCATCTGAGCGTGGACCCACCGCCGGACATCTTCGATGGACCCTTTGCGATTGGTCAGGATTTGAAGCGCAGTTTTGTCCATCGACAGGTGCGACGTACGTCCAAGTTCCAGACCGCGAAGTGGTCTGGCGATGCCCTCTAGCTGCGCCATGCGGCTTCTTTCGACCTGTTCCGAGAGGCGAAGTAAATTCATATCGAGCCAAAATGCGACAAAGTCTTCGATATCCATATCCTCAAGGAACGTTGCAGTCACACTCGAATACTGACGGGCGAGAGATTCTCCCCAGCCAACCACCTTCAACCAGATGTCGATGTGAGGCTCGCCAACAACACGCACGGCGCGGTCGGCGGTGATGCGAACGTCGCAGCCCCGCAATCTTTCCTGTACGGCGTCTCGAAAGGCGAATGTCGCATTGCGCACAACGTGATTGACTGGATCTTCTAGATCTAAATTGATGAATTCCATAACTTTTCCACTAGCAAATACACGACGAAGACAATTCCTAAGAATTATCGATATCGCAGGTTCAGCCAACGACCGTACCGGCTGGTGCTGGATGATTTAATGCAATAAAGTGTGCTGTGGGTGTTGCCACATATGGCAATACGCGCGCGGTTGATGGTCGCGCGAGTATGGTGGCATTGCTCATCGGCTTTAATCACGCGCAGTGTTTCTGTGCGGGATGATTAGTTTCTTGTGCACCTTGTCCGCTGCCCCCACGCATTTGCTGTCGAAGAAGGTCGCGCGGCGGAAGCAACAATGGAGCTTGATAAGCACCTTCGTAACGTTTGCGCGGGTAGGCGGGGCCGCTGCAACCTCAAAGGGCTGACATGTCCATCAAAATCAAAGGCATCGAGTTTGTGTCTCTCGAGCGAAAAGTAGATCCCTATGGCACCGGCATCGCCGTTCAGGAAATTTGCGATGGGATGAGCACGCCCAATCCGGGGCTAATGAAAGTTATTCGACACGACGGCACCCAGTTCATCAAACAGCCGCAAGTAGCCGGTACTAACCATCGAGCAGTCTATGCAGCTGTTAAGGCGGCTTTGGATGATGCTGTGTTGGCTAGAGCTGACTATGTGGAAATCGGCGTATATCCAAAGAACATTTTCGAGCAATTCAGCGAGGGCAAGGTTTTCAAGTTAAGGAATTTCTACGAGGAAATAATGCAACGAGCGAAGAAGTTGCCAAGTATGAAAATGATTCTGATCGAAGAGCCATTGGTACTGCCGCAGGGTGTGGTAACGAATGCGCATGAACTGAGGCGACTGGCGCCGTAGGTGAAGAGTATAGCCGTAGTGCCATTCCGATCTACAAGCGGCGAGCCGTATTGAAGTTTTAAACTGTCTTATGGAGCGGTAAGGTCGGTCCCGGCGTCGGTGTTGCCGTGCAAGAAATCGGCGCACGCGCTACAGACGCAGGCGCCAGGCGGGCCGCTTGTTGTCGAGCGCGACGCAGCCGCCGATGTGCTACTCTGACGTGGCCTCCTTCTGAAGTCCAGAAGGAGGCCACGGAATAGGGTGATGAAGGTCATCCCTTGAACGGAGGGGCGGCGCATCGGCTAATTGGTGGCCCAGCAGGCCAGCGCTTGCGGCTTTCCACGAAACGATCTGGCCAGGGCAATCGAAGGTCGAGGCACATGCCGTGTTCGCAATTGATCAGCTTCTCGCCAGCGATTGATTGCATCCACAGCCACACCACAGCACAGCACAGCACAGCTGCGCGATTTAGGGGGTACCTTCACCTCATCATGCAAGCGAATTGAGGGCAAAATATTCCCTAAGCTTCCTGACCTGTTCGTATTTTCTGAGGTAGGGATTGTGTGTCGGCGGTAGGATAATCCAGCAGAGTGAGGACATCGCGGCTACACCAAGTTTAGCGTCCCGGCACAATCGGCAGCACGTCGGCCAACTTAACCAGGTTCGATTCGATCTTAAGATCGATCCTCGAATCTGAAGCGTCATCATCAAAGCTTTGAACGTCTAGAATCCTCCGGTTACTGATTGGAGTTCCCTCGATAATTTCGCCTACAGTCTTACCCACCATCGACGAGGAGACTGAGATGGGAAGACACACGAACATCTTGATAGTGTCGCCGGTCCAAGTGTATCGAGGTGGTTGGCTGTCATGGCGCGAATTTTTCACGCTGCGTTCGACATCGATGAATTTATCGCTTCCGAGATTGAAGGTAAAATTGATTTGCAAGCCATTCAAGTCAATGAAGACCGGCGGCCGCTTTGATTTGCTGGGGAGCGCTTGACCCGTCACGTTCACCAGATGCTTCCTGTGCACAGCGTGTGGCATTTGCTCCTCGATCCACCGCAGGGCTGCTTCCGGTGATCCATGACGCCGAATGACGATGTCTAGCGCGTCCCTGTCTACCCAGCGATGGCTCAATCGTGTCAAATCTCTACCTTGTAGCGGTCGGTGGATGCCTGCTTCTTTCGCGATGCGGCCGCGCTCTACCTGTTCTGCTAGCCGGTCTTCGAACAGCCTCAGGCTATTCCGAATAAATTTACCGAGACTCCCCCCTTTCATGAGGTGACCGGACACCGTAACGCCGCACCGTGCCAGCGAGTCTTGAAACCCGAGGAACTCAATCCACACCATGATGTGTCGATCGTTCCCGATCCTGTTCGCGCGAAGGCTCTTGAAGCGAACACCACAATCGCCAAGCCGTTGCTCAACGGCACGTTTCAGGCGATGGGCCGCCTCGCGTAACTCGGAATGGCAGGGGTCGTTAAGATTAAAATTTACTACTGTCATGCAATTTTCCTCATCCAAGGGATTCCTCACGAGACGGACGCTTGCTGGTTGCACAGGGTCTGATTTTACGGCGCGTCTGCGGCCGTGCGCCTCGAAAGGTTCGCGAGCATGCTGGCTGAGGTCTGTCGATTGTTCCCGCAGCGACCTGGAGCGCTAACGCTTGATTCAATAATGCGCGCGTAGCGTTCAGGAAACACTGCGGAGGCCTGCATGTTTGCGAAAATATCTGCGCAAAATAGATATAAGTGGCCTGAACCTCTTGTACTGCCGACCGGATCAGGTGTTCATTTGCAAGAGCTCTGCGATGGCATTAGCGCACCGAATCCTGGATACATGAAGATTATCAGGCATGACGGGCTTAGGTTCAAACGGCACCGCCCTGTACTCGGTACAAATCATCAAGCGGTATATCGGTCGGTCAAATGCGCTCTTACGGACGCGATTGCGAGGAGGGCGGACTCCATCGTGATCGGGGTGTATTCAACCTTACTTTATAATCATCTTCAGAATCTAAATGGCCCAGTGGTTCTTAGAAACGCTCGTGACGAGCTTCTTAGGCTGGCGTCGCAGGTGCCCTCCGTAACATTCGTCATATTAAAGGATGACGAGATAAAGACCCCGCAAGGCACTATAAGTTCTGCGCGGGATCTAAGAAGGCTTGCTCCCTAAGGGAAGTGTTCGATGCAATATTGGCTCAAACTGGGGCGACTCGCAGCAGTCCATAAGCGGAAGGGCTTGAGAAGTGCTGGATAAGTTGCAAAGTATGCGCGCTGCTCGCAACGAGCTGGAGGCGCTGGCAGCGTCTGATGCCCTCGCGCAGGCGAACATGGTCCACTACCTGGTAGCATATTCGAGGTTGCTGACGGGCCGGCTGCCGGACGATCTGGGGGAAGAAGGCTGCGCGATCTCGGCTGGCTTCCGCACGCCGGATGGTGTTTCGTCGCTCTTGGGTCAGGCAGTGGGCATCGATGGTCGGGACTGCATTCGTGTCGCGTTTGACGTTAACGATGCGCGGGGAGAGCCTGTCGCGATCGAGGTCTTCCGCCATGTCGACGGCCATGTTCGATTTCATGGCTCTTGCGAGCTTTGGTCTCCCGTAAGAGGGCGTGCGCTGATCGTACCGAACGGCCGCAGCGGTGCGGAGGGGCATTTGGCGGCACGTGCAGGGCATCCACTTCGCTGGATTGAAGGGCCGGTTGCAGGCGATCTTCAAGCCGGGCGACTTCGAAGCGCAAGGCGCTTGCGGGACCTCCTTGATGAGGCCGTCCGCGACAAGGTGCATCTTTTGGGACAGGCAACTATCATCAAAAGCATAGACGGTGAACTGGTCGAGCGTGGCCTGCGTCGCCCATCGTGATCGTGGTTGCTGGTGGCAGGCAAGCTGCGGCGCACTTCATCGCGGCGTTACCTGACGGGGAACTGCAGCCGGTGCGGAGCGCTCTCCAGCACCATGAAGCTGAAAGCCTTGAATGAGCAGATAGTTGTCATCACTGGTGCGAGCAGCGGAAACGGGCTCGCAACAGCTAAAGCGGCCGTACGCAGGGGCGCCGCGGTTGTTTTGGCCGCACGCAACCAGGAGGCTTTGGAACGAATACGAGCCGAGCTCCAGGCGGAAGGCGCGCGCGTTGAGATTGTGGCCGCGGATGTTTCGGACCTGCGGGCGGTTGAGCATATTGCGCAAGTGGCCGTCGATCGTTTCGGCGGCTTTGACAGCTGGGTGAACAATGCAGCAGCGGCGACCTACGGGACCGTTGAACAGGTACCGGTAGCAGATCACCGGCGAACCTTCGATGTCAACTACTTCGGCACGCTCAACGGCTGCTTGGTCGCTGCACGACACTTACGTGAGCGCGGCGGCGGCGCCATCATCAATCTGGGGTCTATCCTAGGCGACCGCGCGATCATTCAGCAAGGGCCGTACTCCGCAACCAAGCATGCAGTGCAGGCGCTGACAGACACACTTCGAATGGAGCTTGAACGGGATCACTCAGGTATCTCGGTCACGTTGATCAAGCCAGGTGCGATCGACACGCCTTATGCAGAGCACGCCCGGAACTTCATGGCTGAGCCGCCGCGCTTGCCGCCGCCGCTGTACGATCCAGCGCTGGTAGCGGACGCGGTGCTGTTTGCATGCCACACGCCACGGCGCGAGCTGTATGTGGGCGGCGGCGGTGTCCTCAGCTCCCTTATCGGGCAGATCGCACCGCGTTTGACAGACATGGTCATGGAGGCCGGTGGCACCCGCATGCAACAGAAACCTGGCGATCCGGGTCGAGGGAAGCGGCGTGATAACCTGTACGTGCCGCGATCTGATGGTCACGTCCATGGCTCTCAGCGCGTGCATGTGCGCCGCTCGAGTATCGCTCTAGAAGCGCAGAAACGGCCAATCCTGACATGCGTTCTTACAGCAATGAGCTTGGGGGCGTTGATCGGAATTGCTCGCAGGCGCAAAAACCGAGTGCAGGGCGAATTTGCGGGTTCGACGCCGCGTTGATGACGTCATGAAGACGATGCCCTCTGCAGTCCGGCCGACGCGCGCAAGGAGTTCGAGTGTGCCGGCTACACGCGGCCTTGTGCGCCGTAGCGGCTAAATCTTTCGGCATCGCCGGCCGCGCCGGCAGGGCATCTGCCTCCTTTATGTCGGAAGGATGTCCCATTCTTTTCATTAGAAGTGCCAGCGGTTTAACGCTAGCCCGTTTTCCCGGGGCATAAGGGCGCATGGGAGTGAAATGAGCGAGGCAGACGACGACGGCCAGGGCAGCAGCGCT
>JAIYAA010000412.1 GCA_027489295.1 Sphingomonadales bacterium | reverse complement strand
GCCTTCCCGCAGCGCCTGCCGGGGGGAAAGACCGATGCCGATCCGCGCGTGCTGCTGCTGGCTGCTGCCCTGCTGCTGATCGGCTATTGGCTGCTGCTCACCTTCGTCCCGGTCCCGGGCTACGGCGTCGGACGGCTCGACCAGGAGGGGAACCTCGCCGCGTATCTCGACCGCGCGCTGTTCACCGTGCCGCATCTCTGGCCGCTCGGTTCGATGCAATGGGCGGGGCCGGTGGTCTATGATCCCGAAGGGCTGCTCGCGACGCTGCCGGCGATCGTCAACGTGCTGGCAGGCATCCTCGCCGCGCGGGCGCTGCGGCGCGGGCCGGACCTTGCGGCGTTGCTGCCGCTGCTCGGCGCCGGTGCTGTGCTGGCCGCGACCGGGCTGCTGCTCGACCCGCTGTTCCCGATCATCAAG
Organism: Sphingomonadales bacterium; assembly: GCA_027489295.1. The sequence continues at coordinate 8,657 of JAIYAA010000412.1, read as the reverse complement.
CCCTTGTGGACGAGCAGCTTCGCGCTGCTCAGCAGCGGCGTGTCGCTGCTCGCGCTGGCAGTGCTGTCGGGGGCGCTGCAGAGCCGGGCGGTGGCGGCGCTGTTCACCCCGTTGCGGATCCTCGGCACCAATGCGGTGCTCGGCTTCCTGCTCTCGGTAGTGATGGCCAAGATGGGCGAGGCGCCCTGGGTGCCTGGCCCCGCCGGCCCGATCACCCCGCAGGCCTGGGGCTTCGGCATCGCCGCGCGCCTCTTCGCGGATCCGACGCTTGCCTCCACCGCCTGTGCGTTGGGCGTGGTCGGCATCATCGTCGCCTGCCTCTGGCCGCTGCACCGACGGAACTGGCGCTTCCGGCTGTGACCCGCAAAAAGCTGATCCAAACCGCCGCCAGGCGCGTATAGGAAGCCGAACCCGTCATCCCAGGAGTTTTCCATGCCTACCGTACTCATCACCGGCGCCACCGCCGGCATCGGCGAAGCTTCGGTCCGCGCCTTCGCGGACGCCGGTTGGCATGTGGTGGCGACCGGCCGCCGCGCCGATCGCCTGGAGAAGCTGGCCGGCGAGCGCGTCCACACGCTCGCTTTCGACGTGCGTGACGACGCGGCGCGCGATGCGGCGCTGGCGAGCCTGCCCGCCCCCTTCTCGGACATCGACCTGCTGATCAACAATGCCGGCCTCGCGCTGGGGCTTGAGCCCGCACACAAGGCCTCGCTCGACAACTGGCAGACGATGATCGACACCAACATCACCGCGCTCGTCTCGATCACCCACAAGCTGCTGCCGGGTCTGGTCGCGCGGAAGGGCGGGATCATCAACCTGTCGTCGGTCGCCGCCACCTATCCCTATCCGGGCGGCAATGTGTACGGCGCGACCAAGGCGTTCGTCCGCCAGTTCACGCTCAACCTGCGCGCCGACCTGATCGGCACCGGCGTGCGCGTCACCTCGATCGAGCCTGGCATGGTCGAGACGGAATTCACCCTGGTCCGCTCCGGCAGCCAGGAATTTTCGGACCAGGTCTACAAGGGCGTCACCCCGATGACCGCCGAGGACATCGCCGAGACGATGCTGTGGGTCGCGACGCTGCCGCCGCACTTCGCGGTCAACACGCTCGAACTGATGCCGGTGAATCAGGGCAACGGCCCGTTCGCGGTGCATCGCGAAGGCTGAGCGGAGCGGACGGGGCCTTCGCGGCGTTGCATCTGCCATGAGCCTTACTCCCCGCCTTCGGACCGATCCTCCGCCCGCCGGCCTGCGCCGGATGCGGATGGTCGCGACCGGCCTGTTGCTGGCGATGGCGGCGCTGTTCCTCGCGGCGCGCCATTTCCAGGGGCTGCATCCCGCCTTGCCCTTCGTTCGCGCCTTTGCCGAGGCGGCGATGGTCGGTGGGCTGGCCGACTGGTTCGCGGTGACCGCGCTGTTCCGCCACCCGCTGCACCTGCCGATCCCGCACACCGCGATCATCCCGCGCAACAAGGATCGTATCGCCGATACGCTGGGCCAGTTCCTGCGCGCCAATTTCCTGATCCCGCGGGTGGTGGCGCGGCGGATGCAGCGGCTCGACGTGGCAGGAGCCGCCGGGCGCTGGCTGGCGGCGCCGTCGCACGGCACCGGGCGGATCGGTGCGGGCGCCTCGCGGCTGGCGGCGAACATCCTCGAATCGCTCGACCAGGAGCGGCTGGGCGGCATGGTGAAGGGCGCGATCGCGTCGCGGCTGCGCGCGATCGACGTGGCGCCCTTGTTCGGCCAGGCGCTGGCGGCCGCGATTGCCAATGGCCGGCATTTGCCGCTGCTCGATTCGATGCTGCGCGGCGCGGCGCGCATCCTGGAGGCGAACGAGCACCTCATTCGCGAGATGGTGCATGCCCGTGCCGGTTCGGTGATGCGCTGGACCGGGCTCGACGAGACGCTGGCGACCAAGATCATCGAGGGGCTGAAGAAGCTGATCGACGAAATGGCGGAGAACCCCGAGCATCCCGTCCGCGCCAAGATCGAGGAGGGGCTGGTGAGCCTCGCCGAGCGGCTCCAGCACGATCCGGAGCTGCAGGCGAAGGTAGAGAGCTTCAAGCTCGAGATGCTCGAAAATGCCGGGTTCCAGCGCTGGGTGGAAGGGCTGTGGGAGCAGAGCCGCGCAGCGATGCTGCGGCTGGCGCGCGATCCCGAGCGGGCGCTGGGCGGCCGCATGGGCGAGGCGCTGCGCCAGTTCGGCGGCACGCTGCAGACCGACGCGAAGCTCGCGCGAACGATCAATCGCTTCGTTCGGCGATCGGCGGTGGGCGCGGCGTCGGATTACGGCGACGGCATCGTCCGGCTGGTCTCCGATACGATCCGCGGCTGGGACGCGCAGACCGTTACCTCGCGACTGGAGAATGCGGTGGGGCGCGACCTGCAATATATCCGGATCAACGGCACCGTCGTCGGCGGACTGGTAGGCGTGGCGATCCACGCGGTGGATGTGCTGCTGTAACTCTTCCTGGCCCCTCCTTGCAGGAGCATGGGCTTAAGGGACGGTCACGACGGATGCGCCTCCGCTTCCCCCTCCGGGTCCACCACGGTACAGGCGTCGCGAAAACCCTCCACCTCGACAAACGGGTCTTCCTCCCCCGTCAGCGGAATGCCGTCGGCGTCGGTGCCGGCGAGCGCATCGATCTGGCCCTCCCGCGGCAGGCGATGTTGCGCATCGACGACATGGGCATGACGTTCGGTCTCGGTACGGTCGCGCGGCGGATTGGCGGTCATCGGCATTCCTTTCGATCGAACACGTGCGGAATGCGCATCATGCCGCACCGCGCCGATCAGACAACCGGGCAACGTCGCCGCCGGTTGCATGCCGTGCGCAACCAGGTCTCGATGGGCCGCTCAGGGCTGGTCGGCGAGCGCGAAGATCTGTTCGGTCGGAACCCATTTCACGCCCGGTTCGGCAAAACCCAACCTGCGCTGAAATCCGTCCATCAGCGTCTCCCACGCCTGCACGTCAGGATCGGCGGCATCGCGCGCGCGCTTGGCTTCGGGATCGAAGGCGGGGCCGGTTTCCATCACCATCACCAGTCGGTCGCCGGCCTGCCAGATCTCCATCGATTCGATGCCGGCCGCGCGGATCGAGCGGGTGACGGCCGCCGGGGGCCCACCCGGGCGGTGCCAGTGGCGATAGGCGGCGATCGCCTCCGGATCGTCGTTCAGATCGAGCAGCAGGACATGGCGCATGGCGAAGGCTCCGCAGATGGTCCGCCTGCATAGCCGCCGCCGGGCATGGGGCAAGCCGCGGATCACCGCTTTTCCGATCCGTCGCCATCGCGTACCCCCTTCGGTTTGCAGGCAGGAGAGCGACGGCGTGGCGAAGGCGGGGAGGCCGGTGCAGGGGGCAACGGTGATCGACGTGGCGGCCAGGGCGGGGGTTTCCGCGATGACCGTGTCGCGCGTGATCAACGGCCGCAGCGGCGTGAGCCAGGCCACGCGCGAGGCGGTGGAGCGGGCGATCGCCGAGCTCAGCTATGTGCCCAATGTCGCCGCGCGCAGCCTGGTTACCTCGGCCGAGCTGCGAATCGGTGTGGTCTATTCGAATCCCAGCGCCGCCTTCATGAGCGAATTGCTGACCGGCGTGTTCGAGGAAGCCTCCACCCGCGGTGCCCGACTGGTACTGCTGAAGGGCGAGGGCGGCCGTGCCCCGTCGGCGGAGGCGCTGGCGCGGTTCGCCGCTGCCGGCCTTTCGGGGATCCTGCTCGCACCGCCGCTCGGCGAGGCGCCGGCGGTGCTCAAGGCGTTGCAGGGGCTGGACGTGCCGATTGCCGCGATCGGTGCCTATCATGTGCCGGCCGCCACCTGCGTGCGGATCGACGATCGCCGCGCCGCCTGCGAGATGACGCGCCACCTGCTCGATCAGGGACATCGCCGGATCGGCTTCGTGATGGGCAATCCCAACCAGGCGGCAAGCGCCGAGCGCCGTGCCGGGCTGGAGGATGCGCTGCGCGCAGTGCCCGATGCCGCGGTGCAGCTGGTGCAGGGCGATTTCAGCTATGCCTCGGGCCTCGCCGCCGGCGAGGAGCTGCTCGACGGGCCCACGCCGCCGACCGCGATCTTTGCCAGCAACGACGACATGGCGGCGGCAATTGTCTCGGTTGCGCATCGTCGCCAGCTCGACGTGCCGCGCCAGCTGACTGTGGTCGGCTTCGACGACACGACGGCGGCGGTGACGCTGTGGCCGCCGCTGACAACGATCCACCAGCCGGTCCGCAGGCTGGCCGCGGAGGCGCTGGCGCTGGTGGCGGACGAGGCGCGCGGCGACGGCATTCGCACCCGGTCGCCGCGCGACCGGGTGCTGGATCACGAGATGGTCACGCGCAGCTCGACCGCCCCGCCGCCCGCCTAGGCCTGCCCGTCCGGGCAGTGCAGCACCACGCGCAGCCCGCCCATCGTGCTTTCGTCCAGCGCCATCTGCCCGCCATAGAGGACGAGCAGGTCGCGCACGATCGCAAGGCCGAACCCGTCGCCGGCCGGCCCCTCGTCGAGCCGGACGCCGGGCTGCAGCACCTGGTCGCGGCGATCAGCAGGGATGCCGGGGCCGTCATCCTCGATCGTCACGCGCACCGTGCCGGACGGGGCCCGCTCCGCCGCCACGACGACGCAGCTGCCGGCATGACGGGCGGCGTTGTCGAGCAGATTGCCCAGCATCTCGGCCAGATCATTCGCGTCGATCGCGACGCGGAGGCCGTCCGGCACTGCCAGGCGCGTCGCGATGCCGGGGCGCAGCCTGCCGATCACACCCGCCACGTCGGCCGCGACCTCCGCGACGTCGGTGCTCGCCCGCCGGTTGACCGCGGCCGCCCGCGCCCGCGCCAGGGTGTGGCGGATCACGCCCTCGATGCGGCGCACCTGTGCCGCTTCCGGGCTGTCGGGGGCGACGGTGAGTGCAAGCGTGGCCACCGGCGTCTTCAGCGCATGGGCGAGATTCGCCGCCGACTGGCGCGCCGCGGCCAGCGTCGCGGCATTGGCGGCGGCCAGCGCGTTGAGCTCGGTGGCCAGCGGCTGGAGTTCCACCGGCTGCGCTTCGTCCACCGTCGTCCGCGCGCCGCGCCGGATCTCGGTGATCTGGCCGACCAGCGCCGCCAGCGGCTGCAGCGCGAAGCGCAACTGCAGCCAGGCGGACAGCGCGAAGATCACCGCCAGCACCAGGATGACGCTGACCAGTGGCACCAGCGCGTCGCGGACCGGCTGGCCGATCACGCGGCCCGGGGCGGCGGCGGTCAGCGTCACGGGGCCCGCAGCACTGTCCAGCACCAGTTGCCGGGCATGCACATGGCCCAGGTGATCCTCGCCGTCGAGCGGCACGGGGGGCAGTGCGTCGGCGCCTGGCGGAAAGGGCAGCCGCGCCCGCAACACCGGAAAATCGCCCGAACCGATCGTGCCGGCGGGTCCCGCGATTCGCCAGCGCCAGCCGGGCCCCGCGGCGAGGCTGCCCTGCCGCGCCGAGAGCCTTGCACGGTCGATGCTGCCATCGTCGCGCACCACGCTCGCCAGCACGGCGAGCTGCGCGTCCAGCCGCTGGTCGATCCCGCCGGTCACCACCCGGCCGAGCACGCCTGCCATCGTCCACCCGGCCAGCCCCAGCGCGGCCAGCGTCGCCAGCGCCGACAACAGGATCATCCGGACGCGGAGCGAGCGGCGGTTCATGCCGGGCAGGTCAGGCGATAGCCGCGGCCGCGCACCGTCTCGATCCGCTCCGCGCCGATCTTGCGCCGCAGCCGGCCAATGATCACCTCGAGGCTATTCGAATCGACATCGGCATCACCTTCATAGACGCGCTCGAGCAGTTCCAGCCGCTCGATCACCACCTCGCGCCGCAGGATCAGCTGCGAGAGCACCCGCCATTCGAACGCCGTGAGCTTCAGCGGCAGCCCGTCGAGCTCGAACTGGCCGGTCTGGCTCTCGAAGGCGAGCGGACCGCAGGTGATCCGCGTCTGGGCGTGGCCGGCAGCGCGGCGGACCAGCGCGCGCAGCCGCATCATCAGTTCCTCGACGCGGAACGGCTTGGTCAGATAATCGTCGGCGCCCGCCTTGAACGCGGTGACCTTGTCCGCCCAGGCCTCGCGGGCGGTGAGCACCAGCACCGGCAGGGAGCGGCCGCCCGCGCGCCACGCGGCAAGGATCTCCGCGCCGGTCCTGCCGGGCAGGCCAAGGTCCAGCACCGCCGCATCATAGGCTTCGGTTTCGCCCAGATGCTGGCCGTCGATGCCGTCGGCGGCCAGATCCACCGCGCAATGCTCCGCCCGCAGCGCCCGCGCGATGGCAGGACCGAGGTCGGGGTCGTCTTCTACCAGCAGGATCCGCATCGCCCTCGCCTAGCTTCCCGGCCTAAACTCAAACTGAACCGCGAGGTTCAGCGCAGGTGGGGTACGACTCGGTAGAACGGCGCCATCGAACACCCAAGAGGAGTTGATGGAATGACCGACTGGAAGAACAGGATATCGCCGCGGAACCGGCTCACCGCCGCCGCGGCGGCGCTGCTGGCGCTGGGTGCGGCGGGTGGCGCCGGCGCGGTGCAACTCACCCGACCGCCGGTGGAAATGGCGCCGACCGTGCCGACCGCGGTCGCCAAGCTCGCGCAGACGAGCGGAATCGTGACGGTGAAGGGCCGTGTCGCCGAAAGCTATGGCGATCGCTTCGTGCTGCAGGACGGCTCGGGCCGGGCGCTGGTCGATGTCGGGCCCGAGGGGCGCGACGTGCAGAGCGGCAGCGCGGTGACGGTGCAGGGGCGCTATGTCGAGGGACAGTTCCACGCATCGTTCCTGGTAGACGCGCAGGGCAATGTCCGGGCGGTCGGCGCGCCGCCGCACGGGCCGCATGATCGCCGCGGTCCCCCGCCGCCCCCGCCGGGTGGTCCGGGCGCGCCGCCGCCGCCCCCTGGCGCCGGGGCACCGCCTCCCCCGCCGCCCGGCGTCGCGCCTGCCGCACCCAGCACGGTTCCGCCGCCGCCCGAGGCTGGCGTAACACCGCCTCCGGTGGCGGGCGCGGCCCCGACGCCGGGCACGACCGGCGTGCCCCCGGTGCCTGCGCCCAGCGCCACGCCGCCCCGCTGAGCTTTGCACGGCCCTCGCACCCCGGTGGTTCGGGGGCCGTCACACCAGCTGGTCGCCCTCGACGATCAGCGCCACGCCGATCGCGTTGCGTCGCGCGTCGGGCAGCGTCACCCGCAGTCCCTCCGGACCGGTCCGGAACGGCAGGGGCGCGGACTGACCGGGCAGGGTGACGCGGCGGACCGTACCGATTTTGGCGAGCGCCGGCAGCACGGCCACCCCGTCCTCGGGCCAGCCGAGCACCAGCGCGTGCACCGCGGCACCTTTCCGGACATAGCGGATGTCGCGTGCGGTATAGGGCGATTCCTTGGAGCCTTCGTTGAAGTCGCCGCTCTTCGGCCGGGTCGGCCCTTCGCCGAACAGCCGCCAGGGCCGCGTGCCGTAGATCGCCGCGCCGTAGAGCTGCATCCAGGCGGCGATGCCCTCGACCACCGCCTCTTCCTTCTCGTCGATCGTGCCATCCCCGCGGATCGGCACCGACAGCATCAGATTGCCGTTCTTCGACACCACGTCGCACAGCGTGTGGAGCACCTTGGCGGGCGTCTTGTAGCCGTCGCGTTCGTAGAGGTCGCGGTCGTAATGCCAGTTGCCGATGCAGGTGTCGGTCTGGAAGGGATAGGGCTGGATGTCATCGTGCACGCCGCGCTCGACATCGTCGACGATCCCGGCGCGGCGCTCGGCCGGTGTCCCCTTGGCGGTCACCACCGCTTCATTGCGCCCGCCATGCCAGCGCATCGACTGATTGTAGAAATAGGCGGTGATGTCGAGGCCCGCCTGGCCCAGCGGCAGGGTGAAATTGTCGAAATAGACCATGTCCGGCTTGTACTGGTCGATCAGGTCCTGGCAGCGCGCATACCAGTGCCGGGTGAACCAGGGATTGGCCGCCGGCGCCGCCTCTTCCCACACACGGTCGTGCTTTTCGTGCCAGGCATTGGCGTCCTTGATCGTCGTCAGCCCGTCCGGCATCGGCATCGTGGAGCCGGTGTAGAGCTGCTGCGGATCCAGCCCGTCCCACCATTTGCCGCGCCCGCCCGCCTTGGTCAGCCAGGCAGCGTCATAGCGTTTTCCGGCCCGCGGACCCTCCGGATCATAGCCATAGGCAGGCTGGTACCAGTGCCAGCTGTGCGCAGAATGGTTCGACACGCCGAAGCGCATGCCCCGCGCCCGCGCCAGCTTCGCCCAGCGGCCGACAATGTCCTGGCGCGGCCCGATCCGCGTCGCGTTCCAGGCGTGGTGACGCGATGCATAGCTGTCGAAATTGTCGTGGTGGTTGGCCAGCGCCATGAAATATTTGGCGCCGGCGCGGTGGTAGAGATCGATCAGCCGCTCGGGATCCCATTTTGCCGCGGTCCAGCGCGGATACATCTCCATGAAGCCGGTCTGCGACGGGTGGCCATAAGTGGCGAGGTGGTGCCGGTAGGCGCGCGAGCCCTGGATATACATTTCGCGGGCATACCAGTCGCCGGCCTCCGGCACGCACTGCGCCGACCAATGCGCCCAGATGCCGAACTTGGCATCGCGGAACCAGTCCGGCGCGCGATAGCCCTGCACCAGCGACGACCAGTCGCCCTTGAACGGTCCGTCCGCCGG
>JAIYAA010000209.1 GCA_027489295.1 Sphingomonadales bacterium | reverse complement strand
TCGACCTTCTCGAACTTCACGGTGCTGCCCGAAATTGCCGTGGCGAAGATCCGCGAGGACGCGCCGTTCCAGACCAGCTGCTATATCGGCTGCGGCGTCACCACCGGCGTCGGCGCGGTCGTCAACACGGCGAAGGTGCAGGTGGGCGACGTTGTCATCGTCTTCGGTCTGGGTGGCATCGGGCTGAACGTGCTGCAGGGTGCCCGCATGGCCGGCGCTGGGATGATCGTCGGCGTCGACATCAACCCCGACCGCGAGGCATGGGGCCGCAAATTCGGCATGACCCACTTCGTCAACCCGAAGGATGTTTCGGGCGACATCGTCCAGCATCTGGTCGCCCTTACCGACGGCGGCGCCGACTTCACGTTCGACTGCACCGGCAATACGACCGTAATGCGCCAGGCGTTGGAAGCGTGCCACCGCGGATGGGGGACCAGCATCGTCATCGGCGTTGCCGAGGCTGGCAAGGAAATCAGCACACGACCCTTCCAACTCGTGACCGGGCGCAACTGGCGCGGCTCAGCCTTCGGGGGCGCGCGCGGCCGCACGGACGTACCCAAAATCGTCGATTGGTACATGAACGGCAAAATCACTATCGATCCAATGATCACGCATGTCCTGACCCTCGACGAAATCAACAAGGGGTTTGATCTGATGCATGCGGGCGAGAGCATCCGCAGCGTCGTCGTTTTCTAACGATATCACCGAAAGGACTGAATCATGGCCGTCATCTCCGGCAACGGCGTCTTCTCCCATGTCATGATGGGCGCCGCCAACCTCGACGCTTCGGTGGCATTCTACAACGCAGCACTCGGCGCGCTAGGCATCAACAATCTCGGCCCGTTTGGGAATGGCTGGGTTCTCTATGGCAGAGACAAGCCGGCCTTCATCGTCGCGCGCCCCGGAAACGGCGAAGCGCCAACGAGCAACGGCATGACGATCGGGTTCGCGGCAGCGACGCCGGCCGAGGTGGATACCTTCCATGCTGCCGGACTTGCCACTGGCGGATCGGACGAGGGCGCTCCGGGGCCGCGCAGCCATCTGCCAGGAGCATATGCCGCCTATTTGCGCGACCCGGCCGGCAACAAGGTTTGTGCGTACACCTTCACCGACGGCAACTGAGCGGTAACGCGCTGCTGGACGCCGATGGGACTAAGTCACCCATCGGCGCCACGGTGATTTAAGATCCAAGACGTCTCTGGAAATATTGATTTCAGGGCGGTAGTTGCAGTTCACCCGCCCGCATCTCAACTCGTGCGCTTTGGCGTGCCGATACGGGTCGCCGCGCTCTCGCAACGCAGCTTCGGGCAAGAAGGCGCGCTCATGCGCGCGACGACATTCGCAACTCGGAGAGACCTTGGACCAGCAGAAAAGTCAGCGACGCCGGGGAACGGTGCTCGAAGAAGCGATCCTCGAAGCCGCTTGGGCAGAGCTTGCAACCGGCGGATATTCAACCTTCACTTACGAGGCGGTAGCCAAAGGCGCCGGCACGAGCCGCGCTGTTCTCTATCGCCGCTGGCCGACACGCGCCGGCCTCGCCGCGGCAGCGATCGCACGCCACGTGCGGCACAATCCGCTGGTGGTTGCGGATCTCGGCAATCTGCGCGACGAGCTGTGCCTGTTGATGCGCAAATTCGCGGATCGCTCGCCCCCTCACCTGCTCCGCCTGATTTTCGATATGAGCGACGACATGGCGATGGAAAACGCCAGCTTTGCGGATGCCCAGTTTCAGGAAAACCCCCTTGAGGCGATCCTCGCCCGGGCGATGCAGCGCGGCGACCTGGACCCGCATCGGATAAGCCCGCGGGTGATGCGCGTTCCCCTCAGCCTAGTCTTCCACGAAATCATCGTCACCGCCAAGCCGATTTCGGACGCGACGATCTCCGACATTGTCGACCAGGTCGTCCTCCCGCTGATCACCCCCGCGCCCAACGCAAGCGGAAAGGTCGACGTCTCGACACAATAAGATACATTTTGTATCCTATTGACAGCTAGGTGACCGTATTGGATACGACGCGTATCTTATACGTGAGGTGTCGATGTTCCCCTTGACCGACGCAGTTCGCCCCCGAACGTGCGCCTGCCGCATCCCCACTGCGGTTCTGCTCGCTTCTGCCCTGTTCGGCACTGCCGGCTGCCAAAGCGCCCCGGTGGCGCGTTCGGGTTTCCTGACCAGCTATTCGAGCATGCCGGCACCGGATCGCCCGCTGAAAAGATCCTCTCATCAATGGCGCGACGACCGTGCCAGCGACACGCTGGCACGGGTGTATATTGAACCCGCCATTTTCGGGGCTGATGTCGAAGCGGCATTTTCCAACAAGGAAAGGGCGATGGTGCTTCGCGAAGTGAACCGGCAAATCTGCTTCGAGGTGAGCAAGCGCTTCCGAATCGCCCACGCCCCCGCGCAAGATGCAGGCACAGTACGGACCGCAATCGTTCGCTTGCGGCCCAACAGTCGCGCCGGCTCTGCAGCCGAAGCGGCAATCGATTTCGTCAACCCGATCCCGGTCGTCAATTTCCGCCTCCCCGCAACAACAGGCGGACTGGCTGTCGAATCGGAGCTGCTGGATCCGGCTGGTACACAGATTGCAGCGATCGCCTGGCGGCGGAACGCCAGGATGATTGGACGGATCAAGCCCTCTCTGTCGAAAGCGGGCGACGCGCTCCAACTCGCCGAACCCCTGGGGGACTCCGTCGCCAAGGCGTTCGCGAGCCGGCAACGTGCCCGAATCGATATCGGCGATCTCGATCCCTGTTCGCATCTCGGCGCGCGCAAGGCGGTCAAGCGCTCGGTCGCGAGCGGTATCGTCGGGGGCGTCACCGGCCTCTACGTGCCCCAGGTCGCTGGCACCAGCATTCAACGCGACTAACCCAACCGCCGCCCCCGCGGCGCGCGGCTCCAGCCAGACTTCACCTTCCACTTCCTCTCCGGCAACAGCCGAAGGACGTAAAGACGAGTGCCTTTATGACCCAAGATTCCATCCGTAAGCGCCTGTCCGCCACGCCATGGCAGACAATATTGATACTTTCGGCGTGGGCGAGCGGCGCGCATGCGCAGGAACAGGCGAGCAAGCAAGGACGGGGCGATAGTCCTTCGAGTGCAAACCATGTCGTACTGGGGGTCGGCGTGGCCACCACGCCTGCCTATCAGGGATCAGAAGACTATCGTGTATTGCCCCTACCCGCGATCGACATCAAGCACGGATGGTTCTTTGCGAACCTGCGTAACGGCATCGGGATCGCGCCAATCGATACCGGCAAGATCGCGATCGGCGCAAGCGTCGTTTTCGTGCAAGGCTATCGGAAGAAGGATGTGCCTGCCGGGATCGACCGGCTCCCCGACGGGGTAGGAGCGAGGCTATTCACGACCGTTCGCGCGGGCGGCTTCATCGCCACGCTTGGAGCCGTAAAGATCGTGTCTGGCGGAACCAAGGGGCTGATCGCGGATCTGAGCCTATCCTATCCCGTTCAGCTTTCGCCTCGGTTTACGCTGGCACCATCGGTCGGCGCGACATGGGCCAACGAGACGTACAACAACCGCTATTTTGGCATCTCCATGGCAGAATCACTTGCCGCAGGTCTTCCGCGTTTCTCTGCAGGCGCAGGCTTCAAGGACGTCTCTGGCGCGCTGACGGCTTCTTATCGCCTAACCAATCGCATCAGCCTTAGCGCTACAGCGAACGCGACCACGCTACTGGGCAAGGTAAAAGACAGTCCGATCGTCGAAAAGAATACAGCGCCGTTCGGCATTCTAACGCTTTCGTATCGCTTGTAAAATTCCCTGAGTCTTCACACAAGACAGACCACGCATCCCAACGTCGTTCGACAGCTTTGGGCGTACATCAACCAGGTGACGTTGGACTTCAGCAGGCCCGGCAAGCCGACTGACAATGCATTTGCAAAATCGTTCAACGGCCACCTGCTCGATGAATACATCAACACGCGCTGGTTCTTTTCATTGGACGACGCCAGAGCCAAGATCGAGGCGTGGCGGACGGACTTCAACGAGAACCAACCTCACACATCCCCGGGGCTCCTGACCCCGGCCGAATTTGCTTCATCGGCCGGGGTTAGCTCCGGCCGATGAAGCGCTGGGTCTCTCGTTCTGGCCGGAGGTATCTCCGGGACAGGCTCAATTGCCGCTGGTCTCCACGGAATGGGCCAACGCGACCACCACCTTCAATTCCTGGACTGTGCCGGCAAGGGCATAGCTAACACCGATTTACGCTCTACGATCTTCTGCAGGTCCCTGTGTGCCGGCCGCTTCAATCTGCTTCGCGACCTCCTGCGGCGTCAACGTCATCGCCCGGCGCTTCGTGAGGATGTTGATCGCACCGCACACCTTTTCGTAGCCGTCCCGGATTTTCTCTAGGTGCAGCCCATAGTCGCGCGCATGCAGTTCCTGCTAGCGTGCCGCAAAGCCACCCGTAGGGCCAAAACGAAGAGAACGAGCCGGGCACCGCCCGGTTTGCGACATGCCGCGGCAGGACTAGAGGCGAGCGACGCTCCCCCGCCCTTTCCGCATACCGGTGCACCAACGCCGCCGCGCATCCGCGCGGCGACCGCACTGTCAGTGCAACAGCGCTGCCGGGCGCCAACGGCGCCCGGAAAAGAACCGCACCCTTGCAACCGGGCGAGGCTGCGCGGGCGGCGTGCGCGCGCCAGCACGTGCGCCAGCCGCCGCCCGTGCCTCCCGCCCGGGCAAGTGTGCCACGCGGGCGCCCACAACACGCGCGCCCTGGTGTCGCCGCAGGCGTGCGCCAGTGCGCGCACCGCAACCGCGTTCCGCTGTCGACACTGTCGGCCAGAGATCCGCAGATCGGTCCTGCGTCCGCGACCAACACCCGAAGGGCCGAGGCGGCATGCCAACTCGGCGCCGCGCCAGCGGCGAGCGAGCGCAGTCACGCATCTGGCGTGAGACGCCCCGGGACAAGCCGAAGCTTTTAGCCACATCCGCTCGAACCACCCGCGTGCCAAACTGCACCGAACAGGTCCCTTCCTGCACCATCCAGGCTCTTTTCCCGACCAGCCGCTCGGCTCAATCTTTCCCCGGAGCGCTCCACCAACCCTCAAGCGATGCGAGGTGATAGCAATGCAGACCCAACCCGACCCAACAGACCGCATTCTCCGGATCAAAACCGTGCTCGAACGCACCGGCCTGACCCGTTCCACCCTCTACCGGAAAATGGAAGCCGGCACATTCCCCCAGAAGACTCGGATCAGCACCCGCTGCATGGGCTGGCGGGAATCCGCCGTTGCCGAATGGCTGGATACTCTAAAAAAATAGACGCCTGCTGTTCGGCCCGGAGGCAAAAGGCACCGCAAACACCAGCGAACGCGGCGATTCCTGCAGGGTGAACCATCACACGCCATCGAGATAATCTCCTAGCCCCACCGTTTCACCTTGCCCTTTTCCACAGCCGAAAGCGGGCACACTCGGCAGGATGTTAGCCAGCGGGAATGTCGAAGGCTGGGAC
>JAIYAA010000091.1 GCA_027489295.1 Sphingomonadales bacterium | reverse complement strand
TCGATCGGGTTGGTCGTGGCGGGGGTATCGAACTTCATGGCTCAGCCCCTTGCTTCGCTAAGCACCGCGGCGAGCGTGCGCTCGGCCAATGGCAGCTTGAAGGCGTTGTCGTGCGTCGGCGTGGCGCCGGCGAAGGCGATCCTGGCGGTGGCGGCAGCACCCTTGGGGAGCGCGGCCTCGGCCGCTTCCACTCGCCACGGCTTGTGCGCCATGCCGCCAAAGGCGACGCGGCCGGTGCCGTCCTTCTGCACCACCGCCGCAATGGAGACGAGCGCGAAGGCGTAGGAAGCGCGGTCGCGAACCTTGTGGTAGAAATGCTTGCCGCCCAGCGGCTTGGGCAGGGTGACCGCGGTGATCAGCTCACCGGCCTGCAGTGTGTTGTCGAGGTGCGGCGTGTCGCCCGGCAGGCGATGAAAGTCGGCGATGGCGATCTTCCGGGTGCTACCGTCGGGCTTCACCGTCTCGACAACCGCATCGAGCAGCCGCATCGCAATCGCCATGTCGCCGGGATAGGTGGCGATGCAGGCCTTGCTGGTGCCGATTACCGCGAGCTGGCGGCTGAACCCGCCGATCGCCGCGCAGCCGCTGCCGGGCTTGCGCTTGTTGCAGGGCTGGTTGGGGTCGTAGAAATAGGGGCAGCGGGTGCGCTGGAGCAGATTGCCTGCCGTCGTCGCCTTGTTGCGCAGCTGGCCTGAGGCGCCGGCGACGATCGCGCGCGTCAGCACCGCATAGTCGCGGCGGACGCGCTTGTCGGCGGCGAGATCGGTGTTGCGCACCAGCGCGCCGATGCGCAGCCCGCCGTCACCCGTTTCCTCGATCCGGTCGAGCGCGAGCTTGTTGACGTCGATCAGATGCGCCGGTGTCTCGATCTCGAGCTTCATCAGATCGAGTAGATTGGTGCCGCCGGCGATGAACTTGGCGCCGGGGGTCTTGGCGGCAAGCGCGGCGGCATCCGCCGGGCTGCTCGCGCGGGTATAGTGGAACGCCTTCATGCCTGCCTCCGCCCCGCGGCCTCGCGGATCGCCTCGACGATGTTGGAATAGGCGCCGCAGCGGCAGATGTTGCCGCTCATGCGCTCGCGGATCTCCAGGTCGGAAAAAGCGGGGGAGGCGACGACGTCCGCGGCGACATGGCTGGGGATGCCGGCCTTGATCTCGTCGAGCACCGCGACGGCAGAGCAAATCTGGCCGGGCGTGCAATAACCGCACTGATAGCCGTCATGCTTCACGAAGGCTGCCTGCATCGGGTGCAGGTTCTCGGGGTTGCCCAGGCCTTCGATCGTGGTCACGCTGTCGCCGTCGTGCATCACCGCGAGGCTCAGGCAGGAATTGATGCGGCGGCCGTTGACGATCACCGTGCAGGCGCCGCACTGACCATGATCGCAGCCCTTCTTGGTGCCGGTAAGCTGGAGATGCTCCCGCAGCGCGTCGAGCAGCGTGGTCCGCGTGTCCACCGTCAGTTCGGCGGGCTTGCCATTGACCTTCAGCTGGAGGGGCAGGGTGGGTGGCGTCTCCATCGGCGCGATCGGCTCCTTGCTGCTGGCACTGGCCGGCAACGCCGTGGCGGTGGCGCAGGCTGCACCCCCGACCAGCACGCCGCGTCGCGATACGGCGATATCGGTTGAACGTTCCATCTCGGCATCCCCTGATTGCCTGTTTCGGCAATAATCGTTCGGCACTCGCAACGGTTCCCTCGGGCCCGAGCGTGTGTGACCTTTTATCCACTGCATGTGCGACCGGCAAATGTCCGGTGGGGCAACACTGCGAAAACACGGTGTGACGGATTTGCAACGGTTCCGTGACGAATTGTTTCCGGGATTGTCCATCATGTTGCCATGCACCAGCGGACGTGCAGACATGCGCCCCAGTGAAGGCGCAGCAATATTGCAAGGCGTTGACAAAATTCACAATCAAAAGGGGTCTTTTGATGACAACCGCATTCCGAAACTGCCTTCTCGCGTCGACCATGCTGGTCGCTGGGATCGCATCGCCCGCATTCGCGCAGCAACAAACCGTACCGGAGGCCGACAAGCCGGCCGAATCCGCGTCCGAGATCGTCGTCACGGGAACGCGCATCTCGCGTCCGGACCTCGAACTCGCCAGCCCGGTGAACGTCATCAGCCAACAGGAAATCCAGTTCCGCCAGCCGGGCACGGCGGATGACCTGCTGCGCAACCTGCCGGCGATCCGCCCGTCGATCGGCGCGGGCGTCAACAACGGCTCGGACGGCTCGTCGACGCTCAACCTGCGCGGCATGGGCGAGCAGCGTACGCTGGTTCTGCTCGATGGCCGGCGCCTGGTCCCCTACGGTCTGGACGGCCTGACCGACACCAACAACATCCCGGTTGCGCTGCTGCAGCGTGTGGAAGTGTTCACCGGCGGTGCGTCGTCCACCTATGGCGCGGACGCAGTCTCTGGCGTCGTCAACTTCATCACCCGCCGCGATTTTTCCGGCATCGACGCCTCGGCGAGCTACCGTGTGTCCGAGCGCGGTGACAGCCAGCGGTTCAAGGCGGACCTCGTCGTCGGTGGGAACTTCGCCGATGGCCGCGGCAACGTCGTGCTGGCGATCGGCTACACCAAGGCCGATCCTCTGCTGCATCTCGATCGCAAGATCAGCGAAGTGCCGATCAGCTCCACCACCGGCGCGTTCGCCGGCTCCACCACCGCCGGCGTGACGATCTTCGGGTCGCCCAGCAACGCATCGCTCGGCCTTGCTGCCAGCAGCTTCGGCGCGGTGGTGAACCCGTCGACTGGTCTGCTGCAGACGGCGACCGCGAACGACACCTATAACACCAATATCGGCACCTATTTCCAGACGCCGCTGGACCGCATCAACGCCTATTCGGCCGCGCGATACGAGATCACGCCGGGCGTCGAGTTCTATGGCTCGGCGATGTTCACGCGCAACGAGATCGCGACCCAGCTCGCCTCTTCGGGCACGTTCAACAACACCTACCAGCTGGCGCTGAACAACCCCTATCTGCCCACCGGCATCCGCAACCAGCTGTGCACCGCGCGCAGCATCTCGGCTGCGAACTGTGCCGCGGCCGCGGCCGTCCAGGGCGGCCCGGGCACGACCGGCTATATCGAGGTTCCGGTCGTCGCACAGCGTCGCTTCACCGAATATGGCCCGCGCGGCAACGTGTTCGAATCGCAGATGTTCCAGGTGCAGGGCGGCTTCCGCGGCGAAATCGTCGCGGGTCTGAAGTACGACGTTTCGGCCCAGTACGGCGAAACCACGCAGAACCAGACCCGCCAGAACTGGGGCTCGTTCAGCAAGGTCCAGCAGGCACTGCGCGCCTATCGTGACGCCAGCGGCAATATCCGCTGCGCCGATACCACCAATGGCTGTGTCCCGCTGAACCTGTTCGGTCAGAACGGCTCGATCACCCAGGCGCAGCTCGCGTTCATCGACCTCGATGCGATCATCAACCGCAAGGTTCGCCAGACCGTGGTGACGGGCAGCCTTTCGGGCGATCTGTTCGCTTCCCCGCTGGCGACCAACAAGATCGCGTTCGCGGTGGGCGGCGAATATCGCAAGATCACCGCGGCCAGCCAGCCGGATGGCCCGTCGCAGGTGCAGGGCGAAGTGCTCGGCACCGGCGCGCGCACGCCCCCGGACGTGGGTCGCTACAGCGTGAAGGAAGTGTTCGGCGAATTGATCGCGCCGCTGATCGAGGACCAGCCCTTCATCCACAAGCTGACCGCCGAAGCCGGCATCCGCTATTCGGACTACACCACCACCGGTGGCAGCACGACCTGGAAGGCGGGCGGCACCTGGGAGCCCACCCGCGACCTCAAGCTGCGCGGCACCTATCAGGTCGCGGTTCGCTCGCCGAACATCCAGGAGCTGTACCAGTCGCCGGTCCAGGGCCTGGGCAACCTGACGGTCGACCCGTGCGCGGGCACCGCGGTGCTGTCCAACTCGCGTCTCGCCGCGCTGTGCGTGGCGACGGGTGCGCCGTCGAACACGATCGGATCGATCCCGCAGCCGAGCTCGGGCCAGATCAACAATACCTCGTCCGGCAACCGCAACCTCGATGTCGAAAAAGCCAAGACCCTGACCCTGGGCGCGGTGTTCACGCCGACCTTCCTCAAGGGCTTCTCGATGAAGGTCGACTATTTCCGGATCAAGGTGACCAACGCGATCACCCAGCCGGCACAGGCCGACATCCTGAACGGCTGCTATTCGGCTTCGCTCAACCCCAACTATGTCAACAACGCGTTCTGCGCGCTGATCGGGCGTAACCCGCTGAACGGCACGCTGAACGGCGCGGGCGACACGCCGGGCGTCATCCTGGGCTATTCCAACCTGGGCCGGATCAGCACCGCCGGCATCGACCTCGGCGTCGATCAGCGCGTGCTGCTCGACGACATCGGCATCAAGGACAGCGGCGCGATCTCGATCGGCTTCAACGGCACCTGGCTCGATTACTATCGCTTCCAGGCCAACCCGAACTCGATCGATCGCAACTGCACCGGACGCTACAGCGCGGGCGGCTGCACCAATCCGCGTGCCAAGCTGCGCTGGAACGGTCGCCTGACCTATGACCGCCAGGCCTTCGACGTGTCGCTGCTGTGGACCCATATCAGCCATGTCAGCCTCGAGGATCCGATCGGCAGCATCCTGCCGCGGTTCGCGCGCATCCCCGCCTACGACTATTTCGACCTGTCGTTCGGCGTGCGCCCGACCAAGAACCTCAACCTGAACCTCACCGTGAACAACCTGCTCGACAAGGATCCGCCGCTGGTGGGTTCGGGCGTTGGTGGCACCGCCTACAACAGCGGCAACACCTTCCCGACGATCTACGATCCGATCGGGCGTTCCTTCACCGTGGGTGCGCGCCTGACCTTCTAAGAGAGGCTGTCGCCGGATATGGGGCGGTGGACCAAGCGGTCCGCCGCCCTTTTTCCTGGGTGGGTCAGCCTTGCGTGTCGGACAGGTCCATGAAGTTGCGGGCGGCCTCGCGGTCGGCGTCGTCCTCGAACGTCGCTTCGAGATCGGGTGCGCTGCCCAGCATGAACAGCAGCGCCCAGAGCGCGAAGCGGCGGCCGCGATCGGTCTCCAGACCAAGATCGACCTTCATCCGATCGATGCCCGAGGCCAAGGCGGGAGGGGTAAGGGCGCCAAGATCGGCGGTGCCGAAATAGCGCAGGAGCTGATCATCTAGTTGCATGGCGCCACCGCCTAGGCGCGTCCCGGCCCGCCAGCAAGAATAGGGGATATTCCCAAGCGACGAGGCGGCGGCGGGGGTTCATGCGCGTGGAGCATGTGGACCTATCATCCCGATCTGCTCGCAACGCCGGTGCCGCGCTACACCAGCTATCCCACGGCTGCCGAGTTCTCGGACGGGGTGGGGGCAGTCGAGCTGGGCGCGGCGCTGGACCGGGTAGAGCCCGATACCGAGCTTTCGCTCTATCTGCACATCCCGTTCTGTCGCGAGATCTGCTGGTATTGCGGCTGCAACACCGGTGCCGCCAACCGCGCTGCACGCCTGGACGCCTATCTGTCGCGGCTGTCGGACGAGATCGAACTGATCGCCCGGCGGCTGGGCGGGCGCGGGCGGGTGGGGCGGATCGCCTTTGGCGGCGGCAGCCCCAATGCCATCGCGGCCCCTGCGTTTACCCGGCTGGTCACGCAGGCCCGGCAGGCGTTCGCGGCTGCCGATCCGGTGCTGTCGGTGGAAATCGATCCGCGCGGCTTCGATGACCGGTGGGCGGCGGCGCTGGGCGCGACCGGCGTGTCGCGCGTCAGCCTCGGCGTGCAAAGCTTCGACCCCGTTCTCCAGGCTGCGATCGGCCGCGTGCAGCCACGCGCGGATATCGCCGCGGCCGTCGCCTTGCTGCGGACGGCCGGCATCTCCTCGATCAACTTCGACTTGATGTACGGCCTTCCCGGCCAGACCGCCCAGGCCCTTGCCGCGTCGAGCGACGAGAGTATTGCCCTAGGCGCCGATCGCCTTGCCGTGTTCGGCTATGCGCATGTACCGCACCTGATCCCGCGCCAGCGCCGCATCGATGGCGCGGCGCTGCCCGGTGCCGAGGCGCGCTTCGAGCAGGCGGGGCTGGCGCATGCCCGGCTGGTGGATGCCGGCTACGCCGCGATCGGCTTCGACCATTTTGCGCGGCCTGGCGATGCCATTGCGGTGGCCGCACGCGAGGCGCGGTTGCGGCGCAACTTCCAGGGCTTCACCGAGGACGAGGCGGAGGTGCTGATCGGCCTGGGCGCCAGCGCGATCAGCGCCTTCCCCGGTCTGCTGGTGCAGAACGAGAAGAATGCCGGTCGCTGGCACATGGCGATCTCGTCGGGGCGGCTCGCCGGCGCGCGCGGCGTGTGCCGCTCTGCCGAGGACCAGTGGCGCGCGGCGGCAATCGAGGAGCTGCTGTGCCAGGGACGGGCCGATTTGGGCGGGATCCGCGGCCGCGGTGCGATCGCCCTGCGGCTGGCCCGGTTCGCGGCACTGGGGCTGGTACGCTGGGAGGGAAGCGTGCTGCTGCTCGCGCCGGACGCGTTACCCTATGCCCGGGTGATTGCCAGCGCGCTGGACGGCTATCGCGGCGCTGCCGCCGCCCGCTT
>JAIYAA010000322.1 GCA_027489295.1 Sphingomonadales bacterium | reverse complement strand
CGCGTGATCGTGTTCTTCCGCTCGGCACAGGGCTCGGGTCGTCCGGATTTGTGGACCGTGGACCTTACCGGCCGCGCGACGCGAAAAGTGCCGACTCCGCTCGACGGCTCGGATCCGAATTGGGGCGCCGTGCGTCCCTGACATGCAGTAGAAACTCCAGCGTAACGAATGCGCGGCATGCGCGACCACCAGTGACAAGGAGGATAACATGACCAAGCTCGTCCCCAGCCTCATGCTCGGCGTGGCGCTCGTCGCCACCGCCGCCTGCTCGAAGAAGCCGCCCGCCGTGCTGCCCCCGGCCCCGACCGAGACGCCGGTCGCCCCGAGCCAGCCTTACGGCAATGGCGAGACGACGCAGGCGACGCCGCTCTCCGAGCAGTTCCGCCGCGAAGTGACGAGCGACACGATCCACTTCGCGCTCGACCAGTTCGACGTCGATCAGGAATCGCGCGCGATCCTCGACAATCAGGCCAAGTGGCTGGTCGCGCACCCGAACGTCCGCATCACGCTGGAAGGGCATTGCGACGAGCGCGGCACCCGCGAGTACAATCTCGCGCTGGGGGATCGCCGCGCGAATGCCGCGAAGAACTATCTCGCGGCGCAGGGTGTCTCGCCCGATCGCATCAGCACGATCAGCTATGGCAAGGAGCGTCCGGTCGCGATGGGTTCGGACGAAGCCAGCTGGGCGCAGAACCGTCGCGCGGTGACCATCGTCCTCAACTGAGGCACGGCTTGGCCATACAGGCATTGGGCCGCCGGAGCATTGCTCCGGCGGCCTTTTTCTTGTCCGCCGATTCCGCTTGGCGTCGCGTCCGGAACGATATAAAAGTGATATCACATTTCAGGAGGGAACGATGACGGACGTACGGAGCGCCGCACCCGCGTTGCGGCAGAGCAGCGAAACGGTGGCACACACCACCAGCGGCTATGGCATGCTGCTGGTTGCGGTGGCCGCGCTGGTCGCAGGCGGGCTGGCCTTCACCCAGATCGGCACGATGCCCGACTGGGCGGTGGTCGGCTGGATCGTCGTGGCGGCGCTGGTGCTGTTGTTCGTGCTCTGCGGCTTCTACCTGCTCCAGCCCAACCAGGCGTCGGCGATCCTGCTGTTCGGCGATTATCGCGGCACCGATCGCACCACCGGCCTGCGCTGGTCCTGGCCATGGCTGCTCAAGACCAAGGTGTCGGTGCGTGCGAACAACATGATCTCGGACAAGATCAAGGTGAACGATCTGCGTGGCAATCCGATCGAGATGGCGGCGCAGGTGGTGTGGCGCGTGACCGACACCGCCCAGGCGCTGTTCGACGTCGACGACTACAAGGCCTTCGTCAACGTCCAGATCGAGGCGGCGGTGCGCACCATCGGCTCGCGCTATCCGTACGACGATTTCGAGCATCAGGAGGTGACGCTGCGCGGCAACCACGATCAGGTCGGCGGCGAACTCCGCGCCGAACTGATCGCGCGGCTCGCGGTGGCAGGCATCACCGTCGACGAATGCGGCTTCACCCATCTCGCCTATGCGCAGGAGATTGCCGGCGCGATGCTGCGGCGCCAGCAGGCGCAGGCGGTGGTCGCGGCGCGCAAGGCGCTGGTCGAAGGCGCGGTCGGCATGGTCGAGATGGCGCTCGATCAGCTCTCGGCGAAGAATGTCGTCGAGCTGGACGACGAGCGCCGTGCCGCCATGGTCTCCAACCTGATGGTGGTGCTGTGCGGTGAGCGCGACACCCAGCCGGTGGTGAATGCTGGCTCGCTCTATCAGTAAGGCAGGGTGGCGAGCGTTCCCCCGCATAAGAAGGCATTTCCCCTCCGCCTCGATCCGGCGCTCTACGCCGCGATCGAGCGGAGTGCGGCAACCGACCTGCGCAGCGTCAACGCACAGGTCGAATGCCTGCTGCGCGAGGCACTGGCGAGGCGCGGGGTGAAGCTGGCCGATCCGGTGCGGCCCAGGCGCGGGCGCCCGCCCAAGGATATCCAAGGAGAGACGGAATGACCGAAGATGGTGAGCGGCCGGGCTTCTGGTTCAAGCCCAAGGCGTTCGGCTATGGCGCGACGCCGGCGACGTGGCATGGCTGGCTGATCGTTGCCGGCTTCGTGCTGCTGGTCGGCGCAATCACCCGCTTCGCGCTACCAGACCATCCGCTGTTCCTGCTGTTGCTGACGCCGGTCGCGCTTGCGCTGATCTGGATTACGCGGATCAAGACCGATGGCGACTGGCGCTGGCGGCCTTGATTTTCAGGCAGCGAGGGCAAAGACAGGCCCATCGCTATCGTCGTTCGCAGGCAAGCGGGCGCGGGGCAGGCGCCGGGGCAAGTGCGCCGTCACCCACCGACGCACCGCTTGCACCCGCAGCGTGGCGAACACCGTGACCGCCATGACCGCCACGTCGAGCAGCGTGCCCAGCTCAAGCATGCTGGCGCCTGCGACGATGTCCGGTCCCAGCATTCCCAGGAACAGCCGGCCCTCGGCCTCCATCAGCCAGAGGATGAGCGCGGCTCCGGCGAGCAGGGTGAAGACCAGCAGCATGTCGCCGCGCGACCAGCGGTTGCACCAGCCGGCAGGAACGTCGACCAGCATCCAGCGCAGGGTGCGGCCGATCGGCGTGCCGTCCGCCACCAGCAGCGCGAACCAGAACAGTAGCAGCATG
Organism: Sphingomonadales bacterium; assembly: GCA_027489295.1. The sequence continues at coordinate 4,893 of JAIYAA010000322.1, read as the reverse complement.
GCCTGAAGGATCTCGAACGCCCCTCGTTTGCGGTGAGTTGGGGATCGGCTGGGGGATTGCCAGGCGGCTGCGCCGAAAATCGCTTCCTCCGTTTCGCTGTTCCGCTTATGTACCCGCCATGCTGCTGCCTGCTCCTTTGCTGTCGCCGGCTCCTCTCGTTCGGGAGCCTCGCCGATGATCGCGCATCTTCGTGGTGCGCTGGCGTCCAGCGGCGCCGACTATGCGGTGATCGACGTGAACGGCGTCGGCTATCTTGTTGGCGCCTCGGCCAAGACGCTCGACAAGCTGGGCGCGGTCGGCGAGCAGGTGACCATCCATACCGAGATGCTGGTCAGCGAGGACTCGATCCGGCTGATGGGCTTCGCCTCGGCCGACGAGCGCGACTGGTTCAAGCTGTTGACCAGCGTGCAGGGGGTGGGCGCGAAGGTCGCGCTGGCGATCCTTTCGATCCTGGCGCCGGAGGAACTGCGCACCGCGGTTGCGCGCGCGGATGCGGCAACGATCGCGAGGGCCAATGGGGTGGGGCCGAAGCTCGCCCAGCGCATCGTCAATGAACTCAAGGACAAGGCCGGCGGGCTCTCGCTAGGGGGCGTCGGCGCGGCGGCGGCACCGAGCGGCGGGGCGGCGGCGGATGCGGTATCGGCGATGCTCAACCTCGGCTTCCGCCCGGCCGAGGCGAGTGCGGCGGTGAATGCCGCCAGCGACGAACTGGGACCCGCCGCGACGCTCGACGCGCTGGTCCGCCTGGCGCTGCGCAAGGCGGCAAAGTGAAGGGCTCCTCGCGATCCTCCCCGGCACGCGCCGGCGGAGGATCAGAAGTGGAAGTAGCGTAGCCATGGAAATCGAAGTTTCCGCCGAAGCCAAGGACAAGCGCCTCAACCGCCGAGTTGCGATCACCGTCGTGGTGCTCTCGGTCGCGACCGGCCTGTGCAACATCAAGGACGGCAACATCGTCCAGGCGATGGAGCAGGCCCAGTCGCGTTCCGTCGATCTCTGGAACGAATATCAGGCGACCAAGACCAAGCAGCATTTGGCCGAAACCAGCCGCGCCCAGATCGCGGCGGTGGCGAGCGATCCCGCCAGGGTGGCGCCGATCCTGCAGCGGCTGGATGCGGATATCGCCCGATACAAGGTGGAAGCGCCCGGGCTCGCCGCGCAGGCAAAGGCGGAGGCGGCGCAGTATGACGCGCTCAACGTGCATGACGACCAGTTCGATGCGAGCGATGCGGCGATCGCCACGGCCATCTCGATCGCGGCGGTATCGGCGCTGGCGGAAAGCAGCTGGCTGCTCGTCGCTGCCTGGGTGTTCGGCGCCTTCGGGATGTTCATGGGCCTGTGCGGCTTCGCAGGATGGGCCTTCCACCCCGAGGTGCTGAGCACCCTGCTGGGATGACGTGCATGCGATCTCGATCCTCCCCTGCAAGGGGGGGTGTCGCGAAGCGACGGAGGGGTAACGACGCTGGGGCGGCGCTAGTCCGGTTCGGACGCGGATACCCCTCCGTCGGGCCTTCGGCCTGCCACCTCCCCCTGCAGGGGAGGATCGCGCCATCACAGCAGCGGCGTCGGCAGCTCCTTCCCCGCGAAATGCGCGTCGAGATTGGCGACGACCAGCGCCGCCATCGCGGCGCGCGTCTCGACCGTGGCGCTGCCCTGGTGGGGGGCGAGCACCACCTGATCCAGCATGCGCAGTGCCTCAGGGACGTGCGGTTCCTCCGCGAACACGTCGAGTCCGGCGCCGGCGATCGTGCCGCGTTGCAGCGCCGCGATCAGCGCGACCTCGTCCACCAGGCTGCCGCGCGCGACGTTGACCAGTACGCCCTCGGTACCAAGCCGGGCGAGGACGTCCGCATTGACGATCCTGTCCGTCGCCGCGCCGCCCGGTGCGGCCAGGATCAGCACGTCGCTCGCTTCGGCCAGCGCCGCGATGTCGGGCAGATAGCGCCAGTCGACCGGCTTGCGGCTACGCGCGGTGTAGAGAAGTTCGCCTGCAAACGGCGCGGCGCGCTCGGCGATGGCCATGCCGATCTTGCCGAGCCCGAAAATGCCGACGCGACGTCCGCTCGCGCGCCGGCCCAGCGGCACCGCCCATCCGCCGCTCCGCACCGCCGCGTCGTTGGCGGCGATGCGGCGGAACACGGCCAGCATCAGGCCGATGGCGAGATCGGCGACATCCTCGGTCAGCACGTCCGGCGTGGTCGTCACCCGCACCCCGCGCGCGCGCAGGGCGTCCAGGTCGAGCCCGTCATAGCCGACCCCGTTGATCGCGACGATTTCCAGCGCGGGCAGCCGGCCGAGCATCGCCGCGTCCAGCCGCATCTGTCCCCCGCCGACGATCGCGCGCGCGGTCGTGGGCGGATCGCCCTCGTGCAGCGTGAAGCGGGCGGCCAGCGCGGCGCGGAGCGCGTCCGAGGCGGCGGTGGCGAGATAGAGATCGACCATAGCCGGCCAGATGCGCCTTCGTGCGCGGCTTTGCCAGTACCTCCCATCGACCGGCGCGGTTGCGGCGGCTACAGCGTGATTGCCCTTTCATGACCGAACCCGATCGCCTCCTCACCGCCGGCCGCCGTGCCGAAGACGTCGACGCCGCCCTGCGCCCGAAATCGCTCGACGATTTCGTCGGACAGCAGGCGGCGCGCGAGAATCTCCGCGTGTTCATCGACGCCGCCAAGGCGCGCGGCGACGCGCTCGACCATGTGCTGTTCTTCGGGCCCCCCGGCCTCGGCAAGACGACGCTCGCTCAGATTATCGCGCGCGAGATGGGGGTGGGGTTCCGCTCGACCTCCGGCCCGGTGATCGTCAAGTCGGGCGATCTCGCCGCGCTGCTCACCAATCTCGAGGACGGCGACGTGCTGTTCATCGACGAGATCCACCGCCTCAATCCGGCGGTGGAAGAGGTGCTCTACCCGGCGATGGAGGATCGCGCGCTCGACCTGATGATCGGCGAGGGGCCGTCTGCGCGCAGCGTGCGGATCGAACTGCCGCGCTTCACGCTGGTCGGCGCGACCACCCGGCAAGGGCTGCTTACCACGCCGCTGCGGGACCGCTTCGGTATCCCGGTGCGGCTGCAATTCTACACGGTCGACGAGCTGGAGCGCGTGGTGACCCGCGCCGCCGGGCTGCTCGGCCTCGCCATCTCCTCGGACGGCGCGCGCGAAGTGGCGCGGCGGTCGCGCGGGACTCCGCGCATTGCCGGCCGGTTGCTCCGGCGGGTGCGCGACTTCGCCAATGTGTTCGGTGAGGCGGTGGTGCATGCCAAGGTCGCCGATGCTGCGCTCAACCGCTTGGAGGTGGACGGGCTGGGCCTAGATGCGATGGACCGGCGCTATCTGATGATGATCGCCGACGTCTATCGCGGCGGCCCGGTGGGGGTGGAGACGCTCGCCGCCGGCCTCAGCGAGCCGCGCGATACGGTGGAGGAAGTGATCGAGCCCTATCTGATCCAGCTTGGCCTGATCGCACGGACGGCGCGCGGACGGTGCCTGAACGGCCCGGGCTGGAAGCATCTCGGGCTCAACCCGCCGGCCGGATCGCAGGACGGGCTGTTCGACTAGGCGCCGTGTTCGAAGCCCAGCCGGTCGGGCAGCGGGACCAGCGTGCCCGCGTCGTGCAGCGTGAGGCCTTCGCCGGCGCTGAAGGTCCCGACGCAGGTCGCCGCGAGCGGCAGCAGCAGCCCGGCGGGGGCCGCGAAGAGCAGCTCGTAATCGTCTCCGGCGGTGGCAGCTGCGAGCCGCGCGCCCCGATCCCGCCCACGCACCGTCTGGAAGTCGGCGGAGAGCGGTACGGTAGCCAGATCGATGGCCACCGCCAGCCCGCTCGCCGCCGCCATCCGCGCGGCATCGATGAGCAGTCCGTCGGACACATCCATCATCGCGTGCACACCCGGCGCCAGCGCCTGCCCCTCGGCGAGGCGGGGAGTGGGGCGGCGGTAACGTGCGAGCAGCGACGCCGGGCCTTCGCCCGCCAGCGCCACCGCCAGCCCCATGCCGCCGTCGCCGATCGTACCGGTCACGTAGAGCAGGTCGCCGGACCGCGCACCGCTGCGGGCGGGGGCGTGGGCGGCGCGGCCCAGTGCCGTCAGGGAAAGGGTGCGCGGCATGCCCGCCGGCGCCTTCACCGTGTCACCGCCGATCAGCGGGCAGGCGAACGTCGCGAGCGCTGCATCGAACCCCGCAAGGAACGCCGCATCCCAGGCGTCGTCGCCCGCCAGCGGATAGCCGAGCAGCACGCCTTCCGGCACCGCGCCCTTGGCGGCGAGGTCGGAGAGGTTCACCGCGAGCAGCTTCCACGCGACATCCTCCGCCGGATCGTCCGGCAGATAATGGACGCCTTCCACCAGCACGTCATGGGTGACGACGAGATCGCCGAGCACGGCGGTATCGTCGCGCAGCCCGCGCGCGCCGGGATGGAGCGGCAGGCGGCGAAGACCTTCGAGGAATGCGGCTTCGTTCATCCCGCCCGTCCGGGGGCAGGCGCGCGCATCAGGCGCGGGCTTCCTTGGCGATTGCGTCGAGGATGCCGTTGACGAACCCCTTCTCGCGGCGATCGTAGAAGGCGTCGGTCACGTCGAGATATTCGCTGATTACGGCCGCGGTCGGCACGTCCTTGCGGGCGAGCAACTCATAGGTGCCGGCGCGGAGGATCTGGCGCATCGGCTTGTCGAGCCGCTCCAGCGTCCAGCCGGTGCTCAGCTTGGCGGCGACGATGCCGTCGATTTCCTCGCGGCGGGCGTCTGTGCCGCTGACGATGTCGTCGAAGAACGCGATGTCGGCGTCGGCATATTCGACATCCTCAATGATCGCGCCGAGGCGGTGCTGGTGGAACTCGTGCAGCAGCGCGGGGATCGAGGTGCCTTCCATCTCGCGCTGGTACAGCGCCTGGACGGCGGCGAGGCGG
>JAIYAA010000105.1 GCA_027489295.1 Sphingomonadales bacterium | reverse complement strand
GCCGTGATCCCCGTCGCGGCGAGCCCGACCCTGCGCAATTTCGGGCGGCTGGGGCGGCTGTGGGGGCTGGTGCTCGCGGCCAATCTCGTCGGCACGCTGCTGATCGCCTATCTGACCACGGCGGGGTGGGTGGGGACCGAGGCGAGCACCAAGGCCATGCTCGATACGTCGCGCGGTCTGCTCGAACTCTCCGGCTGGGACGCGGTGCGCGCGGCGGTGCCGGCGGGGTTCCTGATGGCAGGGATCGCCTGGTCGCTGCCGGGGGCGCGGCGGCAGGAATTTTTCGTGCTGGTATTCTGCACCTATTTCATCTCGCTCGGCGAATTCGCGCATGTCGTGGCCGGCGGGCTGGAGGCCTGGATGCTGTGGCTGGCGGGCGAGGCATCGCTCGGCTGGGTGCTGGGCGGGTTCCTGGCGCCGGCGCTCATCGGCAACATCCTGGGCGGATCGGTGCTGTTCGCGCTGCTCGCCCACGCGCAGGTGCACGAAGAGGTGTGAAGCGGGTTGCAGCGCGGGCGCGCTTCGTCTAGCCGTGCGCATCCTTCGCTGCCCCTGTGGCGAAATTGGTAGACGCATTCGACTCAAAATCGAACGCCGAAAGGCATGCTGGTTCGAGTCCGGCCAGGGGCACCAGTACATATTGAGAACATTGTAGAAATCCGCGGAAAACTGCGATAAAATCGCTGTTGATAGTCCCGTGGTTTCTCATTTTGTTCCGCTAAGGCCCACGAAAAGTGGGCCACGAATCGGTGGACCACGGGCCTCGCAGGAGTCGTGGCCCACCATGCTAACCGTTCTCGAAATCCGTGCGCTGAAGCCTCGCGATCGCCCGTTCAAGGTGTCGGACGGCGACGGCCTGTATCTTCTCGTGCAGCCATCCGGGGCGTTGCTCTGGCGCTTTCGCTACAAAGTTTTCGGGATAGAGCGGAAGCTTTCGCTCGGGAGCTTCCCCAAGTGACGCTTCAACAGGCTCGGCGGAAGCGCGACGAGGCCCGTTCCGAGCTCACGGATGGCTTTGACCCAGTCGAGGCCAAACGGTTGAAGCGCCTGGAAGCGGAACACTCGGCGAAGACCACCTTCGGGCTGGTTGCCGGCGAATATATCGAGAAGATGGAGCGCGAGGGGAAATCCGCCGCCACGCTGAAAAAGGCGCGATGGTTTCTGGAGTTGCTTGGTGGCATCGCCAAGCGACCAATCACCGACATCACCCCGCACGAATTGCTGGAAACGCTGAAGCGTGTCGAACGAAAGGGGCACCACGAGACGGCGGTTCGTCTGCGGTCCTTTGCTGGGCGGGTGTTTCGCTACGGCTTCGCGACGTTGCGCACGGAGCGAAACCCCGCAGAGATCCTTCGCGGCGCGCTGATCGTCCCACGCGTGAAGCACCACGCTGCGATCGTCGAGCCTATGAAAGTGGGGGAACTGCTTCGGGCCATTGAGGACTATAAAGGGCGACCGGAAACGCTCTCTGCCCTGCGCATCGCGCCGCACGTCTTCCTGCGGCCGGGCGTGCTGCGGCAGGCCAAGTGGAACGAGATCGACTTCGTCGACAAGGTCTGGCGCGTGCCTGCCGAGCGTATGAAGATGAAGCAGCCGCATGCCGTGCCGCTATCGCGCCAGGTGGTGTATCTTTTGCAGGAGTTGCGTTCGCTTCCACGAACGAGCGAATATCTGTTCCCCGCGCTCTACACGACGCAGCGTCCGATTTCAGACAATACGATGAACGTTGCGCTCCGACGGCTGGGCTTCGACCATGATGAAATGACCAGCCATGGCTTTCGCGCAATGGCCAGCACTTTGCTCAACGAATCGGGCCTGTGGCACCCCGATGCAATCGAGCGGGCGCTGGCGCACGGCGAAAGGGATCGCGTTCGGGCAGCATATCATCGTGGCGCGCATTGGGAGGAACGCGTTCGCATGGCGCAGTGGTGGTCGGATTATCTCGACCAGCTGCGGGTGGGTGGCACGGTAATCAAGGCGAAATTCCAGAAGCGCGGATGAAGTCGGCCTAATCGCCCGCGGTGAAGGGAACTAACCGATTGAAATGCAAGTCTTAAAATAGGTACTTACCGCACTGCGGCAAAAATTAAGCCCCATGGGTCAGGTCCCACTCCCCTTTTCGTAAATCGGGTTCGAAGCACAAACGTGATCGGGTTGGGCAACTACGAACGTCGGAAATGTCCTACGATCGTTCGGCAGCTGGCGACCAACGTAGGCCGTTCCCGTCAGCGAGCGGGAACGACCGCTCACGCCGGAAGCTGCCCATCAGGCTGATCGGGGCTGCCGACTTGCAGGCGCGGATCGTTCGGCGTCAGCCCGCGATCAGTGCACCGTGCTGGCGCAGATGGTCGCGAAAGCGGTCGGCGTAATCGTCGACCACGGCATCGCGGACGCTCGGACGCGCCGCCAGCGCAGCCCGCCATGCCGAAACACGCTGTAGCCCGTCGAACACCGTGTGCGACACGGCGGGATCGATGATCCCGAAATAGCGCAGGAAGGGCGCGAAGACCGCATCGACCATGCCGAAGGTGTGACCCGCGAAATAGGGGCCGTCTCCGAGCTCCGCCTCCAGCTTGCGCAGCTTGTCACGCAGTGCGGTGCGGCGGGTATCGGCAGTCGCCGTGTCGACGGCGTGGAGGAATTGCCAACCCTCGGTCTGGGTCTGGGTCGCGAATTCGATCCACGCCCGGTGCCGCGCGCGGGCCAGCGCATCGTCAGGATACATCGATGCGCCGCCCTGCGTTTCGTCCAGAAATTCGCAGATCACCACGCTTTCGAATAGGACTGCATCCTCGGCACCGGCTTGGCGGACCTTGAGCACCGGGACCTTGCCGGTCGACGACAGGGCCAGGAACCAGTCGGGCTTGGCCGAAAGGTCGATGTTGACGCGCCGGAACGGAACGCCCTTTTCCAGAAGCACGATCGCGGCGCGCTGGACGAACGGGCACAGCGGATGGCTGATGAGGGTAAGATCGGTGTCGCTCATGACGGTTTCTCCGAGGGAGCCGGATGCAGACATCAGAGCGACTGACCACCCGACACGTCGAAGGTCGTGCCATTGGCCCAACCCAGATCGTCGGACAGGATCGCCGATACCGCACTCCCGATATCGTCGGGCTGGCCGACGCGGCCGAGCGCGATCGTGCCCGCGACGAAGGCGTTGACCTGTTCGTTGTCACGAACCCCGCCGCCTCCGAAATCGGTGGCAATGGCACCCGGCGCGATCGCGTTGACGCGGATCTGGCGCGCGCCCAGCTCGATCGCCATGAACTTGGTCAGCGTCTCGAGCGCAGCCTTTGCGGCGGCATAGAGGCCGTAGCCCGCCATCGTTGCGCGCGTGAACGCGGTCGACACGTTGAGGATGCGCCCGCCATCGGCGAGGATCGGCAGCAGTGCCTGCGTCAGGAACACGGGGCCGCGCAAATGCATGTCGATCATCGAATCGAACTGCTGTTCGGACGCTTCGGCGACCGGCACATACACGCCCTCGCCTGCGTTGTTGACGAGATAGTCCAATCGTTCGGCTGCGAACCGGGCCTTGAGCGTTTCGGCGACCGAGGCCGCGAACGCCGGGAAGCTTGCCGATTTGGTGACGTCGAGCGCGAACATCTCGGCGGTGCCGCCCATCGCTTCGATCTCGCGGACCAGCGCTTCGGCCTCAGCCGTGGCGCTGCGATAGGTGCCGATGATGCCTACGCCGCGGCGGGCGAGATGCAGCGCCATGCTGCGCCCGAGGCCCCGGCTTGCGCCGGTGATGAGTGCGATCTTCTGCGTCATGAATACGCCCTTCTTGGAGTGGGTCTGGCCCGAAGCCGGGCCGCCATCGCGTCCGCTCCGATACCCTCTAGATAGTCGAGAGGACCGGCGCCCGCCCGCCCGATGCTCTCAATCTCTTGCCTGATCGTCTCAATGACTTTGCCGGGCGTTCGGACGATGCCATAAGAGATGGATGACCGAGCAATTGAAGCCGCATCTGGACCTCGCGCTGCGCCACGCGCGCGCGGGAGGGGCGACGACCGCGATCCCGCGCCTGGAGATAGCCATGGGCTCGGCGACATCGGGCACGTCACCGTGCCTCTATCGGTCCATGATCTGCTTCATCCTCCAGGGCTCGAAGGAGGTCGCCCTGCAGGACGACCTGCTCCGTTACGATTCGGCGCACTATTTGGTCAGCGCGCTGGACCTGCCGCTGAGCGGGCAGATCCACGATGGCGCGGATGGCAGCCCCTATGTCGCGGTGTCGCTCGTCCTGGACCCGGCGCTGCTCGCCGACATAGCCTCCACCATGGCACCGGCGGGGGAACGTGAAATCCCGGGCAGCGCGATCGCCATCAACGCGATGACGCCGCCGGTGCGCGACGCGCTGCTGCGGCTGCTGGCGCTGCTCGACACACCTGCCGACATTCCCGTGCTTGCCCCCATGGCGGAACGTGAATTGCTCTATCGTCTCCTCCAGGGTCCGCAGGGGCGGCTGCTACGCCAGATCGCCCGCCCCGAAGGCGCGCTGGGGAAGATCCGCCGCGCAGTCCAGTGGATCCGCGACCATCACGACACGCGGCTGCGGATCGAGGCATTATGCGATGTCAGCGGCATGAGCCGCGCCAGCCTGCATCGCCACTTCGTGGCACTGACCGGGCTCAGCCCGATCCAGTATCAGAAGCAGATCCGGCTACGGGCAGCGCGGCAGTTGCTGCTCGCGGGCGATCACAGCGCATCGGATGTCGCCTTTTCGGTAGGCTATGAAAGCGCTTCCCAATTCAGCCGCGAATATTTCCGTCAGTTCGGCGCTCCCCCGGCCCGCGATGTGCGGACCCTCCGCCAGTCCATCGGTATTTCGGCGATCAACTGATCCGGCGACGGTGGCTCGGGGGCGCGGTTTGGCCGCGGCGGCGGAACCGACCGGGCTCGCATAGCAAGGTCACCACGTCCGCTCCTGTCGGAAGCGGTCGTTTATCTGATGCTACTGGAACGGCAGGAAAGTCCCAGCCTTCGACATTCCCGCTGGCTAACATCCTGCCGAGTGTGCCCGCTTTCGGCTGTGGAAAAGGGCAAGGTGAAACGGTGGGGCTAGGAGATTATCTCGATGGCGTGTGATGGT
>JAIYAA010000405.1 GCA_027489295.1 Sphingomonadales bacterium | reverse complement strand
TGGCACCGATCCTGGGCGGGCTGCTCGCCGACTTCTTCGCGGCGCGCCAGTTCGAGCTGCTGGTGCGCTGGAGCAGCCCCAACGGCGTGTTCGCACTGCCCTTCGTGCTGACGCGCTGGGACTTCTACTTCCTGATCGCCGGGGGGATCGGCCTCTATGCGATCCACCGCCTGTCGCTGGTGGAGGAACATGGCGAGATCGAGCGGCGCGAGATGGTGGGGCAGCTGCTTAACGAGACGCGACGCACGATCCGCAACATCTCCAGCGTGGCCGGACTGCGCACAGCCACCGATCTGCCCGCTTCGCTGCTGCGCGACGCCCGCGCGCGACGGCGGGAGCGGCGCGCGCAGCGGCCCTGACGGTCAGCTCATTTTCTGGACCAGCGGCTCGATCCGCAGGTTGACCACGTCGCTCGCGGAACCGCGGGTGAGGACGAAGCGGATCGCCTCGGCGATTTCCTCGGCGTGCAGCATCTCGGCCTTAGCGACGGCCTCGGCCTTCTCGTCGTCGCTGCACTCCTGCATGTCGGTGTCCACCGATCCCGGCTGGATTACGCTCACCTTGATGTTCTTTGCTGCCACTTCCTTGCGCAGCGTCTCGGCAAAGGCCTGGATGCCGGCCTTGGTGGCGGCATAGACACTCTCGCCCTCGGCCTTGATCTCGGTGCTGATCGAGCCGACGAACAGCAGGTGCCCGCCGCCCTGCCCTTCCATGCGCGCGATCGCCGCCTTGGCGCAGGCGAGCGTGCCGGTGAGGTTGGTGTCGATCACATAGCGCCAGTCTTCCTCCGCCATTTCGTAGATCGGCTGCGCGCCCAGCGCCGCGCAGGTCACCAGCATGTCGACGCCGCCCAGTTCCGCATCAGCGGCCGCGAAGACGCTGTTGACACCCTCCTTGGTCGCCGCATCGGCGACGATGCCGATCGCCTGTCCTCCGGTCAGCGCAAGCGCATCGTCCAGCGGTTCGCGGTGCCGTCCGAAGGTGAACACACGCGCGCCCTCTGAGGCAAGCAGGGCAAGGGTCGCCCGGCCGATGCCGGTGGTCCCGCCGGTGAGGACGATGCGTTTGCCGGTCAATGCGGTGGTTTCGAGCGCCATGATCATTCCCAGGTGAGGATCAGCCGGCCGTTCGCCGGCACGACATAGTCGATGCGATCGTCGGACGTTTCGCCCGCGCGGATCGCATCGCCGCCGGCGGTGGTAAGGCTGCTCTTCGGCAGCGTGTGCCGCTTGAGCCGCACCAGCCGCACATTGGCGGTGGCAGTTTCCCCGACGTCGAGCTGGAGCGTCAGCACCTTGTCGCCGGTCCGCTCCACCGCGCGGACCAGGCTGTCGCAGAACAACAGGAACGGCGCCCCGTCGATGCGGTGGAAGGCGCGCGAGGCGAAGATGAAGGCGGCGCCGGCACCATAGACCTCCTGGCCCACCTGCCCGGCCTGCTGGCCGTCCGGGTACAGGTCCTCCAGCGGGAAGGAGAGCGTGCGATCGACATGCCCGTTGGCCTCGCGCTGCGTCTCGGCGATGGCCTCCTTCGGCAAGGCGTCGGGATAATAATACCAGGCGCGCGAGAGCACATATTTACAATATTCGCCGATCAGCATCCGCGCTTCGGGATCGAGCTCGGGGCCGCCGTCATCGAGATAATGGCCGAACGCCACATAGCTGTCGAAGCACTCGTACATCGCCATGTACGGCGCGTCCTGCAGGCAGGTGACCGCCAGGAAGGTCTCGTACACCGCCGCATGGCCGATCTGGCTGTCCCAGATCACCGCATTGTGGAGGAAGCTGGCGAGATAGACGTAGCTCTGCTCCAGATACACGTCGCGGTTGGTGATGCGCCACAGCCGCATGCACGCTGCCGCGCCCCAGGCGGTCAGATTGGCCTGATAGTTGATGTCGAACCGCAGCCCCATCGCCGCGTCGATCGCTGCGCGCGCCTCGTCCAGATACAGCTTGTCGTCGGTGAGTTCGTAGGCCTGCAGCATCACCCAGGCATAGATGCCGCCGACATCGGTCTGGCCGCGACCATCGGCCGGCGCCTCGGCGGTGATCACGCTGAAATCGGTGACGTTGTACTGGATCGGCCAGCGATAGTCGAAATGCCGGGCGGCGCGGATGCTATAGTCGAGCGATGCGGTAAACAGCTCGCGTGCTTCCGCATCGCCGTCGAGGGCAAGGAACCCGAGGTTCACCAGCGGATGGTAGAGGTACCAGCTGTCGACTGCGTCGGCGTCCTTGTCCTTGCCGACATTGGGCAGGTAGCGCCGCAGCGTCCTGAGGTCCGGATCATAGAATTTTCGGAGGCCGCGCTTGAGCTCCGCCTCCAGCGCATGCGGCTCGCCGCGCCACGTGCCCCAGTCGTGCAGCGCGGAGACGACCGACATCTGCACCATGATGTCCGGAGATTCGGCGGCGGTGTACGGGTGGACGTAGCGGTGGCCATAGTGGCGGACGGTCGCTTCGGGCGCCTCTTCCAGGTCACGCAGCGACCGTTCGGCGCGCGCAACCCAGTCGCGATACTGCACCGGCGGCGGCTCGAGCATCCGATAGGCGGTACCCAGCATCTGGAGGAACTGCCGCGCGGATTCCCGCTCGTGCGGCGGCGCTTCGTGGCGGAACACCAGGATCACATCCGACAGCGTGACAGTTTCACCGGCGGGCAACGCCACCTCGGCCGGATCTGCATCGTCAGGCGGCACCGGCAGCCTGTAGCCGAGCTCGGGCCAAGCACCGCCCACCACCTCGCGCGGCTTGGTGCCGGTCGCCCGGAAATAGGCGTTCGAGGCGGTTAGGTTCTGGACGTAGAAGACATTGCCGAACGCCGGCTCGTCGATGCGGAAGTAGAGCAACCCGGTGTTGATCCCCCGCTGCGATGCCTCCACGGTGCCCTTGGCGCGCAGCGGGTCGTCGCCCCGGCCGAGCGGGTAGAGGTCGCGCGGGACGAACGGCAGCACGGTCGGTACGGCGGGCGTGAACCGGGTGACGATCCGGATCTGCTCCAGCGCGTCCTGTGCGGCGACAAAGGCTATGACATGCTCGCCCAGCCGGCTCGTCACGCGCAGCCGCGCTGCCTCGTCGGGTGCCTTGCGGGCCACGGTGCATTCGAACTTCGCGGGGATGAACGCAGCGCGCGCGGCAAGGCCCCCTGCCCCATCGCGGCGGATCACCGCGAAGATGGAATCGCTGGTCGCGAGGATCTCTACCTGCAGCCCACCGATCTCGAAGCGTGCGACGGGTTCTTCGGCCGTGCGCAACGCGTCGCGCAGGGTGAGCAGATACGGACTGGCGGGCGTCGCCTCGAGGATTGCCGTGTTCGGCATGCGCCTCTCCGATGTTAGGACAAGATGATGCGCAAAGGATTGGCGAAGGCACGAGTTCCGGGCAGCCGCAGCTCTCCTAATCCAGGCTAGGAGGTTTTTGCGTGACGGGCGATTTCCGGCAACTTTCCGCCCTCCCCACGCCTACCCAGTTGCTCGCAGCGTTTCGCGCCAACATAGCGGACCTGCGCTGATCCCTCCACGTAGACGCCGCGCGACCCGGAGCCGTGTGCAACCTGCCGCGGCGCGTGGAGAGCGTGACGATGTACCGTGACGCGCCGGATGATCCACAGCCGCAGACGCCTTGCGATTGGATCGACGTCCGGCAGGAATGCGAGTAAGCCGGCGCAATGAGACGCGAAGAACTCGTCGATCTGAGCGCGTTCATGGCGGTCGCCGAGGAACAGAACTTCACCAAGGCAGCCGCGAAGCTGGGGACCTCCCAGTCCGCGCTCAGTCACACGGTAAGGCGGCTGGAAACGCGCCTCGGCGTGCGGCTGCTGACCCGAACGACGCGCAGCGTCGCACCAACGGAAGCAGGCGAGCGGCTGCTGGCAACCTTGCGGCCGGCGCTGGGCGCGATCAGCGACCAACTGGCGGCCCTCAGCGAACTTCGCGATCGGCCCTCCGGCACCATTCGCATCACCGCGGGCGACCATGCCGCGCGAACGGTGCTCTGGCCGGTGATTGCGCGGTTGCTGCCCGAATATCCGGAGGTCCATGTCGAGATCAGCGTCGACGGCGCCTTCGCCGACATCGTCGCCGAGCGATTCGATGCGGGCGTCCGGCTCGGCGAGGCGCTGGCCAAGGACATGATCGCGGTCCGGATCAGCCCGGAGCTTCGCATGGTGGTGGTTGCGTCCCCCGCCTATCTGGCGCGCGCCGGCACGCCACACACCCCGCAGGACCTCGCCCAGCATCGCTGCATCAACCGCCGCATGCTGGGCTCGGGGGGGCTCTATGCCTGGGAACTGGAGAAGGACGGACACGAACTCCGGGTGCGGGTCGAGGGGCAGCTGACGCTCAACAGGAGCGATCTCATCCGCCACGCGGCGCTCGCCGGCCTTGGCCTCGCCTTCGTGATGGAGGACGAGGTCGCCGGGGATCTCGCCTCCGGCACCCTGCAATGCGTGCTGGAGGACTGGTGTCCGCCCTTCCCGGGATATCATCTTTATTACACCAGCAAGCGCCAGCCTTCCGCTGCGTTTTCGGTCTTCGTCAACGCGCTGCGCGCGCAGCTTCGAACGCTCGAAAACAGCCCTTAGGCGCTGCGCGGGGCGGTGGCTTCGCGAACAGCGGCCCCTTGCGGGAGCACGACCCTGAACACCGCGCCACTACGGTCGGTCCGGTTCTGCGCGACGACGCTGCCCCCATGCGCCTCGACCAGCTTGGCGGTCAGCGTCAGCCCCAGCCCGCTGCCCGGCTTGCCTTCCAGCCGGTCGGTCCGTGAACGCCAGAAGGGGATGAACATCTGCCGGACGTCCTGCTCGGCGAAGCCGGGGCCCTCGTCCGCCACCTCGATCGTGACACTGGTGCCCGTCACCGCGCTGGTCACGCGGATCGTGCCGCCGGGCGGGCTGTGCTTCACCGCGTTGGTGAGCAGGTTGAGGACGATCTGGCTGAGCCGCACGGGGTCGCCGGACACCCGCCCGCCGGCATAGTGTTCGTCGAACCGGATGCCCGATGCCTCATCGCCGCCGCGCAGGTCGGCGACGCAGGCGCGCAGCACGTCGTCGACCGCGAGCATGCGCCGGTCGAGCGCCAGCTCGCCGGCATCGGCATGGGCGAGCGTCTTCAGATCCTCGACGATGCGGCCGAGATGCTCGACCTGCCGCAGCAGCCGCTGCGCCTCGGAGGGCGTGGCAGGGATCATCTGGTCGGCGATGCCGTGCAGCCGCGCCTTCAGGATGGTGAGCGGGGTACGCAGTTCGTGGGTCACGCCGGCGGTGAAGATCGTGCGCTCGCGCTCATAGGCGTCGATATCGGACGCCATGCGGTTGAAGCTCTCGATCAGCTGGCCGACTTCGCCCGAGACGCCGCCCTGCTCCACCCGGATCGAGCGATCCCCCGCCGCCACGCCGGCCGCGGCATCGGCAACGGCGATGATCGGCCGGCTGATCCGGCGGGCGAGCAGCACCGCGACCGCGCCGCCGCTGACGACCGAGATCACGCCGATACTGAGCACGAAGCCGAAATCGCCCAGGTCCAGCGGCTCGCCGCCATAGCGCTCGAACAGCGCGAAATAGCGCGGGCTGCCCTTCAGCCCATGGGCGACGAGATCGAGCAACTCCGCCTGCGCTTCGGGCGGCATGTGCTTCATCATCACGTGCAGCTGGAAATAGGCGGCGCCGTAATAGCCGATCAGCCCCACCACCATGGTGATGGCGGTCATGATGCCCGCGAGCATCAGCATCCGCGCGACGATGCTGTTCAGCAGTCGAGCCACAGCCGGTACCCCACGCCGCGAACCGGCTCGATCATGTCGGCGCAGCCCGAGGCGGCGAGCTTCTGGCGCAGGTTGGAGACATGGCTGTCGACCACCCGGTCATAGGCCTCGCTGTCGGGCGAGACGGCATCGAGCAGCTCGGCGCGCGAGAAGGCACGGCGCGGATGGCGGGCCATGTGCGCGAGGATGCCGAATTCGCTGGGGGTGAGCTGCAGCCGGGTGCGCCCGCCCCCCTCGACCACCGTCGCGCTGCGGGCGTCGCAATCGATCTCGAGCAACCCCAGCGTCAGCACCCGCCGTGCCGAGGCTCCGCGCGCGCGCCGCAGCACCGCACGGATACGCTCGACGACTTCGGAGGGGTTGAACGGCTTCACCACATAATCGTCGGCGCCGATCCGCAGGGACGACAATTTGGTCACCGCGTCGTCCACCGCGGTCACCATGATCACCGGCGTGTCGACCTTGCGGCGCATCGCGGTGAGCACCTCGAGCCCGTCGCCGCCGGGCAGGCCGATATCGAGCAGCACCAGATCGGGCTGGAATTGGCCGTGCTGGCGCAGCGCCTCCTGGAAGGTGGTCGCGCGCGCGACCGCGAACCCGCCATTTTCGACGTACAGCGCCAGCACCTCCGCAATCTCGCGTTCGTCTTCGACAATCAGAATTCGGTCGCTCATTTCCAACCTCTCGACCTGTCTATGGCACGCCCATGTCGAGAAACGGTGAAGCCGGGCTCGATCGTTTCTCGATCGCTCCCGCAATTTCCCTTGATGGGACAGGCCTAGAGCGAAGGCCGCAGCCGGCGCGCTTCCGCCGGTCCAACAAGGAAAACACCATGTCGCGTACGCTCCCCATTGTCGTGCTCGCCGGGCTCAGCCTGGCCGTCCAATCCGCAAAGGCACAGGATGCCAAGGACAAGGGCATCTATGCCGTAGCCCGTGTCGGCGGTGTCATCCAGCCCGACCAGAAGCTCGACCGCAACGGACTACCCACCGTGACGATCGACGAAACAACCAAGTACAAGACCGGCGTAACCGGCGAGATCGGCGCCGGCTATGATTTCGGTATGGTTCGCGTAGAGCAGACGATCGGCTACACCAACCTCAAGCTCGATCGCGACAAGGCGCAGGACGGCGGCTTCAGCGCCAGCGGTCGCGCCAAGATGTTCACCGCGACAGTGAACGCCTATGTCGACATCCCGCTCAGCCGCACCTTCCAGCCCTATGTCGGCGGCGGCATCGGCGTCTCCCGGGTCGATGCCAACCTTTCCCGCGTCAACACCGCGAGCCGCATCGGCAGCGGCTATTCGGGCAAGGACTGGGGCATGACCTGGCACGCCGATGCCGGGCTGGGCATCCGCCTCAACGACAAGATGACCGTGGAAGTCGGCGGGCGCTATTCGCGCACCGACAAGCTGACCTTCAACGGCCAGGCGGCAGGCGTCGCGACCACCTACAAGCCGCAGCTCAATGCCGTCTCCGGCACGGTCGGCCTTCGCTACAAGTTCTGAGCTCGCTCGTGGTGCGGGGCCCGTAGACGCCCGCGCCCTTCCCGCTCGCTAAAGGAGTTTCACATGCACCCGATTTTTCCGGGCCTCACCGCCCTTGCCAGCCTGCTCGCCGCCCCCGCCGCCCTTGCCCAGACCGATGGCTGCGGGCCCACCACCGCCAATGCCGTCCGCGGCGAGATCGTCGGCCTGAAGGATCGCACCGGCCGCCTGCTGGTCGAGCTGTTCGCCCCCACCGATGACGGCTTCCTGAAGGGCGACACGCGCTCGCAGGAGCATCCCACCGCGCTCCGCCGGCTGTGGATCGCGCCCCCCGCAAGCGGCCCGGTGACGCTGTGCCTGGCGGCACCGGCGGCCGGCCGCTACGCGCTGCTGGTCACCCATGACCGCGACGGCACGCAGAAGTTCAGTGTTGGCAAGGATGGCCTTGCCCTGCCCGGCAACACCCATCTCGGTCGCCACCGGCCGCAACTGATGGAGACGCTGATCAGCGTGGACGCGAACAGCCGCCCGCTGACGCTGCGGATGCAGTATCTGAAGGGGCTGGCGGGCTTCGCGCCGGCGTCCGACCAGTGACCCAGACCGGCGCCCGACGCGTGCTGCTGGCACTGGTCGCGGTCGCCTTCTTCCTCGCACTCGACAGAACCGTACGCGCGGTCCTGCACGACGAAACGATCAGCGCCATCACGGCGCTGGTCGCCTGCCTGATGCTGATCTCGCTCCTGCGTTTGGGCACGTCCTGATATGGCTACGCTTCTGGCGTGCCGGCGCTCGCACAACGCACCGACTGGTTTGACCAGCGACCTGATTGCCCTTGCGGCTATAAATAATGCGGCGCGCATCCTGCGATGCGCGCCGCAGTTTCGACCCGATGGTTCGGGATGTCAGCCGAAATTGGCGAACTTGGTCACCAGGAAAGCGTCGATGCCCTCGGTGCCGTTCTCGCTGCCATAGCCGCTCTGCTTGACGCCGCCGAACGGCGCTTCCGGCATGCCGAAATAATAGGTGTTGATACCCACCATGCCGCTTTCGAGGCTGTCGGCCAGCTGGTTGGCGCGCGACAGCGAGGCGGTGAAGGCATAGGAGGCCAGGCCGTAGGGCAGGCGGTTGGCCTTCTCGATCGCTTCCTCGATCGTGGAGAAGCGCGAGAGGATGGCGACCGGGCCGAACGGCTCGTCGTTCATGATCTTCGCGGTTTCCGGCACGTCGACCAGCACCGTGGGCTCCCACAGATAGCCCACATCACCGATGCGCTTGCCGCCGGTGGTGATCTTGCCGCCGTTGGCCACTGCGTCGCCGATCAGACGTTCCATCGCATGCAGCCGGCGCGCGTTGGCAAGCGGGCCCATGTTGGTCTCGGGATCGAAGCCGCTGCCGACTTTGATCTTTCCGGCGGCCGCGGTGAACTTCTCGACGAACGCGTCATAGACTGCGTCCTGCACGTAGAAGCGGGTCGGGCCGATGCAGCTGGCGCCGGCGGCGAAATACTTGTTCGGCACCGAAAGGGCGACGGCGGTTTCGATATCGGCATCGTCGCAGACGATCACCGGGGCGTGGCCGCCCAGTTCCATCGTCACCGGCGTGACGTTCTGCGCCGCCAGGGCAGCGAGCTGCTTGCCCACCGGCTCCGGGCCGGTAAACGAGACCTTGCGGATGATCGGCGAGGAAATCAGCGTGGTCGAGATCATCGCCGGGTCGCCCAGCACCACGTTCAGCACGCCGGCCGGCAGGCCCGCATCGGCGAAGGCTTCGGCGATCATCAGGCAGGTCGCGGGGGTTTCCTCGGACGGCTTGATGAGCATCGAGCAGCCGGCGGCCAGCGCCGCGGCGATCTTGCGGCCGGTGAGCAGTGCGGGCACGTTCCACGGCGCGAACGCCGCGACCGGGCCGACCGGCTCGCGCGCGATGATGGCGCGGCCGTTGGGCAGGCGGGATTCGACGGTCCGGCCATAGATGCGCTTGGCTTCTTCGCCGGCCCAGACCATCGACTGGACGGTCAGGTTCATTTCCATCTGCGCTTCCGCCAGCGGCTTGCCGACCTCGAGGGTCAGGATCGGCAAGAATTGCTCGATCCGCTCCTTGATCAGCGCGGCCGCCTTGAGGATGATCTCCGAACGCTCCCAGGCGGGCACCTTGCGCCATTGCTGGAACGCGCGCTGCGAGGAGTCGAGCGCTGCCTGCAGGTCCGCTGCGGTCGCGTGCGGCATCGTGCCGAGCACGCTGCCGTCAAAGGGGTTCAGGATATCGCTGGTCACGCGGCCGTCGCCCGACAGCTTCTCGCCGTCGATCCATTGGTAGAGGGGGATATAGCTGGAACTCACCGAAGGTCTCCATGTCGAGCGCCCACGACCCCGTGGCCCGAAAAGCGGGCAGGCGTTGGCGCGAAGGGGAGCGGCCGCCCGCGCACGACACTGCGCGAACGGCCGCCAGGTACCACGGAGCGCACAGGGGACGGCGACCCGCGGGAGGAAGGTGCAGGGGAGCCTCATCCTCGCTGCGATATTTATGTCGCTTTACGACATTTGTCAATATGAGACATACAATCGACCCGGCATCGTTGCGGGGCCACCCCGCCAGACCAGGACGCGATCGGCAGCGCTGATCGCATCGCGGCTGTCCCTCGGCACCCGCACGACGGCGACGTGGAGGGCGTCGCTTTCTTCCGCGGAGAGGAGGCTGAGCGTCACCGCATCCGGCTTTGGTAGATGCCTGCACCGCCCCCAGCGCGATGATGGCGCAAATCGGATTGCGTCGGACATGCATAGGCTACCACCGTGGCCGAGCGGGTCACGGTGCTCGGCGTAGCGAGGCTGGGTCAGGGTTTATTGCGGCTCGTATCGAGATATGATCGAGATGCGCCGCCCGCGACGAACTGGCGGGTTCAGCCCACCATCGGCCGGAAGGTCACCAACGTCACCGCTTCCTCGAACAGGTCGCGCAGCGGGCGCGTGCCCTCGCTGTCCACCCAGGCGCCGATCACGGCGCGCAGCATCGCGAACACCACCGCCGGGTACAGGGCAAGCTGCAGCGGATCCGCCCCGGGTGCGCGCTGGACGAGCGCTGCCGTCACCTGCTCGGCAAGCGTCGAGGTCATCTCCAGCTTGCGGGCGCGAATTGACGAGGACGATGCGATCGCCCGCTCGATGGTGAGGTAAAATTCCGCCTTCGCCGTGTAATGGGCAAGCATCGCGCGCGCGCCGGCCAGCAGCGCGACGTCGGGCGCCTCCTCGGCCGGCCGTCCAAGGAAGCTGGTCAGAAAGACGGCAGTGCTTTCCTCCACCCAGCTCACCACCACGTCTTCCTTGGTCGCGAAGTAGCGCAGGAAGGTGCGCGGCGAGACATCCACCGCATCGGCGATCTGGTGGATCGTGGTCTCGGAAAAGCCCTGGCGATCGAACAGGTCCAGTGCGGCCCCGAGCAGTTCGGCGCGCAACTTGTCCTTCTTGCGTTCTCTGAGACCCGTCACGACGACCCTTGATACAACCTCTGGTCCCAGAGATAGTGCAAATGTCGTCCAGTGACAAATGTCGCGGTTACGGCTTGGGCAGGTCGAACACCAACAGGGTGGAAGTTGCGGTGGCGCACAGCCTGCCCGCTTCGTCGACCAGCCGCGCCTCGGCAAAGGCGACGCGGCGGCCGAGCGATATCACCGACCCTTCGGCGCGGACGCGTCCGCTCGCTTCCGACATCGCGCGCAGATAGGAGACCTTGAGCTCCAGCGTGGTATAGCCCTGCCCCGCCGGCAGCGCGGTATGCACCGCGATCCCGCAGGCGCTGTCGAGCAGCGTCGCGGCATAGCCGCCATGGACCGAGCCCATCGGATTGTAGACCGAAGTGCCCGGCGTTCCCTCGAACACGGCCTTGCCGCGCTCGATGGCGACCAGCACAATGCCGATGGTTTCGTTCATCGGCGGCTGCAGGCCGCCGTCGAGCAGCCCCTGCACCTGCGCGAACCCGTCCGCGCCGTTCTGATCGAATACCTTCATGCCATCCTCTCTCCTGTCGTTCATCGTGCGGCGAATGCCGTGGCGGCTTCCTCCGGCGGCGACCAGCCACCGCCGAGCGCCCGGAACGAGGCAATCGCGGCGCGGGTGGCGGCGGTATCCGCCTGCGCCCGGGCATCGCGGGTGGCGAGCAGCCGTTGATCGGCGTCCAGCACTTCGACAAGGCTCACCGCCCCGCCCTTATAGGCCGCCAGCGACGCATCGCGTGCGCGCTGGAGCGACGCTTCGCCCTTCTGGAGCAGTTGCCCCTGCGCCTCGCGCTTCACCAGGGCGGAGAAGGCGTTCTCGACATCCTCGGACGCGCGCAGCACGGTCAGCCGGTACGCCGCAAGGGCTTCGGCATTGCGCCCGCGCGCCGCCTGGATCTCCGCGTCG
>JAIYAA010000215.1 GCA_027489295.1 Sphingomonadales bacterium | reverse complement strand
TCGATTACCCGTCGATCAACGACTATCCGACCCTGCGCTCCTCGGGCGTGCCGCGGCACCGCCTCGTCGTCGCCGGCAGCGTCGATTTGCCGCTGGGCTTCGCGCTCTCGTCCAAGTTCCAGGTCGAATCGGCCGCCTATCAGAAGGCGTTCCTCGATCAGGCCAATCCGTTCCAGCGCGTGCTGGTCGGCCGCTTCACCGACGGTGTGGGAGGCGGCTGGGGCCGGCGCCAGCTGGATCTGGCACTGACGAAATATGTGCCGATCCACTTCATCAGCGACCAGACCCGCCTGCGCTTCCGCGTCGACGTGCTGAACGTGTTCGACGACTGGAACTTCGTCGACTTCAACAACGATCCCAACTCGACCGATTGGGGCCGCCAGGTCGGCTACAGCGTCGGCGGCAATCCGCCGCGCACCGTCAAGCTGTCGGTGGGCTACTCCTTCTAAGAACCCCTCCTCTGGGGGCGGCGCCGCGTATCAGGTGCCGCCCCTCTTTTTTTTCGGGACCCATCATGATCGATCGCAGGAAGTTGCTCGGCTCCGGCGCCCTTGCGCTGGCGGGCCTGGCCGGCGCGTGCACCCCGCCCGCCACGCGGCCGGGCGGCACGGGCATGGCACCGTCCGCAGACCCGCTGATCCGCGATCTGCAGGAACGCACCTTCCGCTATTTCTGGGACACCACCGATCCCGCAACCGGGCTCGCGCCCGATCGCTGGCCCACCCCCTCCTTCGCCTCGATCGCCGCGGTGGGCTTTGCACTCACCGCCTATCCGATCGGCGTTATCAACGGCTGGATCACCCGCGACCAGGCCCGCACCCGCACGCTGGCGACACTACGCTTCTTCGCCACCGCCCCGCAGGGCGACGGCCAGAGCGACGCCAGCGGCTACAAGGGCTTCTTCTATCACTTTCTCGGCGTGACCAAGGGCCGTCGTTTCGCCCGCGCCGAGCTTTCGACGATCGACACCGCACTGCTGCTGGGCGGCGTGCTCTTCGCGCAAAGCTGGTTCGATGCGGACCACCCGGAGGACGCGGAGATCCGCACCCTCGCCGACCAGCTCTACGCCGCGGTCGACTGGACCTGGATCACGCCGCGCCCGCCCTTCGTTGCGATGGGATGGCACCCGGAGAGCGGGTTCATCCCGGCGGACTGGAACATCTACAACGAGGGACTGCTGCTCTACGTGTTGGCGCTGGGTTCGCCGAGCCATCCGCTGCCGCCCGAGACATGGGCCGCCTGGACCGCGCGCTTCGATGCGCAGTGGAGCGATACATGGGGCGAACCCCATCTCCATTTCGCGCCGCTGTTCATTCACCAGTACAGCCATTGCTGGATCGACTTTCGCGGCATTCGCGATCCCTACATGGCGGCCAGGGGCATCGACTATTTCGAGAACAGCCGCCGTGCGGTCCGCGCGCAACGCAACTATGCCATGGCCAATCCGGGCGGCTGGGCCGGCTATGGCGAGGATGTGTGGGGCCTGACCGCCTGTGACGGCCCCGGTGACTTCACGCAACGGATCGGCGGCAGGGAGCGGGCATTCTTCAGCTACTCGGCGCGCGGGCCCGATGATCGTGACGATGGTACGCTGGCGCCTACCGCGGCGGCTGCCTCGATCGCGTTCGAACCGGAACTGGCCACGCGGGCGATCGCGGCGATGCATGCGCGCTACGGGCGCGGAATCTATGGCCGCTACGGCTTTCTCGACAGTTTCAACCCCACCCTCACCCGCAAGACGGCGCCGCTCAAACACGGGAAGATCGTGCCCGGGATCGGCTGGGTGGATGGCGACCATCTGGGGATCGACCAGGGGCCGATCCTGCTGATGATCGAGAATCTGCGCAGCGGCCTGGTGTGGAACGTGATGCGCCGCAACCCGCATATCCGTCGCGGGCTGCAGCGCGCCGGGTTCAAGGGCGGCTGGCTCTAGCTGTCAGTCGTCCTGCCGGTCGGTTTTCTTGGGGCTTACCCATACATGGACCGGCACAACGACCTTGCCGGGCGCCGGCTTGCCGATGTCGACGCGGCTGGCCTGCACCAGTTCGCCGTTCGAGAGCGTGAAGGAGGCCCAGGGCTTGGGCATGCGGCCGAACGTCATCTTCTGGATGGGTTCGCCGGTATTCGAATTCATGATGGTAGCAATAACGGGCATGCGCCGTCCGCTATTCGGTAGGCGCCGGGCTTGTCCAGCGCGCGGCCTGTGGAACCTGTGGACGACCTGCCGGCCGACCGGCACCACACCCCGCTCCCCGCTCCCCGCTCCCGCGCGGATGCCGGCAGCGGGAAAAGCAAGCGGGGCGACACGCCTGGTGCCGCCCCGCGAGCCTGTTCAAGGGCTTCTACGTTCAGAAGGTGATGTTGGCACCAGCGCTGAAGTTGCGTCCGACCAGACCGGCATAGTGCCAGCTGCTCAGATAGTTGGGGTTGCTGGTGTACGCCGCCGATGCAAGCGGCGCGCGGGCATTGGTGAAGTTCTGCACGTTGATGAAGAACCGGAACTTGTCGTTCACCTTCACCGCCGCGTTCAGGTCCGCATAGATGAACGGGCGGATCCAGCACTGGTAGGTCTTCGGGGTACCGGCGGGCACCGGCGCCATCGAGTTTGCGCAGGACAGGTCGATCACGCCGTTGACGGGGGTGATCTCGTCGGCCGCGACCTGTTTGATGCGACCCACATAATAGGTCGTCGCGGTGAGCGAGAACTTGCCGATCTCGAACGCATTCTGCCAGTTGCCGCGGATGCGCGGGGTGCCGCCGCCCGAGGAGAGTTCGTACGGCCCGAGCGTACCGGCGTATTTCTGCACCACGCCCGACGGCGTGACGAGATCGAGGCGCAGGACGCGGGTCACGTCGATACGGCTGATCAGGCGGACATTGTTGGCGATCCGGATACGGGCGCTCGCCTGCATGTCGATGCCCGAGCTGACCTGGTAGTTGGCGTTGACGTAGGGGACGTCGAACACCAGCAGGCGGGGCAGCGCGCCGGGGTTCGCCGGATCCGGCGCATCGATCACGTTGCACTTGTAGCCGGCACCGACGGCAGCCAGCGCGGCGCAGCCATCGGTCGAATTGGTCTTGCTGTAATAGGCGGCGATGGCTTCGGCACGCAGCGGGCCGCTGACGATCAGGTTCGACTTCTTGATGTTATAATAGTCGACCGTCATGTTGAACCAGCGGGCCGGCTTCAGGATCGTGCCGAAGGTGAAGCTCTGCGAGACTTCCGGCAGGATGTCCGGGTTGCCGCGCGCGCCGCTGCCGATGTTGTAGCTGCTGGTATAGGCCGAGTTGCCCGGATGCGCCGCGACGAAGCTTGCCGGCGGCGTGAAGGACGAGAAGCCCGCATAGCTGCTGGCGGCATTGTTTTCGGCGAAGGTCGGCGCGCGGAAGCCCTGCGAATAGGTCGCGCGGAAGGCGACTGCATCGATCGGATTGAACTTCACGCCCACCTTCGGCGAGAAGTGGCTGTAACCCTGCGAATAATGGTCGTAGCGGCCCGACACGTTCAGGTCGAGCGTGCGGGTGAACGGCGCGTCGATTTCGAAGAAGCCGGCGGTCACCGTCTGGCGACCCTGGGCCGACGAGGTGTTGAGGCCGTAGAAGGCGAGGCTCGCATTCTGGTTGCGGTTCATCAGCGTCTCGCGACGGATCTGGAAGCCGCCGCCCATGTTGAGGTCGCCGCCGCCCAGCTGCATCACCGACTTGATCAGCGAGCCGCCGATCGTCGCCACCGTCGAATAGGACGGCGTCGTCACCTCGGGCGAGATCTGGTTGCGGACCGCCGCGGTGTTCTGCTCCGGGTTGACGAAGTTGTACGCGCCCGTGTTGATCGCGCTCAACAGGCCCTGGATGTTGACGAAGCCGCGCTGCGTAACGGCGAAGTTGTCGCGGGCATAGACGCCGTTGAGGCGGAACTTGAACCCGTTGCCGAAGCTGCCCGAGATGCCCGCGGTTGTGCGGAAGACGTCGACATAGCGGAAGCTGCCGGCCGGAATGTCGCCGAACAGATAATAGATGCGGGCAGCGCCGTTGCTGGGATCATTCGCATAGGCGGCGGCATAGGGGTTGTTCGGATTCAGCTTGCGGTCGGCCGCGGTGGCGCAGTTGATGCCCGCCGAGCAGACATAGACCGGCAGGACGATGCCCGGGCTGCTCGAGGCGAGCGAGGCGGAGCCGCCGAACGGCTGCGTCGCACGGATGGCAGCGGGCGTGCCCTTGATGCTGACTTCGGAATGCGAATAGCTGGCCGACGCGAACGCTTCCAGATTGTCCGCCAGGCGCGCGGTGAGACGCGCAGTGGTCGAATAGCGCTGCTGCTTGGGCTGGATGATGCTGTATTCGTCGGGCAGATTGTGCTTGCAACCGGTGCCCTGGGCGGCGCCGCTGGTCACCGTGAAGGTGCCGAAGGGGCAGGCGTTCGGATTGAGCAGCTGATACTGGCTGGTCAGCGGGGCACCCACCTTGCCGGCGAGCGGGTTGTTGAGGTCGCTCTGCGAGACGCGGGTGACGACCGCCTGCGGATTGGCGGTGGTGAGCGAGTCGTCGTTGCGGTTGCGGTCGGTCAGGCCGCTCGGCGTCAGGTCGAGCGTGTTGAACGGATAGCCGCGCGAGCTGTTGGTGATGTAGCCGTCATAGGTGTATTCACCGTTGACGTAGAAGTTCCAGCCCTGCTGCTGATAGTCCCCGGTGCCGGCGGTCAGCGTTGCGCGATAGTGCGAGCCATCCCCCTGTTCGGTGGTCCCGCCCTGGACCGAGCCTTCCACGCCCTGGAAATTCTTCTTGCTGATCAGGTTTACCACGCCGCCGATCGCGTCCGCACCATAGGTCGACGAGGCACCGTCCTTCAGGACTTCGATGCGGTCGACGATGCTGAACGGGATCGAGTTGAGATCGACATAGGCGTTGTGGCCGTCGTCGTTCAGCGGGAAATTGGCCGAGCGCAGGCCGTCGATCAGCACGACGGTCGACGACACGCCGAGGCCGCGCAGCGACACCGCGGCACCGCCGGCCGAGAAGCCGTTGCGGAAGCCGGTGGAGATCGAGCCGGCGCTGTCGGCCGAGACCGAGCGGATCGCGTCCTGGGCGGTGGTGATGTTGGCCCGCTGGAGGGTCTCCGAGGTCAGCACCGTCACCGGCGAGATCGAGCTGGCGTTCGAATCGCGGAACAGCGTGCCGGTAACGACGATGGTGGCCGGCTGCGGCGCATCGGTCTGGGCCGCGGTTTCGGCAGCCCCCTGCTGCGCCTGCGCGGCGGGGTCCTGCGGTGCAACGGTCTGCTCCGCGGCAGCACTTGGCGCGGACGCCGGCGTCGTATCCTGTGCAAATGCGGGGACGGCGATTGCCGTCAACAGTGCCGCCGTCGAGATACCATACCGCAGCGAGACATATGCGGAGTTCATCACAGTCACCAACCCGTTCCCTTTTAAGCACCAGCGAGCGGCCGCCCGCTTGCGCCGCCCACACACGGACGCCGCCCCGGGGCCAGCTAACGGCAACAGAGTTAACGGGGCGTAAAAAATGCCGATGGGACGAAAATATTGTTATATTTTGTTGCAGATAGCCATTTGCATTTTAACAATAGGCGAAATACCTGTGAATCTTCCGTAAACCAGAAGTATAGATTTGTTACACATCCCCTTAAGTCTGCACTTAATACGAGAAAATCAGCATTATATCACGGACCTGCCTAGTTTTTACTGAAATATATCTGGATTAATGCTCCGCCTTGCACGTCAGTTTCCTTTCTTACGTGTTTGGCTGCATCTTCCGGAAGGCTCGCCAACGGATCGGGTCCTAGCGTTGGAAACGTTGCCAACGTTTCAGTGGGTTGGCTTGCACTTCGAAGGCGGATCGAAGGCGGAAATTTTGCGTCGCCATCTCGGCTCGTTTTGGAATGCACGGCATGCGGATGACGCACGCGCGACAAAAAAGTTACATTCGTCGTGTTTGCCGCCTTGACATCCCCCGCCCCCGAGATAGCATCCACTTAGCAACAAAGAAAAACGTTTGGGGCGGCTGACTGAACCGGCGCTTTGAGCCGAAAGGGAGAGATCAAATGGCCGACCAGTTTCAAGACGGCATCGCCACGATGCCCAGTTGGCGCAGAGCGCCACCAGCGTTCGCACTAGCAGCACAAGAGCCGCGGCAACACTAGGCACCGCGCGGGTCCTTCGCGCGTCTGCATCGGTGACGATGCCGCAGGATCCGCTACGCATGAAGGCGTGGAACGCATCGCGGGCCTGCTAGGGGTCGCTCGTTCCTGTCTGGCGAGAAACCGCAAGATGTAGCCGCACAGCAGTCGCGGCGCGGTTCCGCCCGGTTTGTACCCAGTATCGTCGGACATTGCCCGCGGCCCTGCTCGGCCACGGAAGGATGCACCTTGTCCGCCTCCCGGGAGGCGGAACATCGACGCGTATTCCGGCGCGATCCGCCGCCCGCAGCGATGCCGCTTGCGGGAATGGACGTCCGTGCCCGGCTGCCGGCACCGAAGAACAAAAACAAGAACGAGAACAACGAGAAAACAACAGGTCAGGTCAGGAGCGAACAAGCGTCAACCATCAGCCTCGGGGGGCATGATCGAATGCAATTACGCGAAACGGTATCGTTCACGGCAATGGCCATTACCCTGGCGCTCGCCGCCACGCCGGCCTGTGCACAGGACAGCGCGGCGCCGGCACAGGACGGCGGCGACATCATCGTCACCGGCACCCGCGTGACGGGTCTCCGCGCCGCCGACAGCCCGGCGCCCATCCAGCTTCTGAGCGCCGCGGAACTGTCGCGTACCGGCCAGCCGGACCTGATCCAGGCCCTCGCCCAGAACCTGCCCAGCGTGCAGGCCCAAGCCTTCGGCAGCGATCTCCAGGCCCACAATCTGCAGATGAAGCTGCGCGGCCTGAGCCCCAACCACACGCTCGTCCTGCTCAACGGCAAGCGCCGGCACGGCACCGCCAACGTATCCGTAGCAGGTGGCCCCTATGGCGGCAGTGCCGCACCCGACATCAGCTTCATCCTGCCGGATTCGATCGATCACATCGAGGTGCTGCAGGACGGTGCCGCCGCACAATACGGCACCGATGCGATCGCCGGCGTGATCAACATCATCCAGAAGAAGGCCGATCACGGCGGCGTGATCAACGCGACGGGCGGGCGCTATTACGACGAGGGGGGCAAGACCTATGCGGTGTCCGCCAATGTAGGCTTCGCGCCGATCGAGAACGCCTATGTCAACCTGACGGTCGAAAAGAAGAAGAAGGGATTCAGCTTCCGCGGCGATATCAATCCGCAGGTCTATGGCAACAACGCCACGGCCATCCGCTATCTGTCGCTCTACCCGGCGATCCGCTCGCTCTCCAGCTATCCCTATACCAACCGGATCCTGGGCGATCCGGAGATCAACCAGACCTCGGTAATGGCCAATGCCGGCTATGATTTCGGCGGCGGCTTCGAGCTTTACGGGTTTGGCAGCTACGGTCACAAATACGCGCGCGCCTATGAGAATGTCCGCACGCCGGACGTGATCGTCAGCGCAGCCGGTGTTCCCTTCTATCCAGGCGGATTCCAGCCGCTGGAGGCCGTGCGCGAGACCGACTACGCGATGACCGCGGGCTTCCGAGGACCGCTCGGCGCCGGCACGTTCGACATCGCCTCCACCTATGGCGACGATTTCGTCGGCGTCTATGTCGAGCGATCCGGCAACGCCCAGCTGTATCGCGCCACCGGCTTCACCCCCACCGAGTTCCACAATGGCGACTTCAAAGCGAGCCAGTGGAGCAACACGCTCGATCTGACCTACCCGATCGAGCTCGGCCTGAGCGAGCCCGCCACGCTCGCCGGCGGCCTGGAGTGGCGACGCGAGACCTATGGCATCGTCGCCGGCGACCCGGCCTCCTATTATGGCGGGGGCGCCCAGTCCTTCTTCGGCTACAGCCCCAACGACGCGGGCAACCACCACCGGACCGATTTCTCGCAATATCTCGACCTCAGCATCCGCCCGACCAGCGCCTGGCTGGTCGACGGCGCGGTGCGGCACGAACATTACAGCGATTTTGGCGGCACCACCGTCTTCAAGCTGACCAGCCGCTACGACCTCTCCAGCGCCTTCGCGGTGCGCGGCACCGTCTCCACCGGCTTCCGCGCGCCGACGCTCGCGGAAGGCTTTTACTCGGGCATCAACGTGGCTCCCAGCGGCATTTCGGGCGTGCTGCCGGCCAACTCGGCCGCCGGCGCGGCGCTTGGTTTCGGCGGCCTGAAGCCGGAGAAATCGACCAACTTCAGCGCCGGCTTCGTCTTCCATCCCGCCAAGCGCCTGAGCGTGACGGTCGACGGCTACTGGATCGACATCCGCGACCGCATCCTCATTTCCAGCTCGTTCTACGGTTTCCGCGGCCAATATTGCCCGCAAGGCTATAGCGGCTCCAATGCCAGCCGCTGCGTTGCCTACAATGCCGACAACTACCTGACCTACAACCAGCAATCGGTGTACAATGCGGTCGCCTCGGCGCTGGGCGGATCGATCCCCAGCTATGTCCTGACCGACGTCAACGGCGAGCGGAACATCGACGGCTCCGTCTCGGTGCAGACCTTCGTGAACGGTGCCAAGGTGCGCACTCGCGGCATCGACTTCACCGCCAACTACGCCACCGACTTCGGCGACCTGGGCCATGTCGACTGGTCGCTGACCGCCAATTACAACGAGAACAAGGTACGCGGCGTCTCCGGCCTGCCCGCCGCCCTCTATGTGAACCGCACCGATCCCAGCCGCTCGGCGCTGATCGATCGCTACAGCCTGGTGCAGCTGGAGAACAGCACGCCCAAGTTCCGCGCGACCTTCGGGGCGTTCTGGACCCGCGGCATCCTCAGCCTGAACCTGCGCGAGAGCTATTATTCCCGCGTCTATGCGCTGGAATCGACGCCGGGCAACAGCCCGCTGCGCGGTGCCGATACCATCGTGCCGGTCAACGCCGCCTTCATCACCGATGCCGAACTGAGCGTGCAGGTGCTGAAACCGATCAAGCTTTCGATCGGCGCCAACAACCTGTTCAACCATTATCCGACGAAGCGGTCTGCGGAAAACATCCGCGATCCGCAGCTTCTCTCCGGATCCCGGGCCTATTCGAGCAATCTCTATCCCACCATTTCGCCCTACGGGATCAACGGCGGCTATTATTACGGCCGGATCAGCCTGAAATTCTGAAGGAACGCCGGTCGGGAGCCCCCGCTCCCGACCGGCGTGTCGCGTTGAAAAACATTGTTCGGGAGTGCTGCACTTGCTTTCATCTTCGATGGACTGGCTGGTCCCGCTGCTGGGTCTGCTGGCCGCCGGGCTCGCTGCCGGTTTCGCCGGCGGCGTGTTCGGCATTGGCGGCGGCTTCGTCGTCGTGCCGGCCCTGCTCGTCATGCTGCCGCTGCTCGGCGGGGAGCACGGCCAATATGCCCATGTCGCGATCGGCACCTCTGCCGCGACAATCATCATCACCTCGATCCGATCGGTCATGAGCCACCACAAGCGGGGGTCGGTGGATTTCGAGATCCTCAAGACCTGGGCGCCCTGGGTGGTGCTGGGCGACGGCATCGGCGTGCTTCTCGCCAGCCATGTCGACGGGCGCGTGCTCACCTTGGTGTTCGCCAGCGGCGTGCTGCTGATGTCGATCAATTTCCTGGTGCCGCGCCTGGGCAACAAGGTGATCAGCGATCAGATGCCGATAGGCGTGACCCGCGTCGCAATCGCCGGGGGGCTCGGCACCTTTTCCTCGCTGCTCGGCATCGGCGGGGGCACGATCGCGATCATGGTGATGACGCTGTGCGGCCGATCGATCCACCGCGCGGTGGGCACCGCCAGCGGCATCGGCACGCTGATCGCCATTCCCAGCGCGATCGGCTTCGCCATCATCGGCCTGCGCGAGCCGGGACTGCCCTGGGGCTCGCTCGGCTTCGTCAACCTGCCCGCCACCCTCGCCATCGCCTCGATGTCGATGCTCACGGCGCCGCTCGGCGTCGCGGCGGCGCACTCACTCCAGCCCGCGATGCTGAAGCGGGTGTTCGGCATCTACCTCATCGTCATTTCGCTTCTGATGTTCCACAATGCGCTCAAGTTCTGAGGCGCGTCCGCACTATCTTCAGGGAGAGACCGACATGACCTTGCTCGAAAAACTCAAGACCCCCGAAATCGCCGAGGACCTGCACGATCGCGGCTATTCGCGCCGCGACCTGGGGAGGATCGCCGCACTGCTCGGCGGCACCGTGGCGATCGGCCGTGCCGCCCCGGCCCTCGCCCAGCAATCGGCCAGGGCGGTGGTCGGTGCTGTTCGCATCGGCTCCAACGAATGCTGGACGGGCCCGCTGCCGGCGGGCGCGGCGGCGGCGATGAAGATCGTCACCGAAGGCAATCGCTACGAGCCGAACAACGAGCATGAGAAGCTGTTCGCCGCCGTCTCGGCCGTGGAGGGTCTGCCGGCGACGCACATCCGCGCCTGGCCCGGTTCCAGCGACCCGCTGAACCGGGTTGCCGTTACCTTCGCCTCCCCCAGCCGCGGCATCGTCACTGCCGACCCGACCTACGAACAGATCTGGCGGACCGGCGCCTGGCTGGGGGCGAAGGTGACGAAGGTGCCGTTGGGGCCGAACTACCAGCACGACGTGAAGGCGATGCTGGCGGCCGATCCCAATGCCGGGCTCTATTATGTCTGCTCGCCCAACAATCCGACCGGCACGTTGACGCCGATCGAGGACATCGTCTGGCTGGCCGAGAACAAGCCCAAGGACGCAGTGCTCGTCGTCGACGAGGCCTATATCCACTTCGCCGGCACGGCCAATGCCGCCAAGCTCGTGGCATCGCGGAGCGACGTGCTGGTGATGCGCACCTTCTCCAAGCTGTTCGGCATGGCGGGCATGCGCCTCGGCCTCACCTTCGCGGCGCCGACGCTGCACGAGAAGATGATGCGATATGACGGCTTCCAGGTCAGCAACATGCTGCCGATGACCGCCGTCGCCTGCGGCACTGCCTCGCTGCCGCTGGCCGCCGAGATCAAGGCCCGGCGCGACGAGATGGTCGCGGTGCGCGAAAAGACCATCGCCCATATCGAGAGCCGCGGCCTCAAGGTGCTGCCGGGCAGCCACGCCAACATGTTCATGGTCGACTGGAAGGCGAAGACGCCCAAGCAGATGATGGACGCCTTCCTTGCCCAGAACGTCCAGATCGGGCGAGCCTGGTCGGCGTACCCCACCATGTCGCGCGTGACCGTGGGATCGGCCGACGACATGGCCAAGTTCCGGATTGCGCTCGACAAGATCCTGATGGCCTGATCCCGACGCCCGTGCCGCGCCGCCGGCACGGGCGTTCCGCCTTGCCTGGCGGCGCTGGGCTGTGCCTCCTGCCATTGTGAAAATCATGGCTGGCGATAGGATCGATCGCCATGACGGATATCAGAGCGCTGGATCTCAATCTGCTCAAGGCGCTCGATGCGCTGCTCGATACGCGCTCCGTGACGGCAGCGGCCGCCCGGCTGTCGCTCACCCAGCCGACGGTCAGCGGCATGCTGGCACGGCTGCGCGACACCTTCGACGATCCGCTGTTCGTGCGGGCCCAGCGCGGCATATTGCCGACGCCGCGGGCCGAAGCGCTCGCGGTGCCGCTCAAGGCCGCGCTCGCGGAGATCGAAGCGATCCTGCAGCCGATCGCCTTCGATCCTGCGCGGGCCGAACGGGTCGTGAGCATCGCGGCAACCGACTATGCCCAGCGCGTGCTGATCCTCCCGTTCCTCGCACTTCTGCGACGCGAGGCGCCGGGCATTCGCGTTTCGGTCCGACCGGTCGACGCCGGGACCATGGTCGCGCAGATGGAGCGCGGCACGCTTGATCTGGCGCTGACCACGCCCGATGCGGCGGCGGAGACGCTTCGCGCCCGGCACCTGTTCGACGAACGCTATGTATGCGTGCTGCGCGCGGGCCACCCGGCGGCCGAAACGCTCGACCTCGACCGGTTTTGCGCGCTCGATCACGCGATCATGTCGCATGACGGCACCCGATTCAGCGGCGCGACGGATCTTGCGCTGCACGGCGTTGCGCGCAGCCGCCGCGTCGTTGCCTCAGTGCCCAACTTCACCATCCTCGTCGATCTCGTCAAAACCACCGACTGCTGCGCGCTGCTGCCCTTCCGCCTGGTTCGCGCGGAGCCGGGCCTGATCCTTGCCGAGCCGCCGCTGGCCATCCCGGGCTTCACCAAGGTGCTCGCATGGCATGAACGAACCCAGGCCGATCCAAGCCTCCGCTGGGTCCGCGAGCGGCTCGCCGCGATCAGGCCGTAACGCCGCAAACCGCATTGCAACTGCCGTTCAACCCTCCGCGCGCGGACGGTTGCATTGATCGCAGGTGAACATTGCGGTATCAGTTCAACAATTGGAACGTCGACTCGATAATTGGCACAAAGTGCCGAGCGAGGTGGAGATGGATGCTGGCGGCAAGGCCGTCGCGCGCACGACCGGTGCAGCGCGGCGCCTGGGGATGTGCGCGGCGCTTGCGCTTGCGATCGGCGGCGCATGGGCGTTGCTTGCACCCGGCGCGCGCGAGGAAAGCCCGCGCGGCATGGTTCGCATCCTGTCCAGGGATGACCGCGATCCAACGGCGATGCCGCCGCCCACAGCCTCTGCCGCGCCGCTTGGCGATTTCGAGCTGCACGGCATCGGCAAGCCTCTCGCCGATACCGCGCTCCTCGCCGCCCATGGCGAAGCGCCTCGCTGGTTCCGACGAGGCGCGCCGATCCGGGGCAACATCGTCTTGGCAGAGATCGCACGCGGTCACGTGATCCTGGCCGATGGCAACGCGCGGCTGCGGATCGATCTGCCCCAGCGGCTGGGCGGCTCCGGCGAGCCCGTGCCCGCCGGCCTTCGCGGTCTCCGTCCCGAGCCGCGCCCGCCTTCGGGCGAGCGCAGCGGCGCGGAACTCACTGCCGGCACCGCGGCATCCCCTGCCGCGCCCCCGCAACCCGCCACGCCGGAGGAACGCGAAGCATCGCGCCTCGGCATGCTGCCCGCAGGGGCATGACGCGCGGCGCCGCGCAATCACACCATCAACAGGGAGAGAATGGATGATACAGGCACTGTCGATCCTCACGGGCGCGGCGATGCTCGTCGCGGCCCCGGCGGCCGCGGCGACACTGACTGCGGGCTATGCGGGGGGCAATGGCAATGACGGGATCCTGTTCGATCTCTCCAGCACGTCGACGTTTCTCCTGCATTCCTTCGATCTGAACGCGGAGTTCGGCACCTATGACTATCGGGTCTATCATCGCGCCGGCGGCATCGGCGGGGCGCTGGCAGATCCCGGCAGCTGGACGCTGATCGGTACCTTCGATGCACTGACCACGGCCGGCGAAGGCGCGCCCACGCTGCTCGACATTGCCGACCTTACGCTGTCGGCGGGCACGCATGGATTCTACATCACCGATGGCGGTGCCTTCTCGGTGCGCTATTCCAACAGCGCGACGGCGTCGGGCGCGGTGCAGGCGGCGAGCGGACCGCTGACGCTCCGGGTCGGCTATGGTGCGGATGCGTTCGGCGGGGTGACTCCCGATCGCGCGTTCAATGGCGCGATCAGCTTTACCGCAGTGCCGGAGCCGGCGGCCTGGACCGTGCTCGCGATTGGCGTCGGCGCATCCGGCGGTGTGCTGCGGCGGCGCCGTGCGCGCCCGGCACGCAGCTTCGCCTGATCGCCCCACCCTCGCCCTTCAAGGCGGACATCGGATCCGCACATCCTAGGAGAAGCATGCCATGAAACGTTCGACACGGACTATCTGCGGCATTTCAGCTGCGGCGCTTGCCGCCGTGCTGGCCGGCGCCGCGCCCGCCACCGCACAGCAGATCGAGCGGCTGGACCGCGGCGTCGTCGCCGTTCCCGCCATCGATGGCGGCGTTCTGGTGAGCTGGCGCCTCCTTGCCACCGACGGCGCCTCCACGGCCTTCAATCTGTACCGCAACGGCCAGCGGCTCAACGCCCAGCCGCTGTCCGGCCCCACCAACTTCGTCGATACCGGCGGCGGGGCAAGCGACACCTATGCGATCAAGGTGATCGCGAACGGCGTCGAGCAGGATCGCGCCTTCTCCGCCTCGGTCTGGGCCAATGGCGCGGGCGTGATCCCGCTCGACAAGCCTGCAGACGGCGTCGTCACGGGGCCGAACGGCACCTCGAGCAGCTACAGCTACGAGGCCAATGACGCGAGCGTCGGCGATCTCGATGGCGATGGGAAGTACGAGATCGTGCTCAAATGGGAGCCGACCAACGCCAAGGACAACAGCCAGAGCGGCCTGACGGGACCCGTCTTCCTCGACGCCTACACGCTCGCAGGGCGCAAGCTGTGGCGCATCAATCTCGGCCGCAACATTCGCGCCGGCGCACACTACACCCAGTTCCAGGTGTTCGACTATGATGGCGACGGCCGCGCCGAGGTGGTGGCCAAGACCGCCGACGGCACGGTTGACGGCCAGGGTCGCGTGATCGGCGACGCAAATGCCGACTGGCGCAACGCCAATGGCTATGTCCTGGCGGGCCCAGAATTCCTGACCGTCTTCCAGGGCACCACCGGCCGGGCGCTCTCCACCGTCAACTATGTCGTGGGGCGGCACCCGGACACGCAGAACCCCACGCCTGCCCAGATCAACGCGATCTGGGGCGACAATTACGGCAACCGGGTCGACCGGTTCCTCGCCGCCACGGCCTATCTCGATGGTCAGCGCCCCAGCATCATCATGGCACGCGGCTATTATACCCGTACCGCGATCGCCGCCTGGGACTTCCGCAACGGCCAACTGACCCAGCGCTGGCTGTTCGACAGCGGCGTCACCAGCGCGGCCAATCCCACCACCGGCCAGGGCAACCATAATCTGAGCATCGCCGATGTCGACGGCGACGGACGCGACGAGATCCTCTACGGCTCGCTCGCCCTCGATGACAACGGCACCGCGCTGTGGTCCGCGCGCTCCTCGACCGGCCAGAAGCTCGGGCATGGCGATGCGATGCACGTCGGCGATCTGGATCCGGATCGCCCAGGCCTGGAAAAGTTCGGCGTGCATGAATCGCCCGGCTCGAACGGCGGGATCGGCACGGCGATGCTCGATGCCCGAACGGGGGCGGTGCTGTGGTCGGCTACGGCCAGTTCGGACAATGGCCGCGGCCTCGCCGCCGATATCGATCCGCGATACCGTGGTAGCGAGAACTGGTCATCGCGCAGCCAGCTGCGCAGCGCCACCGGGCAGGTCATCGCGAACACCGCCAAGCCGGGATCGACCAATTTCGCGATCTACTGGGACGGCGACACGTTGCGCGAGCTTCTCGACAACGTGACGATCAGCAAGTGGGATTGGACCACCCAGACCACCCGCGTGCTGATGACGGCGGCGGATTCCAAGTCGAACAACTCGACCAAGGCCACGCCCACGCTGCAGGCGGATATTCTTGGCGACTGGCGCGAGGAGGTGATCCTGCCGAGTGCCGACAGCACCAAGCTACGGATCTTCGCCACGCCCTATCCGACCACCTACAAGCTCACCACATTGATGCACGACCGCGTCTATCGCGAAGGCATCGCCTGGCAGAACACGTCCTACAACCAGCCGCCGCATACCAGCTATTATCTGCCCGACGCGGTGCGCTGAGCAAAGCACGGGGACGGCGGGCGCTGCCCCCGTCCCCTATCCGGGATCGTTTTATCGATCCCTTCCCATGCATTGTCCCGCCGCGCGTCTGCCATGGCAGACCCGGCCGCAGCCGTTCGGGCGCGCCACGCCGTTGGCAGCGATTCTCCCGACGATCGGCCTCGAAGCGCTTGAACTGTCCCGGCAACTTCGATAACCATACTTATCTTATAAATGTGTCGCCATGGTTGGCGCCACGCGTGAGGAGGAGCGTTTCGCCATTCACGGCGACGGCGGCAGCCGCCGATCATTGTCCGCGACAAAGGTCCGGTGCTGCCAGCGCGCTGTCGACATACGGTCTCCGCTGCAGGGCGGACCGTCGGTTGCTACCCCACCACGCGCCATTCGCCCCATGTGGGCCATTCGAAGCGAAGATGCTGCCCGGACCGGGCAGGCATCTCCTCCAACCGGGAGAGTGAACGTGCAGATTTCTCGCCGCGACGCCATCGTTCTGGGCAGCCTTGCCGGGGCCGCGGGCCTGCCGGTCGTCGGCGGCGCCGCGCGTGCCGCCACCACCCTGTCGGCAGGCGACGCGGCGGACTCGCCGCGCCGCGTCGATCGTCTGGCCGACTGGCGCTTCCACCTCGGCCATGCGACCGACATCGAGAAGGATTTCGGCTTCGGACGTCACCAGCGCACCTATGCCAAGGCCGGGGTGACGGCGGAGGCCAGCGCGCCCGCCTTCGACGATCGCGGCTGGGAGGCGGTGATGGTCCCGCATGACTGGGCTGTCGCCCTGCCCTTCGCCAAGCCGGCCAAGCCGGCCAAGAAGGACGAAGAGGACGCTGCCGCCGCACACGGCTTCAAGGCAATCGGCCGAGACTTTCCGGAGAACAGCGTCGGCTGGTATCGCACGCCGATCCAGGTGACCGCCGCCGACCGCGACCGGGTGCTGTGGCTGGAATTCGACGGCGTATTCCGCGACTGCACCGTGTTCGTGAACGGCTATGTCGCCGGCCGCAACGAGAGCGGCTATGCGCCCTTCTCGGTGCCGATCGGCGACTTCCTCGATTATGACGGCGGCGCCAATGTCATCGCGGTGCGCGTCGATGCATCGCTGGGCGAGGGCTGGTTCTACGAAGGCGCCGGCATCTATCGCCATGTCGATCTGGTGCGCGCCGCGCCCGTCCATGTGCCCCGCTGGGGCAGCGTCGTGCGCACGACGCTCGACCCGCAGGGCGCCGCCGCGGAGATCGAGCTGGAACTGCGCAACAGCGGCAAGATGCCGGCCGAACTGCTCGTCCGCCAGCAGATCCTAGGCCCCGACGGCAAGATCGTCGCCACCCTGGCCGACGCGCCGGTCACCGTGCCCGCGGGCGCCACGATCGACCACCGCGCGCAGGGCCGCATTTCGGCACCGCAACTCTGGTCGGTGGACACGCCGCGCCTCTATCGCCTGCGATCGGAGCTGGTCGCCGGGGGCCGGGTGATCGATCGCTACGAGACGCCCTTCG
The DNA here is from genome assembly GCA_027489295.1 of Sphingomonadales bacterium. The sequence goes on along the minus strand of JAIYAA010000215.1, from coordinate 4,237 downwards.
GCATCCGGACGGTCCGGTTCGACGCGGCACGCGGCTTCCTGCTCAACGAGCGCCCGGTGAAGCTGCTCGGCACCTGCAACCACCAGGACCATGCCGGCGTCGGCACCGGCATTCCGGACGCGCTGCATGCGTGGCGGATCGATCAGCTGCAGAGCATGGGCTCCAACGCCTGGCGCAGCGCGCACAATCCGCCCGCCACGGCGCTGCTCGACCTTTGCGATGCCAAGGGCATGCTGATGATCGTCGAGGCGCGCCGCAACAGCAGCGATCCCGCCGCGATGGACGAGCTGGCGCGGATCCTGCGGCGCGACCGCAACCATCCCTGCATCATCGCCTGGTCGCTGGGGAACGAGGAACCGCAACAGGGAACCGCACGCGGTGCCCGCGTTACCCAGGTCATGCAGGATCTGGTGCGCACCCTCGACCCCACCCGCCCGACGACCTTCGCGTTCGACAACAGCTGGGACGCCGGCGCGGCGAAGGTGGTCGACGTGGTCGGCTTCAACTACCGCACGGACAAGATCCCCGGCTTCAAGGCACAGCATCCGAGCGTGCCGGTCTATGGTTCGGAGACCGGCAGCACCGTCTCCACCCGCGGCGCCTATGCCAATGACGCGGCGAAACACGTGGTCCGCGCCTATGATACCGAACATCCCTGGTGGGCTTCCACCGCGGAGGAATGGTGGACGATCGCCGCCACCCGGCCCGACATTGCCGGCGGCTTCATCTGGACCGGCTTCGACTATCGCGGCGAACCCACGCCCTATGCGGAATTCCCGAGCATCTCGAGCTATTTCGGCGTTCTGGACACCTGCGGTTTCCCCAAGGACAACTACTATTATTACCGCGCCTGGTGGCGCCCAGATCAGCCGATGGTGCATCTGCTGCCGCACTGGACGTGGCCGGGCCGCGAGGGCCAGCCAATCGAGGTGTGGGTGCACGGCAACTGTGCCGAGGTGGAGCTGCTGCTCAACGGCCGCTCGCTCGGGCGCAAGCCGATGCCGCGCAATCGCCATCTGGCGTGGAGCGTGCCCTATGCACCGGGCAGGCTGGAGGCCCGCGGCTATGACCGCGGCAAGCGCACCGCGCGCGACGTACGCGAAACCGCAGGCCCGGCCGCCGCGATCGAGCTCAGCTGCGACCGCCGCACGCCGGTGGCCAGCGGACGCGACGTGGTGATGGTGCGCGCCGAAGTGCTGGATGCCAGGGGCCGTGCGGTGCCTGACGCCGCGAACCGGATCCGCTTCCACGTCGAAGGCGACGGCAAGGTCATCGGAGTCGGCAATGGCGATCCGACCAGCCTGGAGGCCGACGCGGCGAGCGAGCGCCGTGCCTTTGCCGGACTTGCCCAGGCGATCGTGCGGATCGGCACCAGTGCCGCCCCGCTCCGCATCCGTGCGACCGCGGACGGCCTGACGGGAGGTGTGATCCAGCTGCTGCCCCGGCGCAGCTGACCGCCGCAAATTTCCGAACCTCTCTGGACATTACATTTTTGTCACATTAATAATTTGTATGATTAATCATCGGGCGGCCCGTAATGCCGCCCGGGTGTGACGGGGAGGATAAGCGTGAAATCAAAATTCTTGGCGCTCGCTGCGGTGAGCATGGCGGCGATCGCGACCCCTGCCCTCGCGCAGGAACAGGCAGCCGCCGAGAGCGCGACCGCGGCCCCGCAGGATGACACGCAGCCGAACGACATCATCGTCACGGGCTATCGCCAGTCACTGCGCACCTCGCTGGCGGCAAAGCGGAATGCCGACCGCGTGGTGGAAGAACTCGCCGCCGAGGATCTCGGCAAGCTGCCCGAGGCGTCGATTGCCGAATCGCTCGCGCGCCTGCCCGGTCTCGCCACCAATCGCGATCGCGGCAACGGCACGCAGATCTCGATCCGCGGCATGGGGCCGAACCTGGTCAACACGCTGCTCAACGGCCGCGAGATCGCCTCGGCCGAAGGCAGCCGCAACATCCGCTACGAACAGTTCCCCGCCGAGCTCCTCACCGGCGCATCGGTGTACAAAACGCCGACCGGATCGCAGGTCGAAGGCGGGCTCGCCGGCCAGGTCGACCTGAAGACGGTGCGCCCGCTGGACTATAAGGAAACCAAGATCGCGCTGAACGCGCGCGCGATCTACAGCGATCTCGCCAAGGACGTGACCGACACGTCGCCCTGGGGATATATCGCCAGCGCCTCGGTGGTCACCCAACTGCTCGACGACACGCTGGGCCTTGCCGTCGGCTATTCGGGCCGGCGCCAGTCGGTGGCGACGGTCCGCACCAACATCTTCCGCTATCAGAACAGCTTTGCCGACCTCGACGGCAACGGCAGCGGTGCGCCCGGCCATGGCGGCGCGGCGCAGGACGACATTCCCTATGGCTATGAAGCGCTCGAGCGCGGCGGCGACGACATCCGCCACGGCGCGGTCGCGGCCGTCCAGTGGCGCCCGAGCGACCGGCTCGAGCTCAACGGCGACTTCCTCTACAGCCATGTCTCGTTCGAGGAGACGCAGCGCGGCTTCCGCGTCGGCAGCCTCGCTTTCGGCAACAACATCACCGGCGTGACCACCCGCAACGGCTATGTCACCGGCGCCACTATCACCGGCGTGCAGGACTATGGCCAGACCATCAACGGTGTGAACGAGAACTTCTTCTTCAAGGACGATCTCTACGCCGGCGGCATGAATGCGGTGTGGCGCCCCGCCGACGGCTGGAAGCTGAGCGGCGACGTCGGCTACTCCACGACGACCCGCAACCAGCAATATCTGACGCTGCAGACCGATCCGTTCAACTTCCGCCCCAGCGCCACCTTCCGCTCGGGCAATGACAGCGTCCCGGTGATGTCGTTCAACACGAGCCTCACCGATCCCTCGCTGTTCCGCGTCGCGCGCTTCCAGATCCCCAATGGCGGTGCCGCGCGGATCAAGGACGATCTGCTGACGCTGACCGGCGACATCCAGCGCGAGATCGGCGCAGGGCCGCTTGCGGCGATCCGCTTCGGCGTGCGCCACACCGAGCGTACCAAGACCTACAAGGCGATGTCGCAGTTCGGCGACATCGCGGCGGCCAACCGCACGGTGCTCGATCCGTCGCTGATCAACGGCACCTATCGCTTCAAGGGCGAGTTTGCCGGGCTGCCGGCGATCCAGTCGATCGACATCTACCGCACCGTCGAGCGCCTGTTCGGCCGGATCAACCCGCAGGAAAGCATCTTCGACAGCACCAGTTCGTGGCGCGTCGAGGAGAAGACCTCGGCACTCTATGGCCAGGTGGATCTGGACGGGGCACTGTTCGGCGTGCCGTTCACCGGCAATGTCGGCCTGCGCGTCGTGCGCACCGAAACGGATTCGCGCAGCACCGCACTCTCGCAGAATGCCAGCGCCACCGTCGTCACGCCGATCCGCGTCCGCAACGACTTCTATGACTGGCTGCCCAGCCTCAACCTCACCTTCAAGCCGACCAGCAAGCTGCAGATCCGCTTCGCGGCGAGCGAGGCGATCGCGCGGCCGCCGCTCGACGATCTCAACGCCGGCTCGGGCCTGTTCGACTTCGGCACGCCGAACGCCAGCGGCGGCAACCCGCTGCTCGAGCCGTTCCGCGCCAAGCAGCTCGATGCCACGGTCGAATGGTATTTCGATCGCGACAGCGCGCTCACCATTTCCGGCTTCTACAAGGACCTGGGCACCTACATCACCCGCCAGGTGACCGAGCGTACCCTGCCCGATGCGAACGGCATTCCGCGCACCGTTGCCTTCACCCAGCCGGTCAACGGCAATGGCGGCACGATCAAGGGGGTCGAGGTCGGGCTGCAGAAGGCGTTCACCTTCCTGCCCGCGCCCTTCGACGGCTTCGGCGTGAACCTCAACTACAGCTATACCGACAGCGACATCACGGTGACGGAGGCGGACAATGCGCTGGGCGCGACGCCGCTGCCGGGCCTGTCGAAGCATGTCGGCAATGCCTCGCTCTACTTCAACAAATGGGGCTTCGAGGCGCGCATCGCGGGCCGCTATCGCTCCGCCTATGTCACCGAGCTGGGCGACACCGACCGCATCCTGTTCAATGCGCCCGAAACGGTGCTGGACTTCTACACCAGCTACGAATTCCCCTGGGATTCGAAGCTGCGCGGCGTGAAGCTGATGTTCCAGGCGAACAACCTGACCGACGAACCGTTCGAGACCTATTATGGCGATCGCGCGCTGCAGGGCCGGTTCGAGAAGTTCGGCCGCCGCTTCCTGATGGG